>NZ_CP110679.1:614166-921250 GCF_026167525.1 Sphingomonas sp. M1-B02 | reverse complement strand
GCCGAGGCCAGTCTGGCGTTCCGCGCCGCACGCGCGCTGGTGTTCGAGGGGGTCACCCAGCCGAGCGGCTATACCGAGCCCTTGCTCCACCGATTCCGCGCCGAGGCGAAAGCGAGATATTGATATCAGGCGTTTTTCGCTTGCACATGGAGCGAAACAACGGTTCGGGGGTTCCAACAGGGGGCCGGGGTCGTGGCGCCCGAAGGAGGCGCGTGAGTAAAAGGGTCAAGGCGTTGGCGTGTGCCGCGCTGGCAGGAACTGCGTTTCTGCCGGCGATCGCGTGTGCGCAGATCGCCGACCCTTCGCCCGAGCAGAGCGCGCCGGCACCTGCGCCTGCCCCCGAACCGACACCCGGCGCGAGTGCCGATGACGAGACGATCGTCTCTGACGCCGAATTCGATGCGGCGATGCCGCGGATCAGCGATGACATCAACGCGCCGCTCGAGCCGATCACCAACGCCCCGCCGCCGGTCGAGTCCGCGACTCCGCAGGCGGTGGCGGCCGAAATCGAAAGCTTTCCGCCGCCCGCCGCCGAAGCGCCCGAATTCGCGCAGCCGCTGCCGCCGCTCGGCGAGTTCAAGCTGGAAACGGTGACGATCGAGGGGATCGACAACGAGAAGGTCGGCGAGATCCGCTATACGACGGCGGTCGAGGGGCTCGATGCGGTCGGGCTCGATGATCGCTTCCGCAGCCTCTCGGCGCTGGAGGATGGCGACGGCAAGGCGGCCAATGCGGCGATGGTCGCGGCGCGCGCTCGCGAAGATGAAGGCCTTGCGCTGCGGTTGATGCAGTCGCTCGGCTATTACGACGGCAGCGCGATCTCGACGCTCGAGCAGAATCCGCGCAACTCGGGTAATGTGAAGGCGACGATCATCGCGACGCCCGGCGCGCTCTATCGGCTGGGCACAATCAAGATAGTGAGCGATCCGACCGTGCCGGCCGGGCTGGTCGACGCCGAGCTCAACCTCAACCCGGGCGACGCGATCCAGGCCGAGCGCATCCAGGGCGCCGAGGCCAATGTCAGCCTGCGGCTGCCGCAGCAGGGCTATCCCTTTACCAAGGTAGGCGAGCGCGACATCCTGCTCGACGAGGAAACCCATCTCGGCGATTATACGCTGCCGGTGGAGCTGGGACCGCGCGCGAGCTTCGGCGCGATCCGCACCGAGGGCCGGCGTCCGGTGTTCGAGGTCGACCATCTCGAGCTGCTGCGCCGCTACAAGCCGGGGCAGATCTACGACAGCCGCAAGGTGGACGATCTGCGCGAGGCGCTGATTGCGACCAGCCTGTTCTCGACGGTGGCGGTGGAGCCGGTGAAGACCGGCGTGACGGGCCCTGACGGCACCGAAGTGGTCGATTTGCTGGTGCGGCAGAATGCCGGCCGCCCGCGCACGCTGGCGGGCGAAGTCGGCTACAGCACTGGGCAGGGATTCCGTGCCGAGGCGACCTGGACGCACCGCAACTTCTTCCCCCCCGAAGGCGCTTTGATCGCAAGCGGCGTGCTCGGCACGCAGGAGCAGGCGATTTCGGGAACCTTCCGCCGATCCAACGCCGGCCAGCGCGATCGCACTTTTCAGGCGATCGCCGCGATCAACCATTCGGACTATGCAGCGTTCGAAAGCTACACCGGCACGCTATCGCTGCGCTGGTCGCGCGATTCGACCCCGATCTGGCAGAAGCGCTGGACCTATTTCTATGGCGCCGAGATCGTCGGTTCGAACGAGGACCGCTATAATTTCAATCGCGGGATGCGCGATCGCGGGACCTGGGCGATCGGCGCGCTGCCGCTTTTCCTGGGCTATGACGCGTCGGACAATCTGCTGAACCCGGTGCGCGGCTTCCGGATCAAGGCCAATGTGAGCCCCGAGACTTCGGTCCGCGGCGAAATACGGCCCTATGCGCGGCTGATGCTGGAGGGGACCGTATATTACCCGGCGACCCGCAACATCGTCATTGCCGGGCGCGCGCGCGTTGGCGCAATTCCGGGGATCGCCCGCGACGATCTGCCGCCCTCGCGGCGCTATTATGCCGGCGGCGGTGGTTCGGTACGCGGCTTCGGCTATCAGGAACTGGGCCCGCGCTCGCCGGACGGCAGGCCCGTGGGCGGGCGCAGCATGAACGAGTTCGCGATCGAGGCGCGTTATCGCTTCGGCAATTTCGGGATCGTGCCGTTCATCGATGCCGGGCAGGTGTATGAAGGCCTGTACCCGACCGGCAAGAACATGCGCTTCGGCGCGGGAATCGGCGGACGGATCTACACCAATTTCGGGCCGCTGCGCGTCGATGTGGCCACGCCGATCGGCCGCAAGCCGGGTGAATCGCTGGTCGCCTTGTACATCTCCATCGGCCAGGCCTTCTGATGGCGAGCGAAGCGCCCGCAGGGGATGCGACCGAGCAGGTCGTGGTCGTGAAGCCGCCGGTCTGGCAGCGGATCGTCAAGTGGAGCGCGATCGCACTCGGCTCGCTGGTGCTGCTGGCCGGGCTGCTGATCGTCGGGATCAACACCGGCCCAGGGCGTGGCTTCGTCGTCCAGCAGATCAACAATTTCTCGCTCGCCTCGGGCCTCAACTTCCGCGTCGGGCGGATCGAGGGCTCGCTTTATGGCGCGATGGTGCTCCACGATGTCGAGGTGCGGGACAATAAGGGCGTCTTCGCCACGTCGCCCCGGATCGCGGTCGACTGGCGACCGTTCAGCTATTTCAACAAGCATATCGATATCCGCAGCCTAACGAGCCCCGAAGTACGGCTGGCGCGGCTGCCCGAGCTCAAGCCTTCGGGCGATCCCGATGCGCCGTTGCTGCCCGATCTCAACATCGACGTGGCCAAGCTGGCGATCGCGCGGATCGACATCGCCCCGGCGGTTACCGGGCAGCGGCATATCGCCCGGCTGAGCGGCAGCGCGCATCTTGCCGGTGGGCGCGCCCAGATCGTCGCCGACGCACAGACGGTCGCGGCGCCCGGCGTGGCGGGCGGGGACCAGCTCAAGCTCCGGCTCGATGCCGTGCCCGAGCAGAACAAGCTCGATATCGACATGCAGCTTAACGCGCCGGTCAACGGCTTCGTGACCGGGCTCGCCGGGCTCGAGGCGCCGGTGACGCTGGCGGTGAACGGCAAGGGCAGCTGGAAAAGCTGGACCGGGCGTGCGCTGGGCACCTTGGGCGGGCAACAGATCGCGAACCTCAATGTGATCGCGCAGGACGGCCGCTTCCAGGTGCGCGGACCGATCCGCCCGGGCATCTACATGCCCGGATCGGTCGAGCGACTCACCTCGCCGCAGCTCGACGTCGCGCTGGATGCCGTGCTGGCCGATCGTACCGCGAAGGGTTCGCTCTTCGTGCGGTCGAAGGCGCTCTCGGTCGAGGCGAAGGGGCTGATCGATCTCGCGAACAATCGCTTCGGCGATGTGCGAGTCGAGGCGATGCTGCTCACGCCGGGCTCGATCGCGCCCAATCTGAACGGCCGATCGGTGCGCGCGGCGCTGGCGCTGAACGGGCCGTTCGCGACCCCGGTGGCGGATTACAAGATCCAGGCGGCGGCGCTCGGCTTCGGCGAGACGGTCGTCGAGCGCTTTTATGCCGAGGGTCGGGCACGGGTCGATTCGGATCGCATCCTGGTGCCGGTCCGGGCACGCGCGGCGCGGGTGACCGGGCTCAATGCTGCGGCGGGCGGCCTGGTTACCAACCTGACGATCGCCGGCGATCTGGCGATCTCGGGCTCGCAGATCCTTTCGGACAATCTGAGGCTGCGTTCGGATCGAGTCGATGCGACCGCGATCATCGCCGCTGACATGAGCACCGGCCGTTACACGGGGGCGCTCAAGGGCCGCGTCAACGATTATGCGATCAACGGCGTCGGCGTGGTCAATCTGACCACCGACGCCGAGCTCTATGCCGCCCCCGGCGGCGGCTGGGGCATTCGCGGGCAGGTGGGTGCCGAGACCCGCCGTATCACCAACGAAGCGGCGCGCGATTTCCTGGGCGGCAATGCCGTCGCTTCGGCGCGGCTGGCGCTGGACCCGAGCGGTATCATCGCGATCAGCGACGTGCGGCTGCGCGCGCCGCAATTCCGTATCCTGCGCGGCTCCGGACGCTACGACCCGGCAGGGCCGATCCTGATCAACGCCGATGCGGTGTCCACCGCTTATGGCCCGTTGACCGCTCGGGTGACGGGCACGCTGACTGCGCCGGTCGTCCTGCTACGCGCGGAACGTCCCGGGCTTGGCGTGGGATTGGTCGGCCTTCAGGCGCAGATCCGGGGCCGCGGCGACTCCTACGCCGTCATCGCCAGCGGAGAGACCGATTATGGTCCGTTCAACGCCGATGTGGTGGTGCGCACGGGCGCCCTGCTCGCAGTGGATATCGAAAGCGCGCGCTTCGCGGGCATGGATATCGGCGGGCGCGTCCAGCAGACCCGTGCGGGGCCCTTTGCCGGGCGGTTGACCTTCGTGGGGTCGGGCGTGAACGGGAGCGCCGATCTGAGTGCGCAGGGGGACTTGCAGCGCGCCGACGTGCAGGCGCGGGCGCTGAACGCGACGATTCCCGGCAATGCCGGGCTGACGATCGGCCGCGGGCTGATCTCGGCCAGCGTCGTATTGGCCGATACGCCGCAGGTGCTCGCCGATGTTCAGCTCGCCAATATGCGCAGCGGGCAATTCGTGCTCAAGACCGCGCGGGCGAAGATCGATTATCAGGGCGGCAACGGTACGGCGCAGCTGTTCGCGACGGGATCGTCGGGCGTGCCCTTCCAGATCGCCGCGAACGCGCAGCTGGCGCCCGAGCAATGGCTGGTGGCGCTGCAGGGGCAGGGGAGCGGGATCCAGTTCCGCACGATCAATCCGGCGCGGATCGCAATTCGGGACGGCGTCTATCGCCTGATGCCGACGCAGGTCGATTTCGACCGTGGAAGCGTGCGGCTGGCGGGCAGCTACGGCGACGGAATGGCGCTGCAGGCACGGCTCGACAAGCTCGACCTGGCGGTGGTCAACGGCTTCGTACCGGGGATCGGCATCGACGGAACGGCGACCGGAAGCATCGACTTCGCGCAGGCCAGTTCGGGCGCCTTCCCGAGCGCCGACGTGCGGCTCGAGGTGGACAATTTCACGCGCTCGAGCCTCGCGACGGTATCGGCGCCGGTCGATGTCAGCTTCGTCGGGCGCCTGCTGCCGGATGGCGGCGATGCCCGCGCGATCATCAAGCGCGGGACCACCACGATCGGCCGCTTGGTCGCAACGATGCGACCGCTGAGCGCGGGTGCCGGCTCGTGGTTGCAGCGGGTGATGGAAGCGCCGCTTTCCGGCGGGATCCGCTACAACGGGCCGGCTGCGGTGCCCTTCTCGCTCGCCGGGCTCACCAACCAGCATCTATCGGGCGGGATCGGCATCGCTGCCGACTTTTCCGGACGGGTCAGCGCGCCGCAATTGGCGGGCATCGTCCGCGGCGAGAACCTGACCTATGGCAACGAGACCTATGGCACGCAGGTCACCAATCTGAAGATTGACGGGCGCTTCTCGAACGACGAATTCATCCTGACCCAGGCCAGCGGACGCGCCGGCGACGGCACGATCACCGCGCAGGGCCGGATCGGGCTTTCGTCCGAGGCAGGCTATCCGATAACGATCGCAGCCGAATTCACTAACGCCCGGCTGGCGCGCAGCGAGTCGCTGGGCGCGACTGCCACGGGCAGGATCACGATCACCAAGACCAACGAACTCTCGAAGATCGAAGGCGAGCTGACGATTCCCGAGGCCAATTACGAGATCATCCGCCAGGGCGCGGCGGAAGTACCCGAACTGACCGGCATCCGCCGGAAAAGCCAGCTGGTCGCGGCGGGCAACGAGCCGGCGGCGCCCCCGCGGCGCGCGTATGGCATCTTCGACCTCGACCTGCGGATCCGCGCCAACAATCGCCTTTTCGTGAGCGGGATGGGGCTCGAATCGGAGTGGAGCGCGCGGATCAACGTGACGGGCACCAACGTCGCGCCGCAGGTACGCGGATCGATGCAGATCATCCGCGGCACCTATAGCTTCGCCAGCCGCCGCTTCGAAGTGACGCGCGGCAACATTACCTTCCAGGGATCGGCGCTCTCCAATCCGGGGATCGACATTTCCGCGACCACCACGGCCGAGGGCGTGACCGCGATCCTGAACGTCACCGGGACGGCGCAGCTTCCCCAGATCGCCTTCTCCTCGTCGCCGGCGCTGCCGCAGGAGGAAGTGCTGGCGCGACTGTTCTTCGGGACCAACGTCACCAATCTCTCCGCGACCGAGGCGATCCAGCTGGCGGCGGCGGTGAACTCGTTGCGCGGCACCGGCGGCGGGCTCAATCCGCTCGGCAAGCTCAAATCGGCGACCGGGATTGATCGGCTCCGCATCCTCGGCGCCGACGATGCGAGCGGCCGGGGCACGTCGCTGGCGGCGGGCAAATATATCACCGACGATATCTATGTGGAGATCATCACCGACGCCGAAGGGTTTACCGCGACGCAGATCGAGATCGCGCTGACCCGCGCGCTCAGCCTGCTCTCGCAGACCGGATCGTTCGGCGGTTCGAGCGTGAGCCTGCGTTACTCGCGCGATTATTGACCCTGTTACTTACATCGCTGTAAGCAATTGCGGTGGAGGGCAGAATGATCGAGCATTTCGACGTCGTGGTGGTGGGCGCCGGCATTTCGGGCATCGGCGCGGCCCATTACCTGCAGGCGAACAGCCCCGACCGCAGCTTCGTGATCCTGGAGGGTCGCGAGCGGCTCGGCGGCACCTGGGACCTGTTTCGCTATCCGGGCATCCGCTCGGATTCGGACATGTACACCCTAGGCTTCTCGTTCCGGCCGTGGACCGAGGCGAAAGCGATCGCCGACGGGCCGGCGATCCTCAACTATCTCGACGAGACGGCGCGCGAGCATGGCCTCGACGCGCATATCCGGCTGTCCCACAAGGTGACGAGCGCCTCCTGGTCGAGCGCGGACTCGCTGTGGACGGTGACCGCGGATCAGGGCGGCGAAGAACGATGCTTCACTTGCTCCTTCCTCTTCATGTGCAGCGGCTATTATAATTACGAGCGGGGATATCTCCCCGATTTCGCGGGTGCGGCCGATTTCGGGGGGCGGATCGTGCACCCGCAATTCTGGACGCCCGATGTGGACTATGCCGGCAAGAAGGTCGTCGTGATCGGCAGCGGGGCGACCGCGGTGACGCTGGTACCAGAACTCGCGCGCGAGGCGGCGCATGTAACGATGCTGCAGCGCTCACCGAGCTATATCGTCGCCCGGCCTTCGGAAGACAGGTTTGCGAACTGGTTGCGGCGGACACTGAACGCCCGGATCGCCTATGCGATCACGCGGTGGCGAAACGTGCTGGTCACGCAATATTTCTATCGGCTGATGCGCAAGCATCCCGCCAAGTCGAAGGAGCGGCTCGTCGCAATGGTGCGCGAGCAGCTGGGCGACGCGTATGATGTCGGCACGCATTTCACGCCGCGCTACGATCCGTGGGACCAAAGGCTGTGCCTGGTGCCCGACGCCGATCTGTTCGCGGCGATCCGCGAGGGCAAGGCGGAGGTGGTCACCGACACGATCGAACGCTTCACCCCGACTGGGCTGAAGCTGGGTTCGGGGCGCGAGATCGAGGCCGATCTGATCGTCACCGCGACGGGGCTCGAGATCCGGCTGCTGGGCGGGATCCCGGTGACGGTGGACGGGGCGCCGTTCGCGCCGGTCGAGCATCTGACCTACAAGGGCATGATGTTTTCGGACGTGCCCAATTTCGCGATCTCGTTCGGCTATACCAATGCCAGCTGGACGCTGAAATCGGACCTGACCGCTTATTATGTCACGCGGCTGCTCAACGCGATGCGCAAGCGCGGGATGCGCCAGGTGACGCCGCGGCTGGCGGGCCCGGTGGAGGAGGCGCCGTTCCTCGACTTCACCTCGGGCTATATCCAGCGGGCGGCACAGCAGCTGCCGCGACAGGGCACTCGCAAGCCGTGGCGGGTTCACCAGAATTACACGCTCGACGTGAT
This sequence comes from Sphingomonas sp. M1-B02, assembly GCF_026167525.1. Lineage (NCBI taxonomy): Bacteria > Pseudomonadati > Pseudomonadota > Alphaproteobacteria > Sphingomonadales > Sphingomonadaceae > Sphingomonas > Sphingomonas sp. M1-B02. The sequence goes on along the minus strand of NZ_CP110679.1, from coordinate 913,238 downwards.
GGCGCTCAAATATGGCGGGATCGACGAGGAGATGGAATTCTCCAATCCCGTGCCGGCGCGCGAAAAGGCCGCTTAGGCCGCGCGGCTTCGCAGAAGCGCCGAGCGCAGGCATTCGCAGACCAGCTCGTCGCGCTGGTTGTGCATCTGGTGCCGCCAGGTGACGATGCCCTGGTTGGGGCGCGACTTGCTCGGGCGCAGGTCGACGACTTCGCTCGAGGCGTGGAGCGTATCGCCGAGGAACACCGGCTTGGGCATGACCAGCTTGTCATAGCCCAGATTGGCGACGAGCGTGCCCGCGGTGGTGTCCCCCACGGTGATGCCGACCATCAGGCTGAAGGTGAAGGTGCCGTTGACGAGGATCTGTCCGAACTCCGACGCGCGCGCGGCCTCGGCGTCGAGGTGGAGCGGCTGGCTGTTGTGGGTGAGGGTCGAGAAGAGCAGATTGTCGGTCTCGGTGACGGTGCGGCGCAGGTCGTGCTCGATTCGGTCGCCGATCTGCCATTCGTCGTAATATTTTCCGGGCATTGCCTTGTCTCCTCTATCACCCTCACCCTTCCGGCGCTTCGCGCCTCCCTCCCTCTCCCGTTGGGAGAGGGAATGGGCCCGCCGCCGCAAGGCGGTGGGAAGGGTGAGGGCGAATTAATCTTCCAACCGTTCGATCCGCACCAGCAATGTGCCTTCGCTGACCTGCGCGCCGGGCTCGGCGTTAAGCTCGGCGACGACGCCGTCGAACGGCGCGATCAGGCTGTGCTCCATCTTCATCGCCTCGAGCGTGACCAGGCGCTGGCCCTTGGTGACGGTGTCGCCGGGGACGATTTCCACCGCAGTGATGCGGCCGGGCATGGGGGAGAGGATGGCGCCGTCGCTGGCTGCCGCGGCGCCTGCCTGCACCGTCCGGACCGGCTGGACTTGCCAGGTCTGTCCGCCATCGGTGAGCCACAATGAGGCGGGCGCATCTTGTGAGCCGGCCAGGCGCCGCTGATCGACATAATCGTGGATCGACATGCGGACGGGGACGGGCTGGCCGTTGACCGCCAGGACCATTTCGCGCCGCAACGGCGCGTTGAGCCTGAAACCGGCCAGGGACTGGCGAGAATAGGTTTCAGCGACCGCTTCGAGCTCGTGATCCGGCGGCATCAGCGGCGGGATCAACGCCTCGCCTTCGCGCGCGATGAGGCCGGTGTCCATCTGGCCGGCAATGAAGTCGGACTGTTCGAGGCAGCGGATCAGGAAGCCGGCATTGGTTCGGACCGGCCAGATAATGCTTTCGTTCAGCGCCCAGCTCAGGCGTTCGCGAGCCTCCTCGCGGTCGCTCGCGTGCGAGATCATCTTGGCGATCATCGGATCGTAGAAAGGCGATATCGCCGCGCCCTGATAGACGCCCTTGTCGATCCGAACGCTGCCATCGAGCAGGAACTGTTCGAGTTTTCCCGTGGAGGGAAGGAAGCCCTTGGCGGGATCCTCGGCGTAGAGCCGCGCTTCGATGGCGTGACCGTTGATCCGCAACTCGTCTTGCGTCTTGGGCAGCGGTTCGCCGCTGGCGACGCGCAGCTGCCATTCCACCAGATCGACCCCGGTGATTTCCTCGGTCACCGGATGCTCGACCTGGAGGCGGGTGTTCATCTCCATGAACCAGATGCGATCGGGGTGAATATGACCCAGCGAGCCGTCGGCGATGAACTCGATCGTGCCCGCGCCGACATAGTCGACCGCCTTTGCAGCGCGGACTGCGGCCGCACAAACGATGTTGCGCGTATATTCGGTCATCCCGGGTGCCGGGGCTTCCTCGATCACCTTTTGGTGGCGGCGCTGGAGTGAGCAGTCGCGCTCGAACAAGTGGACGACGTTACCGTGGCTGTCGCCGAACACCTGCACTTCGATGTGGCGCGGGGAGAGGATGTACTTCTCGATCAGCACGCGGTCGTCGCCGAACGAGGAGGCGGCCTCGCGCTTGCACGACTGCAGCATTTCGGCAAATTGCTGCGCAGCATCGACGCGGCGCATGCCCTTGCCGCCGCCGCCGGCCACGGCCTTGATCAGCACCGGATAGCCAATCGCATCTGCCTCCTGCTGGAGCCGATCGGGCGACTGATCCTCACCGAGATAGCCGGGGGTGACGGGGACTCCGGCCGCGATCATCCGTGCCTTTGCGGCGTCCTTGAGTCCCATCGCGCGGATGCTGTCGGGATGGGGGCCGACCCAGATCAGGCCCGCATCGAGCACCGCCTGGGCGAAATCGGCATTTTCCGAGAGGAAGCCATAGCCCGGATGAATTGCTGCGGCATCCGTCGAATTTGCTGCGGCAATGATGCGCTCGCCAACAAGATAGGATTCGCGCGCCGGCGAGGGGCCGATGTGCACCGCCTCGTCGGCCTGGCGAACGTGGAGCGCTTGCGCGTCGGCATCCGAATAGACCGCGATCGTGCGGATCCCCATCGCCCGCGCGGTGCGGATGATGCGGCACGCGATCTCGCCGCGATTGGCAATGAGCAATGACTGGATCATGGATGCGGTTCCGGAAAGCCGTGGCGCGCATGCAGCGCGCGCAGGAGGCCCGGCTGGTCATTGACGAAGCCGCCTTCGGCAAAGGCCAGCGCGGGCAGGTTCTGGTTCGCCTCGCCCAGTGCCGCGACCACCGCCGCGCGGGGCCGCGGATAGGCGATGCGGACGATGTCGAGCTTCGCGGCGAGCTCCGGGAAGGCGGCAAGCAGACCCTCCAAGGTGATGCAATCGGTGCAATAGAAAGTGCGCCCCGGCAGCGCGGGGTCCTCGAAGCTGGGATCGAGCAGGAAGAGCGTGTCGCGGGTCACGGGCGCTCGCACCCGGTGGTGCGGGACGAGAAGGTGATGTTCAGCAACTTCCAGCGCCCTGCTTCTCGGACCAGATCGAAATGGTCGATCCCGCAATTGCTGGTTTTGCCGTCGACCTGGACGTCATATGGCGCCCACACCATCGCGATATCGTCGTCTATCTCGATCGCGGGGTTCCAGATGCGCTCGCGAAAGCCTTTGCCGGGCTGCAGGCGCGCGCTGAACTGGGCCCAGCTTTCCTGCCGGATGCGCGGCGTCCCGTCGGTCGCCTTGCCCACGGCGGTGACACGGCCTTCCGGGAAAACATGCTGCGCGATCGCCGCGCCGTCGCCTCGCTCGAGCGAGGCGAACAGGGCATTGATCGGCGCCAACACGGCCGCCTCGTCGCTGCTGGGCGGGGGGAGGGCGGTGCCCTTCTGGATCGGGGTGACCGGAGTGGTTTGCGCTAGCGCCGGGAGGGGCGCGAGGAGGGCCAAGGGGAAGAGAAGGTGGCGCATGAAAGAGCCTTTCATTTCCTCCCCGAGCTTGTCTCGGGGAGGGGGACCATGCGGAGCATGGTGGAGGGGCCGCGCCGGAGGCGCGGGGGCGGGGCTGGAGCCATGATCAAAGGGACGGGTAAATCGTACCGCCGCTCCAAGAGGCTTCGCGCGGCAACCGAGCATGCGCGCGAACGCGCGCCCCTCCACCATCCTTCGGATGGTCCCCCTCCCCCAGCGGAGCTGGGGGAGGATTAAGAAGGGGCCATCGCCTCGCATCACATCCGGAACACCCCGAACGCAGGGCGTTCGGGGATCGGCGCGTTCAGCGTCGTCGCCAGCGCCAGGCCTAGAACATCCCGCGTCTGCGCCGGATCGATGATCCCGTCGTCCCATAGCCGCGCCGTCGCGTGCCAGGGATTGCCTTCATCCTCATATTTCTGACGGATCGGCGCCTTGAAGGCCTCGGCCTCCTGGTCGCTCCATTTGTCGGCGTCGCGGTGGACCGTCGCCAGCACGCTCGCCGCCTGCTCGCCGCCCATCACGCTGATCCGGCTGTTGGGCCAACTGAACAGGAACCGTGGAGAGTAAGCCCGGCCGCACATGCCGTAATTGCCCGCGCCGAAGCTGCCGCCGATGAGTATGGTGATCTTGGGCACCGTGGCCGTGGCGACTGCAGTGACCAGCTTGGCGCCGTGCTTGGCGATGCCCTCGGCCTCATATCTGCCGCCGACCATGAAGCCCGAAATGTTCTGGAGGAAAAGCAGCGGAATGCGCCGCTGGCAGGCGAGTTCGATGAAATGCGCGCCTTTCTGGGCGCTCTCGCTGAACAAGATGCCGTTGTTGGCGATGATTCCGACCGGCATGCCCCAGATATGCGCGAAGCCGCAGACAAGGCTCGAACCGTACAGCGCCTTGAACTCGTGAAACTCGCTGCCGTCGACCAGCCGGGCGATGACTTCGTGGACGTCGTAGGGCGCGCGAACGTCCTGGGGGATGATGCCGTAGAGGTCGTCGGCGGGATATTTGGGCGCGCGCGGATCGAGCAGCTTGGTGTCCGGCGTGCGGTCGGCGGGCAGGTGGCTGACGATGTCGCGTACGATCGTCAGCGCATGTTCGTCATTCTCCGCGAGATGATCGACCACGCCCGATTTGCGCGCGTGAAGATCGCCGCCGCCCAGATCCTCGGCGCTGATTTCCTCGCCCGTTGCCGCCTTCACCAGCGGCGGGCCGGCGAGGAAGATCGTGCCTTGGTTGCGGACGATGATGCTCTCGTCGCTCATCGCGGGGACATAGGCGCCGCCCGCCGTGCAGCTTCCCATCACGCAGGCGATCTGCGGGATGCCGAGCGCGGACATATTGGCCTGGTTGAAGAAGATACGGCCGAAATGATCGCGATCGGGGAAGACTTCGGCCTGGTGCGGGAGGTTCGCGCCGCCGCTGTCGACCAGATAGATGCAGGGCAGTCGGTTGGCCTCGGCGATCTCCTGCGCGCGGAGATGCTTCTTGACCGTCATCGGATAATAGGTCCCGCCCTTCACCGTGGCGTCGTTGCAGACGATCATTACCTGGCGGCCCGATACGCGGCCTATGCCGCAGATCAGGCCGGCGCCGGGGACTTCGCCCTCATACAGGTCGTGCGCGGCGAGTTGGCCGATCTCGAGAAAGGGCGAACCGGGATCGAGCAGCCGCTCGACGCGATCGCGCGGGAGCAGCTTGCCCCGACCCTCGTGTCGCTCGCGCGAGGCCTGCGATCCGCCCAGCGCGGCGCGGGCCACGTCGGCGCGAAGCCGCTCGGCCAAGGCGCGGTTGTGCGCGGCGTTGGCGCGGAAGGCCTCGCTATCGCCCACCATCTTGGTGTCGAGCACCGGGGCACTCATTAGGGCATCCTTCCTGTCCTAGTTTTGACCCTGCCTACACTTGCCGGACGCGCTTGGGAAGGCACTGGCGCGGGGGCCTGCGCGAGTGTAGCAGACGCAAAACGCCGGAGAGTAGCCCAAGTGAATTGTCGCGCCTTGATCGTTGCCGCCCTTCTCGCAACCGCTGCATGCACAGCGGCCGATCCGGGAGGGAATAAGAGTTCCGTATCGGTGGGCGGCGGCATCGGCATCGACCTGGCGGGGCTAAACAAGCAGGTCCAGCCGGGCGACGATTTCGAAGAATATGCCAACGGCGGCTGGCGCGCGCGCGCGCAGATTCCGGCCGATCGATCTAGCACCGGCATTTTCCTCGAAGTGTTCAACAAGGCCGAGGCGAACAATGCGGCGATCGTAAAGGCTGCGCTGGAGGCGAACGCCGCGGCGGGCAGCGACCAACGCCGGATTGCCGATTGGTACAAGGCCTATACCGACAGCGCCGGCATCGAACAGCGCGGGCTCGCGCCACTTGGTGCGGAGATGGATGCGATCCAGGGTCTGGCCGACAAGAAGGCGCTTTCGGCGATGCTGGGCGGCAATGTCCGCGCTGACGTGGATCCGCTCAACGCCACCGATTTCGAGACGACCAATCTTTTCGGCCTGTTCGTATCGCAGGCGTTCGATCGGCCGGATACGACTGTGCCCTATGTGTTGCAGGGCGGACTCGGGCTGCCGGATCGCGACTATTATCTGTCCGAAAGGCCCGAAATGGCGACGATCCGGCGCCAGTATCGCGCTTATATCGGCAAGTTGCTCAGCCTGGCGAACATCACCGAGCCCGATACGCGTGCGCAGCGCGTGTTCGACCTGGAGGCCAAGATTGCCCGGGTCCATGCCGACATCGTCACGAGCCAGGATGCCAAGAAGGCGAACAATCCATGGAAGAAAGCGGATTTCGCGGCCAAGGGTCCCGGGATCGACTGGGCCGCCTTCTGGAGCGCCGCAGGCTTGGGCCAGCAGGACGATTTCATCGTATGGCAGCCTGATGCCGTGATCGGCATCGCCAGTCTCGTAGCCAGCGAGTCGCTGCAGACCTGGCAGGACTGGCTGACCTTCCACCGGATCGACGACGTGACCGACGTGCTCCCCGCCGAATTTGACCAGGCGCATTTCGACTTCTACGCCAAGACGCTCGCGGGCACGCAGAGCGCCCGGCCGCGCGACAAGCGGGCGATCGGCAGCATCAACGAGCATCTCGGCGATGCGATGGGGCAGCTCTATGCGAAGGGCTATTTCCCGGCATCGTCGAAGACGGACATCCAGGCGATGGTGAAGAATATCCTCGCCGCGTTCGACAAGCGGGTCGCCGCTTTGCCGTGGATGGCAGAGGCGACCAAGGCCGAGGCACGCAAGAAGATCGCGACGATGCAGGTCGGCGTCGGCTATCCCGATGCGTGGCGCGACTATTCCGGTCTGGAGGTGAAGGCCGACGATCCGGTCGGCAATCGCCGCCGCGCCGAACTGGCCGAGACGCGGCACCAACTCGCCAAGATCGGCAAGGCGCCCGATCGCGGCGAATGGTGGATGACGCCGCAGACGGTGAACGCGGTCAACCTGCCGCTTCAGAATGCGCTCAACTTCCCGGCGGCGATCCTCCAGGCGCCTTTCTATGATGCGGGCGCGGATGCCGCGGCCAATTATGGCGCGATCGGCGCGGTAATCGGGCATGAGATCAGCCACGGCTTCGACGATCTCGGCGCCGGTTTCGATGCGAGCGGGCGGTTGCGCAACTGGTGGACCGCGGCGGACATGGCGCGCTTCAAGGCGAGCGGGCAGGCGCTGGTCGCGCAGTATAATGCCTATGAGGCGCTGCCAGGGCTGAATCTGAACGGTCAGCAGACGCTGAGCGAGAATATCGCCGACGTCGCCGGACTGGCCGCGGCGCATGAGGCATATCGTGCGTCGCTGAACGGCAAGGAAGCGCCGGTGATCGATGGGCTGAGCGGCGATCAGCGCTTCTTCCTGGCCTATGCCCAGGCCTGGCGCGAGAAGATGCGCGAGCAGGCCCTGCGCGGTCGCGTGGCGACCGGGGCACATGCGCCGGGGCGCTGGCGGGCGCTGACGGTGCGCAACCTCGATGCCTGGTATCCGGCCTTTTCGGTGAAGCCCGGGCAGAAACTGTTTCTGGCGCCCGAGGCGCGGGTGAAGGTCTGGTGATACAGTCCCTCTCCCAGCGGGAGAGGGAAGGAGCCGCGTAGCGGCGGGAGGGTGAGGGTGATCGGACATCGACCTCACCCTTCCCACGCCTTCGGCGCGGGGCCCTTCCCTCTCCCAAAGGGAGAGGGAGTTCTATGCCCCGATCAGCTCGCGCCCGATCAGCATGCGGCGGATCTCGTTGGTCCCCGCGCCGATATCGAGCAGTTTGGCGTCGCGGGCGAAGCGTTCGACCGGCCAGTCCTTGGTATAGCCGGCACCGCCCAGCGCCTGGATCGCCTCGAGCGAAACCTTCACGGCATTTTCAGACGCCAGCAGGATCGCGCCCGCGGCGTCGAAGCGGGTGGTGCGGCCCGCGTCGCAATTCTTGGCGACCGTGTAGACATAGGCCCGCGCGGAATTGAGCGCGACATACATGTCGGCAACCTTGGCCTGCATCAGCTGGAAGGCGCCGATCGGCTGGCCGAACTGCTTGCGCTCGCGCAGATAGGGGAGGACCACGTCGAGGCAGGCCTGCATGATGCCGAGCTGGATTCCCGCGAGGACGGTGCGCTCATAATCAAGGCCGGACATCAGCACGCCGACGCCGCCGTTTAGCGGACCCATGACATTCTCGTCGGACACTTCGCAATCGTCGAAGACCAGTTCGGCGGTGGGCGAGCCGCGCATGCCCATCTTGTCGATCTTCTGGCCGATCGAGAAGCCCGGCATGTCCTTCTCGATCAGGAAGGTTGTGATGCCGCGGCTGCCGTCTCCGGTCTTGGCGTAGACCACCAGCGTATCGGCATAGGCCGCGTTGGTGATCCAGAATTTGGTGCCGTTGAGGCGATAGCCGTTGGCGGTCTTCTCGGCGCGGAGCTTCATGCTGACGACGTCCGAGCCGGCGCCCGCCTCCGACATCGCCAGGCTGCCGACATGCTCGCCGGAAATCAGCTTGGGCAGATATTTGGCCTTCTGTTCCGGATTTCCCCAGCGGCTGATCTGGTTGACGCACAGATTCGAATGCGCGCCGTAGCTCAGGCCGATCGAGGCCGACGCGCGCGAGACCTCCTCGCAGGCGATGACATGTTCGAGATAGCCGAGCCCGAGGCCGCCATCTTCCTCGGCGACGGTGATGCCATGCAGCCCGAGCTCGCCCATCGCCGGCCAGAGTTCGAGCGGGAACCAGTCCTCGGCGTCGATGCGCGCGGCGAGGGGCTCGATCTGCTCCTTGGCGAAGCGCTGCGTCGTCTCGCGGATCATGTCGGCGTTTTCGCCGAGCCCGAAATCCAGATTCTGGTCCATATCCATTTCCTCTCAGGCGGTCACGATCATCCCGTCGCGTACCGCGATCGGCCAGGGGCTTAGCGAAGCCCCTCCGCAGGGGCCACCCACGCAATAGCCATCGTCGATCCGAAACATCGCGCCGTGCCAGGAGCACATCAGCAAATCGCCGTTCGGAGTGACATATTCGTCGAGATCGCGCGCGAGGGGTAGGCCCATATGCGGGCAGCGATCGACATAACCATGGACCTGCTCGCCCTGGCGGACGACGAAGCCGTGAAAGCGGCCTGCGCGCATTTCGAGCACGAATCCGCGCGCGCGGCCGTCGACGACGAGGTCGAGCGGGCCGAGCGTGACGTTTGGGGGCGTCGTGGTCAGGCGTTCCATTCTAATTCCTCCCCCAGCTTCGCCGGGGGAGGGGAACCATGCAAAGCATGGTGGAGGGGCGGCGGGCGTAGCCCGCCGACTGCGTCGGCGGCCCCTCCACCACCGGCCTGCGGCCGGCGGTCCCCCTCCCCGAGACCAGCTCGGGGAGGATTTTCACGGCAATTGCGCCTTGGGGAAGCCCTTCCAGGCAGCGTCGTAATCGGGCTGGCTATGCTCGAGCGCGTAGCGGGTCGGGCGATAGGCCCAGCAGCTCTCGACCATGAACGCCATCGTGCCTTCGATCTTGTGCGGCTTCAGCTCGGCGTTTGACGCGCTTTGCCACGTCGCCAGATCGGGCCCGTGGCCCGCCATAAGATTGTGGAGGCTGAGCCCACCCGGCGCGAAGCCCTCGGCCTTGGCGTCATAGGCGCCGTCGATCAGCCCCATCGCCTCGCTCATCACGTTGCGATGGAACCAGGGCGGGCGGAACGTGTCTTCGCCGACCATCCAGCGCGGCGGGAAGATCACGAAATCGGCATTGGCACGGCCGGGGACGTCGCTGGGCGAGGTCAGCACGGTGAAGATCGACGGATCGGGATGATCGAAGCTGACCGTGTTGATCGTGTTGAACCGCGCCAGATCATAGCGCCACGGGGCAAGATTGCCATGCCAGGCGACGACGTCGAGCGGGCTGTGGTCGAGTTGGGTGGTCCACAGGCTGCCCATATATTTCTGGATCAGCTCGAACGGGGAATCGCTATCCTCGAACCAGGCGGCCGGCGTCTCGAAGTCGCGCGGGTTGGCGAGGCCGTTGGCGCCGATCGGGCCGAGATCGGGCAGGCGGAAGAGCGCGCCGTGATTCTCGGCGACATAACCGCGCCCCGCGCCATCGGGCAGCAGCGCGCGGAAGCGGACGCCGCGGGGGATGAGCGCGATCTGGCCGGGGGCCACGTCGATCCGGCCCAGCTCGGTGAGCAGTTGCAGCCGGCCGGCCTGGGGGATCAACAGCATTTCGCCGTCCGAATTGGCGAAGATGCGGGAATCCATGTCGCGGCTGGCCGCGTAGAGATGCACGGCGACGCCTTCGAGGTCGGCTGGGTCGCGGTTGACGAGCATCGTCGTCATGCCGTCGATCAGATCGGTCCCGGCTGCGGCATCGGCGATCGGGTCCCAGCGCAGGCGATTGGGGGGTAGGGGGGCGTCAATCGTGCCGGCGATGAAGCGGCTTGCCCCTTCATACGCGACGAAGGGGGGATGTTCGGCGGTGGGGCGCAGGCGATAAAGCCAGGAGCGGCGATTCTCGTGGCGCGGCGCGGTGAACGCCGTGCCGCTGAGCTGCTCGGCATAAAGGCCGAAGGCGGGCTTCTGCGGAGAGTTGCGCCCAACCGGGAGCGCGCCCGGCACGGCTTCGGTCGAGACATGGTTGCCGAAGCCGGGGAAATAATCGGTCATTGCCCTGCCTTGCTCCCCTCCCTGCAAGGGAGGGGCTGGGGGTGGGTGGCAAGCGCAGCGAGCCTCGCGACGCTCCGGCGGAAGCGAAAGCCGAGCATCGAGCCCGCCTTCCGCTGGACCCACCCCTTGCCCCTCCCTTGCAGGGAGGGGAAGGACGGGTTCAAGCGTCGACCTTGATCACGCCGCGGCGGATCTGGTCCAGCTCGATGCTCTCGAACAGCGCCTGGAAATTGCCGTTGCCGAAGCCTTCATTGCCCTTGCGCTGGATGATCTCGAAGAAGATCGGGCCGAACATATTCTCGGTGAAGATCTGGAGCAGCAGGCCTTCGCCATTCTCGACGCTGCCGTCGATGAGGATCCGGTTCTTGCGCAGTCGTTCCAGATCCTCGCCATGGCCGGGCACGCGCTTGTCGACGAGCTCGAAATAGGTTTCGATCGTATCCTGCAGGCGGACGCCGCGCGCGCGGAGGCGTTCGACGGTGTCGTAGATATCGTCCGTGGTCAGCGCGAGATGCTGGATGCCCTCGCCCTGATATTCGCGGATGAATTCCTCGATCTGGCTCTTGTCGTCCTGGCTCTCGTTCAGGGGGATGCGGATCGCCTTGTCGGGCGCGATCATCGCCTGGCTGAACAGGCCGGTCGCCTGGCCCTTGATATCGAAATATTTCTGTTCCTTGAAACCGAACAGCGTCTTGTAGAACTCCGACCAGACCCGCATCTGGCCGCGGCGGACATTGTGGGTGAGGTGATCGAGCAGATCGAGGCCGACATTGTTGGCCGCCTCGGCTTCCTGCCAGCCGGGGATTTCGGCCCAATCGGCATAGAGATCGATGCCGTCCTGGATGAAATAGAGGTAGGAACCGCCGATTCCCTCGATGACGGTGTCGTCCTCGAGCGTGCGCTTGGCACCATGCTCGAGCGCCCACTCCATCGCTGCGATGGGATCGGCGACGCGGAAGGCCATTGCACTGGCCGATGCGCCATGCTCGTTGCGGAACTGCGCGACGCGACCGTCGGCATCGCGGTTCAGCATCAGGTTGATGCGGCCCTGCTTGTAGCGGGTGATGTTCTTGCTGAGGTGGCGGTGCGACGGCACGAAGCCGAGTTGCTCGAACTGCCGCGCCATCGCCTCCGGATCGGGGGAGGTGAATTCGACGAACTCGAAGCCGTTCAGGCCGAGGGGATTTGCTGGATCGTTCATGGAGGTTGCGATACCGCGGCGGCGATTTAGTGTCAATTGATACTAGTTCGCGCGACGACGCTACGAGGTTGGTCGTGTGGCTAACGGCATCCCCCTGCCCACCGCAGAGAATGTGCCAACGGTTCGGACGGTGGGCCGCTGCGCGGCATGGACGACATCGTCGCGTCGTTGCGCGAAACCTAGAGCCCCTCGCCGCCGACCCAATGCGCATTGGAAAGGCGGCGCGCGACGTTCCAGGTTTGGTTGCGGATGTCGGGCACCGCGACGATCTCCCAAAAGGCCCCGCGCGTCATCGGGCCGAGCGCGTAGAGATTGGCGTTGGGGGTGCCGTCGGCGGCGATGGTCTGGCCCTGATTGTCCACGTCGATGCCGAGATGCGCGGCGTCGGGGCGGATCATGCTCTGGGCGACGAGCTTTTGCAGCAGCGGCTCTTGGGTGCGGGCGAGGTCGCCCAGCGGCCCGGTGCAATTGACGATGCGCTGGGCAAGGATTGTCTCCTTCGCGTCGCTGCCGCGGCGGCGATACTGGACGTGGATGCCCTCTGCCTGTTCGGCCACGTCGAGCGTCTTACCTGCGATGACGTCGAGCTGGCCACGCGCGATCACCGCCACCAGTCGCGCATGGACCTCGGGGGCGAGGCGGTGACGATGCACGTCCCACCAGGGGCGCAGATGGCGCAGGAAGCGGCCGCGTTCGGTGTCGCTGGCATTGCCCCACATCGATTGGGTGAAGGGGCGCAGCTCGTCGACCGCGTTGCGCCAGCCGATCGCTTCGCCGCGGGTTCGGACGCCTTGAAGGAGTTGGGAGGCCGCCGTCGCGGGCCGTTCGCGGATCTTGTCCCAGGCTTCGGTCGGCGCGTGAGGGCGTGGAAGCAGCCCGCGCCGCGACAGCGCCACGATCCGCCCGCGAAAGCCGCGCGCGTCGAGCAGCAGGACGACGTCGATCATCGTCAGGCCGGTGCCGACAATGAGTACGGTGTCGTCGTCCGCGAGATTCTCCGGCACGCTCGCGTCCCACGGGTCGCCCTTGTAGCGATCCGAGAGCTTGTCGGGATCGAGACCGGGCGGATCGTGCGGCGGCAGATTGCCCACCGCGAGCACCGCCGCGTCGGCCTGGATCGTGCGATCCGCGAGCCTGACGATCACCTTGTCCGCGAAGTCGAGATTGGTGACTTCGCCGCGCACCAGCGTCAGTCTTCCGCCAGGATCACGCAGCGCCGCCTCGAGCAGTTCGCGCAGATAGTCGCCATAGGTGACACGCGGGATGAAGGCGGCAGGCGCATCGGCCACGCCACGCGCTTCGAGCCAGCGGACGAAGTGCCCGGGATCGTCGGGAAATGCGCTCATGTTGGCGGCGCGGACGTTGAGGACATGGCTGGGATGCGCCGCGCCATAAGCCAGGCCGGTGCCCGCCACCGGCGCGCGCTCGATCAGCGTTGCGCGCGGGCCATCGTGACGGAGCAGGTTGATCGCCTGAAGCGTGCCCGAAAAGCCTGCGCCGATGATGGCGACATGCTCGATCACGTCAGATTTCGTAGTCGATCTGCCATTCGGGCTGCTGGAACGCCGGGCGCTGCTGCGAGAAAGCAGGCTGGCGCGCCTTCATCTGCCCGTAGAGCGTCTTGACGGTATCGCTGGCGGTGCGCGCGAACAGCGACGGCAGAATCGCATGGACGACGCAGGCGGCGCCGCCGACGATCATCGCGAAGCCGAAGCGCGCGGCGGTAACGGCATGCTCGGCATAGCTTTCGCCGACGCTTCGCGGGTGGGACAGGAAATGGCGTTCGATCATCTGCGCTCCTTACGCCTGCGCGCTCTCGCTGTGAAGCGCCCAGAGGCGAGTGTCGCCGCTACTTGGAACGAAGAATACTTACAAAAAAAGCTCGCTAGCTTGACCTATGTGCACTTCGAAACCGAATTATGCACTAAACAAAGTTTCAGAACCTGTGATGGTTACTTCGTCTTGAGGACGGTTGCAATGAACATCTCACACAAACAATTGCGAGCTGAACAAGAGATTAACGCTTTCAAAGAAGCGTTGGGCCCCTTTGTAGTGGCCGCAGAGACCGCGCGCATGGCGTTTGTTTTCACGAATGCGCTCGAGATCGGCCATCCGATCATCTTCGCGAACGACAGTTTCCTCAATCTTGTCGGCTACAAGCGCTATGAGGTGATCGGGGAACCGTTCGATTTCCTGATGAAGGCGACCTCGGACCCAGATGCGCGGGCGGCGGTCCGCGACCGCTTCGTGCAAAGCCTCGATACGCTCGATGTCGAGTTTCGGCGCGCGGACGGATGTCTCCTGTGGCTCGCCCTCAGCTTCAACCCGGTTCACGATCAACGCGGCGACGTGGTGCAGCATTGCGTGTCGTTCGTCGATCTCAGCGCGCAGATGAAGCGCATGCGGCGCGAGCGGATGGCGCTCCACATATTATACGAACATACGCCGGGCTTTATCGCGCTGACCGAGGGTCCGGATCATCGCTTCACCTTCGCCAACGCCGCCTATCACCGGCTGGTGGGCGCGCGGGACCTGATCGGACGACCCGTGGAGGAGGTGTTTCCCGAGCTGAAGGGGCAGGAGATATTCATGCAACTCGACGCCGTGTATCGGACGGGCGAGTCCTTTTCCGGCGCCGCGATGCCGATCCGCCTGCTGCGCGAGCCGGGCGCCGAGCCGGAGACCCGCTATCTGGATTTCATCTGCCAGCCGGTGCGCGAACTGGACGGCCAGATCGCCGGAATGTTCTGGGAGGGCCATGACGTTACCGAGCAGATGCGCGGTGCCGAGCAGATCGAAGTGCTTCAGGCAAAGCTGATCCATCTAGCGCGCGTGAGTGCGATGGGAACGATGGCGGGCACACTGGCGCACGAGTTGATGCAGCCGCTGGCCGCAATCTCGAACTATGCCTCGGCGTGCGATCAGCGGAACCGGTTGGAGGGTGGTAGCGAAAAACTGTCGCAGGACCTGGTCGAGATCGGCGAGAGCGCGCGCCGCGGCGGCGAGATCATCCGCCGACTGCGCGATATGACCATGCGACGCAGGGCGCGACGCGAACAATTCGACCTGAAGCAGGCGGTTCGCGAGTCGCTCCGGCTGGTCCGGGCCGGGACCGGGGCAGGGATAACGATCGAGGATCGGAGCCGGCCCCACATCATCCTCGAGGCCGATCGGATTCAGGTGCAGCAGGTGCTGATGAACCTCATCCGCAACGCGTGCGAAGCAGTCGCTGCGTTTTCGGGGAGAGTGCGCGTGACGACCTGTGTACGCGAAGGCGAAGTCATCATTTCGGTCACGGATAGCGGCAAGGGCGTTTCACCCAAGGCATCGAAGACGCTGTTCACCTGGGCAGAATCGTCGAAACCCCGTGGCATGGGCATGGGATTGTCGATCTGCCGCACGATCGTCGAGGCGCATGGCGGTAAGCTCTGGCTCGGCGATAGCCGGGGGGAGGGCGCGCGCTTCTCCTTCTCGTTGCCGGTACATGCGAGCAGCGGGCGCGCCACCCGCCAAGGCAGGGAGGCACTTGTGGAAGGTCCGCCTCGCTCTGCCGCGGATCCAATGAGCGGCGGCGCGATCCTGCGGAAGCGCTCGGCCGCCTAGCCTCCATTAGGGCACAAAATGGACCTCGCACGCCGGCACGCCCTCGCGACTCGCAAAGGAGCAGCGCCTTCCGACCATGCGCAAAGCGCGACCCGATCCTGGCAATTCTTACCAAGAAGTGACCAAGGCTTCCGTATTATCGCGTGATTTCAGACCTGCGCAGGTTATGCGATTCCCGATGGTTCGGAGGTACGCATGCAGAGCGAGACGCGGAACAGCTACGAACCGGAACCAACTCGGCCATCGCCCGCGATGGCCGACGAACGGCGCTCCTCAAATCGGGTGCAGACCGTTTTTCGCGTGGCCCGGGTCGTGACCAACACCGATCAGGGACTGGCGCGGGTTCAGAATATCTCTGACGAGGGCGTGCGCCTGCGGGTGCATCTGCCGGTTCTCCTGGGAGACACGCTGGCACTCGAACTGGCCGAAGGAATATCGATCAACGGCGACGTCGTGTGGTCGGACGGGCTGGATTGCGGACTGCGCCTGCAGAAGGAAGTCGACAGCGCGGCGCTTCTCACACGGCTCGCGGCCCAGGCCCGAGAGGCGGCCTCGCGCCCGCTCAGGCTACCGATCATCACTCCAGCGCTGACTCGCAGCGCGGCCGGGACACGGGTTGTGGAGATCGCGGACATCTCGCAGCGCGGAATGAAGCTCAAGCATGACGGCAGCTTCTCCGAAGGGCTGGGGGTCAAGATTACGCTACCTTCGGGGAAGGAACGGCGCGGCATCGTGCGCTGGTCGCACGAGATGATCGCCGGCGTCATGTTGCTGGAGCCGTTCAGTGTCGAGGATCTGGGATCGGCGAGCAGCCTCTAGGCGACGACCCCACGATCGCGGTTGGTGATTGTCGGAAGAAGCAGGAAGAAGCCGAGCGCGGACAGTGCCAGCGCGGCCGACAGCAGGGCCATCGGCGCCAGATTGCTTCCCGTGGCGTCGCGGATCGCTGGAACGGCGTTTTGCGCGACGAAGCCACCCAGATTTCCGACCGAGTTGATCACCGCGAGGCCTGCGGCGGCGTGCGCGCCGGTCAGCAGCCGCTGCGGAACGCTCCAGAACATCGGCTGGCCCGCGAAAACGGCGGCGGCCGCCAGGCAGAGGCAGGCGAACTTCACCGCGGCCCCCGGCAACACCACGCTCCCGAGCAGCGCCGCCGCGGCGATGAGCATCGGTGCCACGATATGCCAGCGGGTGGCGCCATAGCGTGCGGCGTGGCGCGGCACCGCCCATAGCGCGATCGCGACGCAGATCCAGGGGATCACGTTGATGACTCCATTCTGCAAGTTCGAAGCGCCGAAGCCCTTGACGATCGTCGGCAGCCAATAGCTCAGCCCGTAGGCGCCGAGCGGCATCCCGAAATAGAGTGCCGCGAGCAGCAGGACGCGCGGATCGAGGAGCGCGCGCCACGCCGAGCCTTCCAGCGCCTGCTTGGGCTCCGATGCGAGCTGCGCCGCGAGCCAGGCTTTGTCGGCGGCGCTGAGAAAGCGTGCGTCCTGCGGCGTGCTGGGCAGGGCCCACAGGACGACGGGGACCAGCAGGACCGCCGGGGCACCGGTTGCCAGGAACACCCATTGCCAGCCGGCGAGGCCGCCAACCCCACCCAGCTCCAGCAAGGCGCCACCAATCAAAGAGCCGACCGCATTGGCCACGGCGCTCGCGATCATGAACCAGCCCACCATCTGCGCACGCCGCGCCTGAGGGTACCACAAGGTGAGAATGTAGAGCACGCCCGGGAAGAAGCCCGCTTCCGCGACCCCCAGGAGGAAGCGCAGCACATAGAACATCGTCGCGTCCTGGGTGAAGCCGAGCGCGAGTGTGATCACCCCCCAGGTGCCCATGATGCGCGCGAACCAGAGCCGCGCGCCGACCTTCGCCAGGATCATGTTCGCCGGCGCCTCGAAAAGGAAATAGCCGAGGAAGAACAGGCTGGCGCCAAGGCCATAGGCCGCCTCGGAAAGGCCCAGCGCACCCACCATCTCGAGCTTGGCATAGGCGACGTTCTGCCGATCGATATAGGCGATCAGATACATCAGGCAGAGCAGGGGCATCAGGCGACGGCTGATGCGACGGAGTGTGTCTTCGCCCTCCCGCGTTATTGATGGCGCCCCGGCAGAAGTCGGATGATCGTGCACGTTTCGCCCCTATGAATTCGGCCGCGTGACGGAAGTCGGGCAGCTGCTCGACTCGTTAGCGGATGTTCCAACTGAGCCAGGATGCCCGCTAAAGGCAGCCGGCGAAAGTTGCTCCGTTCGCCTCAGGCGACCAGCTGGAGTTGCCCGGCCGCGATCGCGGCCTGCGTGCGATTGCGGACGTTCAGCTTGCGCATCACGGCGGTCATGTGAACCTTCACCGTCGCTTCGGCTATGCCGAGTTGATAGGCGATCTGCTTGTTCAGCAGGCCGCACCGCACGCAGCGCAACACTTCGAGCTGGGTCGGGGTGAGGTGCGGCAAGGGTGGAGAAATGTCCGGAGTTCCAAACTCCGGACGGCCGAGATCGCCATGCAAATCGGTCGCGCCGAGCATCCTTGCCTCCCCATCTGTCGATCCGTCGTGGCGGATACGTTAACGCTAACATAAGCGAACTTGTCGGACAGTTTCAAGTGATATTTCTCGGATATGTCCACTCGATGCCCCGAAAGGGAGGTTTTCGGCGATCTCGGCGATTGCACGTCAGAAACCTGTCCAACAGATTTTGTCGCGCGTTTCACCGCGCAGGGCCTTATTCAGGGCGCTGGGGCCGAGGCAGTTCCGCAAGCGCGCGATCGCGCAACCGCATGGCCGGCTCCTCGCTGACGAGGCGGAGCGCATCCTCGTCGGCAAGCGGTCGCTCGAGTGTGGCGAGCTGGCTGTCGAGCAGTCCGAGCGGCATGAAATGCCCGCTGCGCGTGGACAGGCGCTCGATCAGGCGCTGGCGGCTATTCTCCAGCAGAATCAGGCGCACTGGATAGCGGATCGTCGCGCGCAGGCGATCGCGGTAGCTGCGGCGCAGCGCCGAGCAGGCGGTAACCGCGACGCCTTTTTCGGCAACGGCGCGCGATGTCGCGTCGCCGAGCCGATCGATCCAGGGCCAGCGGTCCGCGTCGTCTAGCGGCTCTCCGCCGCGCATCTTCTCGATCGCCGCGTTCGAATGATAGTCGTCACCCTCGAGGAATCGGCACTGCAGCGCGTCCGCGAGGAGTGCGCCCAGCGTCGATTTGCCGCATCCGCTCACGCCCATGACGATCACGGCAAAAAGCGGGGTGGCGCGCGTGGAAAGCGGCAATCGACGCTCCTTCAAGGCTGGTCGTGCCAGGCAGCTTCCACCGTCATCGGTGCCTAGCGGTTTCTGGATCCGCAGCGATGCGTTGGAAACTACGACCTTGGTCGCAGATGCGATGCCTTGGCGACCGGGCTAGCCAGCGGAGGAACGACGAAGCGGAGGACCGAGCGTGCGTGGCATTTTGATCGCCTTCCTTGCAGCGACCCTTATGATGCCGACGTCCGCGGCGGCGCAGGGCAGGTCGGTTTTCCCTACGGCGCCTGCCGAACCCCAGGCCGTGATGGTGAGCGCCAAGGGCGACGGCGTCGCCGACGACGGCGACGCGCTGCAGCAGGCGTTCGACCGCGCCCGCGGCAAGACCGGGCACGGCCTCGTCTTCCTGCCTTCGGGCACCTATCGCATTACCCGAACCCTGATCGTGCCGCCGGGCGTGCGCGTCTACGGCGTCGGCGCGACCCGTCCGGTCATTCGCCTCGGCGCCGACACCCCCGGTTTCCAGCAAGGCGTTTCGACGATGATCGTGTTCGGCGGCGATCCGCAATATCAGCCCGGCGCGGTACCCGTGCCCGTGCCGACGATCGTGCCACGCGACAGGATCGTCCGCGACGCGCATTCGGGCACCTTCTACTCGTCGATGAGCAATATCGACATCGAGATTGGCGAGGGCAATCCGGCCGCGGCAGGAGTGCGCTTCCGCATGGCCCAGCACGCCTTCCTCAGCCATATGGAGTTCCGCCTCGGCTCGGCCTTCGCCGGCGTGTACCAGGCCGGCAACGTCCTGGAGAACGTCCATTTCAAGGGGGGCCGCTATGGCATCGTCACCGAAAAGACCTCGCCCGCCTGGCAGTTCACCTTGCTCGATTCGACCTTCGAGGGGCAGCGCGACGCCGCCATCCGCGAGCATGAGGCGCGGCTCACGATGGTCAACGTCGCGATCCGCGATACGCCGGTCGGGATCGAGATCGATCGCGGCTACAGCGATTCGCTGTGGGGGAAGGATGTCCGCTTCGAGAAGGTCGGCAGCGCCGCGGTGCTTGTCTCGAACGAGGATAGGGTCTTCACCCAGATCGGCTTCGAAAATGCGCTCGCGGTGGACACGCCGGTGTTCGCGCGGTTCCGCGAGAGCAAGCGGACCATCGCAGGCAAGGGCAGGGTCTATAAGGTCGCCTCGTTCAGCTACGGACTGGCCGTGCCCGAACTGGGGCATAGCGGCGCTTATGCAACCGAGGCCGACATCCAGCCGCTGCCGCGCATGCCGAAGCGGCGCAAGCCGGCGATCCGCGACCTGCCGAGGATGGCGGACTGGGTGAATGTCCGCACGCGGGGCGTGGTCGGCGATGGCGAGGCGGACGACACCGCGGCGATCCAGCGTGCGATCGACACCCGGCGCGTCCTCTATTTCCCGGCCGGCTTCTACAAGGTGACGGACGGCCTCCAATTGCGGCCCGACACCGTCCTGATCGGGCTGCATCCAGCGCTCACCCAGCTCTACATCCCCGACAACAATCCCCGCCACGCCGGCTTGGGCGCGGTGCTGCCGATCCTCGCGACGCCGCGGGGCGGGGACAATATCCTCTCCGGGCTCGGGCTGTTCACCGGCCGGGTGAATCCGCGCGCCGCCAACCTGCTATGGCGCTCGGGCGAGGATAGCCTGGTCGAGGACGTCAAGATCATGGGCGGCGGTGGCACCCCCACCCCGGACGGCAAGCCGCTCGGCAGCTTGTCCGCCCGCAGCGGCGATCCGGTGACCGACGGGCGGATGGACGCGCAATATCCAAGCATCTGGGTGACCGACGGCGGCGGGGGGACCTTCGCCAATATATGGAGCCCCAACACCTTCGCGGCTGCAGGGTTCACGGTGACCAACACCAGCACGCCCGGCCATGTCTACGAGATGTCGGTCGAGCATCATGCCCGCAACGAATTCGTGCTCGACAATGTCCGAAACTGGGAGTTCCTCGCGCCCCAGACCGAGCAGGAGGTCAGCGACGGACCGAATGCTGTGGGACTCGAGATCCGCAACTCGCGCGACCTGCTGTTCGCCAATTATCACGGCTATCGCGTGACCCGCAGCTACGCCCCGCAACGCAGCGCCGTGAAGCTCTACAATTCGAGCGACATCCGCTTCCGCAACGTCCACGTAAACGCCGAGAGCGGCTATGCCAGCTGCGACGACGAGGGCTGCGGGACCTTCCTGCGCGCCAGCAAATATCCGTTCGACAATGCGATCGAGGATGTCTCGCGCAAGCTGCTGGTCCGCGAACGCGAATTCGCGAAGCTCGACATCGGCCCGGCGGATCGCAGCATCGCCGCTCCGGCGCCGAGCATGGCGAGCGTCGAGAAGGTTGCGGACGGCTTCTGGTCGATCTCGGGCGCGACGGTGGATGCGAGGGGCGCGCTATACTTCGTCGACCGCCGCTTCCAGCGCATCCATCGCTGGAGCGAGGCCAAGGGGCTGGAGGTCGTCCGCGATCAGGCGCTCGATCCGGTCAACCTGGCGGTCGACGCATCGGGCCATTTGCTCGTGCTCTCGTCGCTCGGACCCAAGGGCGCGGTATATTCGATCGATCCCGATGGCCCGCCCGATCGTCTGAAGCGGATCGAACCGACTCCTGTGCGCAGCGATGCCAGGCGTACGACTCTTCTGCCGGTCAATTGGTGGAACAATGGCGAGTTTCGCGACCAGCTCGATCACCAAAGCTATCAGTTCACCACGCTCGCGGAGATGTTCGCGCGCGACGTCGGCACGCCCAAGCCGCGGGAATATGTCTCGCCCGACGGGAGCCTCGCGCTCCCGGCGTTCCGCGTCTGGCAACAGGGGCCGATCGACCATGTCGGGTGGCGCTGGTCGAACGGCCTCAACGCCAATGGGCTGGTCGGTGGCCGTCCGGGCGAGCGGCTCTTCGTCACCAACGGGTCCGAGAACGTCACCTATAGCGGCGCGATCGGAGCCGGGGGGACACTGACCGACCTCAAGCCGTTCGCGAATCGCGGCGGCGAGAGCGTCGCGGTCGATGGCCAGGGCCGCATCTATGTCGCGAACGGGCAAGTGTTCGTCTACGCCGCCGACGGCCAGGAAGTGGGACGGATCGACGTGCCCGAGCGGCCGCTGCAGATCCTGTTCGGCGGGCCCGACCGGCGGACGCTGTTCATCCTCACGCATCATGCGCTCTACGCCGCCCGGCCCTGAGCAGCTTGCTACGACCTATGTCGTACGTGCGGCGGGGAAAGGCGGGAGATAGTCTTCAGCGGCGGCCGAGATGGGCAAGGGCGACGTCGCCTCAAAACAAGACCGACAAAATTCTAGGGAGGGATAGACCGATGAAGGGGATTTTCGCACTCCGTCAGCAGCGTTGCGGCGTAAGCCTGACCGCGCTCGTCGCCATGGCAATCGCTGGCACTGCGCACGCACAGACCGCCCCGGCGGCTCAGGAGGCGGAACCGGCAGCGCAGATCGAACCGACGCCCGATTCAAGCCAGGAGCGCGAGCGCGATATCATCGTCACCGGCTCGCGCATCGTCGCCAGCGGCTTCACCGCGCCGACCCCGACCACGGTGATCGGCGAAGAGCAGATCGCCGCCAATGCGCAGCCCAACATCTTCAACACGATCGCGCAGCTACCGTCGCTGCAGGGCTCGACCGGCACATCGACCGGCACCTTCAGCACGTCGAGCGGACAGCAGGGGTTGAGCTCCTTCTCGCTGCGGGGCCTAGGCGCGATCCGGACGCTCACGCTGCTCGATGGCCAGCGCGTCGTCGGCGCTAACGTCACGGGCGTGCCCGACATCAGCCTGTTTCCGCAATTGCTGGTCAAGCGTGTCGACGTGGTCAACGGCGGCGCTTCGGCCACCTACGGCTCGGACGCGGTCGGCGGTGTCGTCAACTTCATCACCGATACGCGCTTCAAGGGTTTCAAGGGCAATGTCCTGGGTGGCGTCACCACCTATGGCGACAACGAGCAGATCCTCGCCCAGGCCGCGTGGGGAACCGCCTTGTTCGACGACAAGGTGCACCTCGTGGTGAGCGGCGAATATGCCCATGATGAGGGCGTCGGCCCCGGTGATTTCGGCGTCGATCTGGCCGGCAAGCGCGACTGGTACCGCGCCACCACCTTGCTGAACACCGGCCAGACCAACAACGGCCTGCCGCAGTTCGTCTACAGCGATTATGCGCAGCCTTATCAATATGCCCGCTACGGACTGATCAACAACGGCCCGCTGCAAGGCATTGCCTTCGACGTGAACGGTGCGCCCTACAACTTCAACTACGGCTCGGGCGGCGCCCCGCTGGGCAATGGCCGCGTTTCCAATTGCTATCCCGGCAACAGCTTTTGCGTCGGCGGCGATCTGACGGGCGCACCCGGCTCGGGCGCGTCGCTGGTCTCGGCGCTTCAGCGGGTCAACGGTTTCGGTCGGATCGGCTACGATTTCGCGCCCAACAACGAAATCTACCTGACCGTAGGCGTGGCGCAGGTGAAGACCAACAACCAGCCGAGCCCGGGCTATAACCGGCCCAATCTGACGGTCCAATGCGCCAATCCGTATCTGCCGCAACTGGTGCGAGATCGCTGCGCGACGGCTGGGATCACCAGCTTCAACTTCGGCTCGAGCAACGGATCGCTGCCCGATACGCGGGTCTACACCGACCGACGCCAGTATCGCTTCGTCGCGGGGCTGAAAGGCCAGTTCGGCGTCGGCGGGGGCGATTGGAACTACGACGCTTATTATGCGCACGGCACGACCATTTCCGATATCGACGTCAACAATATCGTCCTGCAAAATCGCTATGTCGCCGCGACCAACGCGATCACCCTGAACGGCGCCATCGTCTGCGCCGATGTGGGAGCGCGCGCAGCGGGATGCCAGCCGATCAACGTTTTCGGCGGCGCCGCTCCATCGACCGCCGCGCTCGCCTACGTCATGCCCCAGAACGGGCCGTTCCAGCACACCAAGCTTACTCAGGACGTCGCCAGCGTCAATTTCTCGGGCAATCTGCTCGACCTGTGGGCGGGGCCGCTCTCGCTGGCGTTCGGCGGGGAATATCGCCACGAATATTATCGCGTGAACGGCGATCCCTATGGCGCAGGCGTCAGCACGCTGAGCCCGAACAGCGAGGCCTACCCGGCGGATCCGCTGCTCAACGCCCCCTTGGGCAGCAACTGGGCGGCCGGCAACTACAAGAACGGGCAAGGTGCCTACGACGTCTATGAAGGCTCGGCTGAATTCAATCTGCCGCTGTTCGACGGCGGCGGCGCGGGCCGCGCGAACTTTAACGGCGCCGCCCGCGTCACGCATTACAGCACGTCGGGCACCGTCTGGGCGTGGAAGATCGGCGGCACCTGGGAGACTCCGCTCGACGGGTTCCGGCTGCGGGCGGTGACCTCGCGCGACGTGCGCGCGCCCAATCTCTCGGAGCTGTTCGCCGCGCCCACGGTGACGACGCTGCCGAGCTTCGCCAATCCCTTTCCGCCCGCCGGCGCGGTGCAGGCATTCCAGAACACGATCGGCAACCCGAATCTAAGACCGGAAATCGCGCGCAATACCGAAATCGGCGCGGCGCTCGCCAATCCTTCCTGGTTGCCCGGGCTGAGCCTGTCGTTCGACTATTACAGCATCAAGCTGGACAGCGTGGTTTCGACTTTGTCCGCGGATCAGATCGTCCGCTTCTGTTTCGAGGGTAACCAGGCCTTTTGCGGCGGCTTCGTGCTGAACAGCCCGGTGCAGGGCGGCAATTTCATCAATGTCCAGCCGTTCAACCTCGCCTCATGGAAAACCAGCGGGTTCGACATCGAAGCGAGCTATCGCTGGACCAGGCCGCTGGGACTGCCGGGCAGCTTCACGCTGCGCGCGCTCGGCACGCATATCCGCGAATTCCTGGTCGATGCGGGTATCGCCGGGGTCGATCGCGTCGACCAGGCGGGGGCGAATAGCGGCAACACCCCCGACTGGAAGTGGCTGGCGATCCAGAGCTACGAGAATGACAGTTTCGCGCTGACCGTCCAGGAGCGCTGGTTCTCCGACGGCGTGATCGGCAACCAATATGTCGTCTGCAGTTCGGGCTGTCCGGCCTCCACCGGAAACCACCCCACCATCGACCGTAACTTCATGAAGGGCGCCTTCTATGTCGATGTCGGCGGCTCCTACAACGTGACCTCGGCGGTCAAACTCTATTTCAAGGTCGACAATCTGTTTGATCATGATCCCGATCCATCGCCGCAGACCAATACCGGCCTCGATGTGAATCCGGCGCTCTACGATACGATCGGGCGAACCTATCGTGCCGGTTTCCGCTTCAATTTCTGATCTTCACCCACGTCCCCTGAAGACTCGTCCCGGCCGAAAGGCCGGGACCCTTTTTCGTTCTGGAGCAATTGCGTCATGTCCCAGCGACTGATCGGAGCGTGCGTGGCATTGCTGGCGCTCTTCGCGTTCCAGCCGGCCGCGGCGCAGTCGGTATATATCAGCCAGCCTGATGAGCCCGGCGCGATCAGGGTGTCCGGCGTCGGCGATGGCAAAGCGGACGACAGCGTTGCGCTCCAGCAGGCGATCGACAAGGCGGCGGACAAGGGTGGCGGCGGCATCGTCTTCCTGCCCGCAGGCAATTGGCGGATCACCCGCACGCTCTATCTATGGCCGGGGGTGCGCATCTTCGGCGTGGGCGCAAGGCGGCCCGTCATCCTACTCGGCGCAAATACGCCCGGCTTCCAGCGCGGCGTCGCGCATATGCTGATCTTCGCCGGCGCGCGGCCCGGCAGCGGGCCTCCATCGCGCTCCGGAAGCGCGCCGGCGCCCCGCGGTCCGGTCGCCTTCCCGCCGCCGGGCAGCGTGCCGTTTAACAAGGAGGTGCCCGATGCCAATCCGGGCACCTTCTATTCCGCGCTCGGCAATATCGACTTCCGCATCCTCGACGGCAATGCGGCGGCGACCGCGATCCGCTTCCATGCCGCCCAGCACAGCTTCGTCAGCCATGCCCGGTTCGACATCGGCTCGGGTCTGGCCGGCCTCTACCACGTCGCCAACGAAGCCGAGGACCTGCATTTCAGCGGCGGTCGATACGGCATCCTCGCCGAGAAGACTTCGCCCGCCTGGCCCTTCGCCCTGGTCGATTCGACCTTTGAAGGGCAGCGCGACGCGGCGATCCGCGAGCATGAGGCGGGGCTGACGCTGGTCAACGTCGCCTTCCGCAACGTGCCCGTCGGGATCGAGATCGATCGCGGTTATGGCGATTGGCTGTGGGGCCAGGATGTGCGCTTCGAGAATGTCTCGAAGGCGGCCGTCGTCATCTCCAACGAGAACAATGTCTACACCCAGGTGGGCTTCCAGAACGTGGTCGCCGCCAACACGCCGGTCTTCGCGCGCTTCCGCGACAGCGGAAAGATCGTGAAGGGCCTCGCGCCTGCCTATAGGGTCGCGTCGTTCAGCCATGGACTGACCTTGCCCGCCATGGGGCGGATGGGCACATTCAAGACCCATATGCAGGCCGAAGCAATCGCGGCGCTGCCCGCGCGCTCGGCGCCGGCGATCCGGCCGCTGCCGCCGGTGTCCGATTGGGTGAGCGTCCGGCGGATGGGCGCCAAGGGCGACGACAAAAGCGACGATACTGCAGCGATCCAGAAGGCGATCGATACGCATCGCGTCGTCTATCTGCCCACCGGCTTCTACCGCGTCAGCGACACGCTGCGGCTGCGCCCCGACACGGTGCTGCTCGGGCTGCACCCCAGCCTGACCCAGATCGTGCTGCCCGACGGTGCCCCCGGCTATCAAGGCGTCGGCGCGCCCAAGGCCCTGGTCGAAAGCGCCCGCGGCGGCGATGCGATCGTGGCGGGGCTCGGCCTCGACACCAACGGCGCCAACCCCCGCGCCACTGCCTTGCTATGGATGGCCGGCGCGAACTCGATGGTCAACGACGTGAAGTTCCAAGGCGGCCACGGCACCAATCGCTCCGACGGCAGCCGGGTCCTTCCCTACAACAACAACGCGACTGCCGATCCCGACGCGGCACGGCGCTGGGACGGCCAATATGCCAGCCTGTGGGTGACTGCGGGCGGCGGGGGCACCTTCGCCAACATCTGGAGCCCGAGCACCT
The DNA here is from genome assembly GCF_026167525.1 of Sphingomonas sp. M1-B02. NCBI lineage: Bacteria > Pseudomonadati > Pseudomonadota > Alphaproteobacteria > Sphingomonadales > Sphingomonadaceae > Sphingomonas > Sphingomonas sp. M1-B02. The sequence continues at coordinate 886,651 of NZ_CP110679.1, read as the reverse complement.
TCGCCCATCCCGGCATTCTCATTTCGGACACCGAGACGCCCGGGCGGATCATCCAGGCATCGGTCGAGCATCATGTCCGCACCGAGATCGGGCTCAACCGAGTCGCCAATTGGGAATTGCTCGCGGCACAGACCGAGGGGGAAGCCGGCGAAAGCGGCGACGCCGTCGCGCTGGAGATCCGAAACTCGCGCAATATCCTCGTCGCCAATTTCCACGGCTACCGCGTCACGCGAACGCGCAAGCCTGCGCCCGCCGCGGTCACGCTCTACAATTCGCACGATATCCGCTTCCGCAACATGCACGTAAATGGCGAAAGTGGCCTCGGTACCTGCGACGAGAATGGCTGCGCGACCTTCCTGCGGCTGACAAAGTTTCCCTTCGACAATGCGATACGCCATGTGACGCACGGGATCGACGTGCGCGAACGCCAGTTCGCCGTGCTCGACGTGCCTGCGCGGCCCGAGCCGATAAAGCCTTCGACCCTCGACGGGGTAAAGCTCGAAAAGCTTGGCGAGGGCTTCCACTCGCTGGGCGGAGCGGCGGCGGACGGGCAGGGGAGGCTCTATTTTGTCGATCGCTTCTTTCGGCGCATCTGGCGCTGGTCGGACGTCGGCGGCCTCGAGATCGTGCGCGATGCTGCGCTCGATCCGGTCAACCTGACGGTGGACCGATCGGGCAACCTGCTGGTGCTCTCCTCGCTTGGGCGAAACGGCACGGTCTATAGCCTGAAGCCGGATGCGCCCGACCACCAACTGACAGTGATCCCGGCAACGCCCGTGATCGCTCGGCCCGAGGCGGCGATAGTGCTGCCGGTCAACTGGTGGAACAATGGCGAATTCCGTGACCAGCTCGATCCCGAAACCTATCGGTTCACAACGCTGGCCGAGATGTTCGCGCGCGACGTCGCCGTGCCGAAGACGCAGGAATATGTCTCGCCGGACGGCAGCGTTCGACTCCCCGCGTCGCGCGTGTTTCAACAGGGGCCGCCGGATCACCGCGGCCTGCGCTTCTCGGATTCGCTGGACAGCTATGGCTTCATCCAGGCCAGGCCTGGCGAGCGCGTTTTCCTGACCAATGGATCGGAAAACCGAACCTATTCCGCCCTTGTCGGTGCAGGTGGCGAGCTTACGAAACTCGAGCTTTTTGCCGATCGCGGGGGTGAAAGCGTGACGACCGACCGCAAGGGCCGGGTGTTCGTCGCGAACGGGCAGATATTCGTCTATGGTCGGGATGGCCGCGAAGTCGGCAGGATCGATGTGCCTGATCGTCCGCTCCAGCTCGTCATCGGCGGCAAGGAACGCGAGACCCTGTACATTCTGACGCACCAGGCTCTGTATGGACTTGCGCTGCGCTGAGCTCCCGTTTCAAGGCTCTGACTTGATATCGTCTGCTTGCCCGGCAAATCCGGTGTTGCCATCTGTGCGGGGTGAAACGGACCAGGTGAAGAGCGCCGCATGGATCGAAGTAGAGCTAAGGATATGAGCCGGCGCCCGCGCAGCGCCACGATAAAGGACGTCGCAGCGAGGGTCGGCGTGTCTTCGATGACCGTGTCGCGCGTGATAAATGGTCAATATGGTGTGGGAGCGGAAACCCGCGCCGCCGTCCAGGCCGCTATAAGCGCGCTCGACTACACGCCCAATGTCGCCGCGCGCAGCCTTGTGACCGCAGCGGAGCCCAAGATCGGCGTGATCTATTCCAATGCCAGCGCGGCGTTCATGAGCGACTTCCTGATCGGCGTATTCGAGGAGGCGTCGGCCAGGGGGGTTCGCCTCGTCCTGCTGCGAGGCGAGGGCGGGAAGCCGCCGCCGGAGGCACGGTTAAGAGAATTTGCCGCATCCGGGGTCGCGGGATTCATCGTGACACCGCCGCTGGGCGAGTCACCCGCCATGATCGAGTTACTCGGCGAAACGGGGCTGCCGATCGCCGCGGTCGGCGCGCACGCCGTGGAGAACGCCATCTGCGTCCGCATCGACGATCGCCGCGCCGCCTATGAGATGACACGGCACCTGATAGAGCTGGGGCATAGACGCCTGGGATTCGTTACCGGCAACCAGGACCAGGTTGCCAGCGCAGAGAGACTCGCGGGCTTTCAGGCAGCGGTGCAAGAAGTGGTGGAGGTCCGCACCGCGGTCGCGCAGGGGGACTTCAGCTTTGCCTCTGGGCTGACTGCAGCCGAACAATTGCTAGATGCCGACCCGATGCCGTCGGCGATTTTCGCCAGCAACGACGACATGGCGGCCGCCGTCGTCTCGGTCGCGCACCGGCGACAGATCGAGGTGCCGCAAGCCCTGACCGTCGTGGGCTTCGACGATACCCCGGCGGCGGTGATGCTTTGGCCGCCGCTGACGACGGTCCATCAACCTGTTCGCAAATTGGCGTCGGAGGCGCTCCGCTTTCTAATCGCAGAAATCGCATCCACTCAGCACCCACTCGAATCGCGGCCCGATCGCGTGCTCGCGCACATGATCGTCAAGCGGCAATCCACCGCCGCTGTTCCGCCGAATGACCGGGCGGACCCGGCAGGAGGGTCTCAAGCAGGTCAATAGCTTATCGGCGCTCTGCGTATCTAAACTGTCGGCCTGGCAACGGTTTGCCGTAACAGTGGGGTGGTCCGCCCACAGCTTTCCACGAAATCCGGATCGACGTGCAGGTTGCTTCGCGGGAATCCGCTCGAACTGGCGGCGATCGCCTTGACCGGAGCCGTGCCTTGCGTCGGTTCCGACCCGCGGGGGTGCAACCATCCCTGCTCTTGCTCATTATCCCATTATCGAGGTCGGTCCTTTCCGGGCGGGCGAACGGAGAGCCCGATGTCATCTGCGCCGGCGGTTGGTCCGCACTTGCACCCTATTCATGCCATCTTGCTGGCATTTCCGATTGCACTGTTCCCTTCGGCATTTGCGTCGGACATCACATATTTGAACAGCAGCGAGATCCAATGGTCCAACCTTTCGCAGTGGGCGATCACGGGTGCACTGATCTTTGGCGCGCCGGTCGTGGTCTGGGCGATCCTGATGCGAATCCGCAGTGATCGCTCCTCGACGCGCCGTCCGCTCAGCCTATATCTCGGCTTGGTCACGGCAATGTGGGTGTTGGGGTTGATCAACGCCTTCAAGCATAGCCAGGATGCGTGGAGTTCTGTGGGTACCACGGGCGTGCTGCTCTCGGCGCTGTGCAGCGCCCTTGCACTTGCGGCGGGGTGGGTCGCCCATGCCCGGCTCGCAGCGGGGGCAAGGGTATGACCGCGTTGCGCCAGTCCGGCATCGCCGCTCTATCACTTTCGTTGGCCGCCTGCGGGGGTGCCACCGAGGTACGCGACACCGGCCCCAATCCTGAATTGCCCGCTGTCCAGCAACAGTTGGTTCCCACGATCAAGGTCGCATCGCCACGGGGCTGGGAGGGTGCGTTGCCGACCGTTCCCGAAGGGTTCACGATCGTCCCGCTCGCGACCGATCTGCGTATCCCGCGTCAGATGCTGGTGCTTCCCAATGGCGACCTGCTCATCGCGGAGGGGCGCGGCGGCCACGCCCCGAAGCTCCGCCCGAAGGATGTAATCGCTGGCTATATCAAGGCGCTCGGCAATACGACCGTTGAGAGCGGCAACCGGCTGACGCTGGTGCGCGACGCCGATGGCGATGGTCGCGCGGAGGTGCGCACCGTGTTCATAGACGGTCTGGACGCGCCGTACGGTCTCGCCTTCGTCGACGGGCAGATCTATGTCGCCAATCAGGATGCGCTGCTGCGTTTCCCCTACCGCAATGGCCAAACGGCGGTGCCGCGTTCGGCGGGGGTCGAGGTGACCAAGCTGCCGTCGCAGGTCAATCACCACTGGACTAAGTCGCTCACTGCTAGTCTGGACGGCACCAAACTCTATGTCGGCATCGGCTCGAACAGCAATGTCGGCGAGCGCGGACTCGAAATCGAGGAACAGCGCGCGGTTATCTGGGAGATCGACCGGGCGACCGGCGCGCGACGCACCTATGCCAGCGGCATCCGTAATCCCACTGCGCTGGCGATCAATCCCTGGACTAACGGTGTCTGGGCGGTAGCCAACGAGCGCGACGAAATCGGCCCGCACCTTGTCCCCGATTACCTGACTTCGGTCCAGCCTGGCGCCTTTTATGGCTGGCCCTGGGCATATTGGGGCAAGAATGTCGATCCGCGCGTCCGGCCGGCCCGACCCGATATGGTCGCCCGTTCGATCGCGCCCGATTATGCGCTGGGCGCGCATGTAGCGGCGCTCGGGCTCACCTTCGTCCGAAACGGGCAATTCAAAGCCGGCTATGGCGATGGCGCGTTCGTCGGCCAGCATGGCAGCTGGAACCGCCCCGACCCATCGGGATACAAGGTCAGCTTCGTGCCGTTTGCAAGCGGTCGGCCTGCCGGCCCCCAGCGAGACTTTGTCACCGGCTTTCTGGTTGATGGCAAGGCACGCGGCAGGCCTGTCGGCGTCACATTCGACCCTCAGAAGAAGGCGCTCTACATCGCCGATGACTTGTCGAACACGGTCTGGCGGGTGTCTCCGACGGCTGTCCCACGATAGCAGCGGGGTCAACGGGCCCTAAACGCAGGTCGTCGTGGCCAATACCGGCATGCCGGTATAGACCGTGCTTACCAGTCCGATGACCGCGTTTATCAACGCGAGCGACGCCAGCAGGTCGGTTCGATTGGTGTGCGGACGGAAATACCAGCAGAGCCATCCGAGGGCGCCGACCCACGCCATGTAGACCAGGATCAGGAGCAGCCGCGCGGCGCTGATCCCGAGGAGCGGTTCATCGCCCCAGCCGCGTGCGCAGGAAAATCCCTGTACGGCGTAAAGCATCGAGAAGGCAGCCGCCCATCCGATCAGGCCGGCCACTGCCCGCAGCAGCGCGATCATGCCGACAAGCCCGGCAAATGCGTGCAGATCAAGGCGATTGCGCCGACCGCTATCGCATAGTCGGCCCACAGCCGCGCGATATGCGGTTCGGCCCCCCGGGTCGCTGCGACATAGCCCGCGCGCCGTCTATACGCGGCGAATAGGCCGATCAGCAAAGCAAGCGTGAGGTGCAATGTGGCATAGCCGAGCAGCACGGCCACCACTGCGCCATAGGCGTGCACTCGAGGGGACGGTGCTAGAAACCAAGCCGTCGCGATTAGTGCGGCGAGCAGGACCGCCAGGCCGATACCGGCGATGCCGGTGCCGCGCGTCGGGCGCGCGAACAGCGCGGCGATAGCGGCGCCTAGAATCCCCGCGACCACTATCGGGATAGACGGCGTCACCAGTGCCGGCGGCGGCCAGTTCGGCGCGATGGTCCAAAGAAACGCGTGCCCGAACAGCAGCGAGGCGAATAAGGTGCCGTTTGCGCTTAGCAGGAACACGCTCCCCCACCAGCCCAGCGATCGACGCACTTCGGCATGGACCGGGACTTCGATCCCGTGCCCGATGGAAAGCTTTCCATACGCGCGTTTGCCCCCCAGCACCCACCCCCAGCGCCAGCCCAGTACGGCCAGGATGACGAGCGGCAGCGGCGCCCAGAAATAGAGCTTCAGGAGCATCAGAACGAAGAAGCTGCCGGTCACCAGCGCGGTCCAAAGCGGCAGGAACGTGTTGCCGGGAAGCACGACGATATGTTCGATACGCCCGCTCGCCGTTTCCACGGCCAGCGTCTCGCGCCAGCCATTGCGCGGCTCGGCGAGATATCCCTCGCCGCGCGCGAGCGCGAGGGCCAGATCGGGCGTCTTTTCGAGCGGCTCCCGATCGTCGACATGCGGCAGGCTGGCGATATTGTACGACGGCGGAGGCAGCATCATCGTCCATTCTAGGGTGCCCGCCCTCCACGGATTGCGGCGCGTTCGCGGCGCGTGGAAGAACTGCAGCGCGATATCGATGATGAACAAGGCGATGCCGATCGCCATCACGAACCCGCCGATCGACGAGAGCAGATTATACGCCGTCCAGCCGATCTCTTCCGGATAGGTGTAGATCCGGCGCGGCTGGCCGAGCAGCCCGACCAGATGCATCAAGAGGAAGGTGAGGTGGAAACCGATAAAGATCAGCCAGAACGCCGCCTTGCCCAGCGTGTAGCTATATTGCCGGCCGGTGAAATGCCCGAGCCAGTAATAGGCGGCGGCGAGCATCGGGAAGACGAAGCCGCCGAACAACACATAATGGAGATGTGCGGTGACGAAGGCGCTGTCGTGCGCCTGCCAGTCGAACGGGACCATCGCCACCATCACGCCTGTCAAACCGCCCATCACGAAGGTGACGAAGAAGCCGATCAGGTACAGCATCGGCAGCTTCATCTGCGGCCGTCCCGCCCACAACGTTCCGAGCCAGGCGAAGATCTGCACTCCGGTCGGAACTGCGACCAAGGTCGATGCCGCCGAGAAGAAGGCGAGCGCCATGTGCGGGATGCCGACGGTGAACATGTGATGCACCCACAGGCCGAAACTCAGGAAACCGAGTGCCAGGATCGCGGCGACGATCCAGCCGTATCCAAGGATCCGGGTCCGCGCCATCACCGGCAATATCGTCGAAACCGCCCCCGCGGCGGGCAGGAAGATGATGTACACCTCCGGGTGCCCGAACAGCCAGAACAGATGCTGCCAGAGTAGTGGATCCCCGCCGCGCGCGGCGTCGAAGAAGGGCCAGCCGAATGCCCGTTCTAGCTCTAGCAGGATCGAGCCGAGGATTAGCGGGGGAAAGCCGATGAGCATCATCATCGCCGTCACCAGCATGTACCAGGCGAACAAGGGCATCTTGTCGAGCGACATGCCAGGGGCGCGAAGCTTCAGGATCGACACGACGATATCAACCGCGGTGATGATCGCAGAGATCTCGACGAACGTAATGCCGAGCAGCCAGAAATCGGAATTGATCCCCGGCGAATAGGGCTTCGACGACAGCGGCGTATACATGAACCAGCCGCTATCGGGCGCGATGCCGAGCAACATCGCCACGATTAGCATCGACCCGCCGAACAGATAGCACCACCAACCGTACGCCGTGAGGCGCGGGAAGGCGAGGTCGCGCGCGCCCAGCATCTTGGGCAGCATATAGATCGCAAATCCTTCGAACATCGGGATCGCGAACAGGAACATCATGATGCTGCCGTGCATCGTGAAAAGCTGGTTGTAGATTTCGGGCCCGGCAAAGGCGCTGCCTGGCGTCGCTAGCTGCGCCCGGATCAGCATCGCCAGCACGCCACCGATCAGAAAGAAGATGAAGGCCGTCAGCATCAGCCGGATGCCCATCGTGCTGTGATTGACGCTCGAGAAGGTGCCCCGCCAGCCGGGCGGGGTTCCCCAGATCGCCTCGAACGCGCGGTGGAGCTGAAGTGCCTTCACTGTGTTTCGCCTGCCTGGAAGCGCGCCCAGCCGGCGGCGTCATGCGCGACCACACGATAGCCGTGTTGCGAATGGCCGACTCCGCAAAACTCGGCGCACAGCCCATAATAGACGCCCGGCTGGCTCGCCTCGATGCGCAGCACATTGCGGCGACCGGGTATTGCGTCCATCTTCCCGGCGAGCCTCGGCACCCAGAAGGCGTGGATCACATCGAGCGTGGCAAGCTCGACATCTATTGGTCGATTGGCGGGAATGTGCAGCACATTTCGCGTGCGGATTGCACCCGCGGTTCCCGGCTGGGTGAAGCTCCACTCCCATTGGCGCGCCTCGGCAACGACGCGAAGGGTTCGCGGATCCTCGCGCGGTAACAGTCTTTCTCCCACGACGAGGCCGAAGCCGAGCAGGGCGACAAGCACCAGGGCGGGGAATAAGATGCCGCCGCCGATGATCCAGATACGCACCGACGCTCCGTCGCTGTGGCGGCGGCGGAATGCCAGCGCCAGCAGTGCACAGACCAGGAGCAAGATAGCTGCCGCGCCTGCCAGCATCACCCACCATAAGGGCGCGATTGCCCCCGCCGCCGGCCCCGCGGGGGCGAGCGTCGAATAGTCTCCGGAACAGGCCGTTGAAAGAAACGTCGCACCGGGCGTTAGACAGGCTACGGTTCGATTTCGAGGGGTACGGCGATGCCAAATACCGAGCAGCGTGAAAACGAGCTTACCGATCCGATCAGCGCCCGGCCCGCGTTCAATCGCGCCGAATCGAAGATCGCGGTAGCGGGGCATCCGGTGCACGCGATGCTCGTTTCCTTTCCCATCGGCCTGACCGCCTGCGCGCTGGGAGCAGATCTCTTTTATTGGTGGACGGGCGACAGCTTCTGGGCGCGCGCGGCGCTTTGGAGCACCGGCATGGCGTTCCTCATGGGCCTCCTCGCGGGCCTTTCGGGCACGGTCGAACTGCTCAGCGTGCCCGGCATCCGCGCGCGCGCCGCTAGCTGGACGCACTTCATCATCGCGATGGCGCTGCTGTCGATCCTCGGCGCCAACTGGGGCTATCGTCTCACGGGCTACGAGACGGCGGTACTTCCATATGGTTTGTTGCTGTCGATGCTCTCCGCGCTCTTTGTCGGCTTTGCGGGCTGGCACGGCGGCAAACTGGTGTTCGATTACCAAATCGGTACCTCCTCGACCGGCAATTGACGATCGCGGGGGCTGGTCATCCATTCGGGGAACAGCACAACATAATCGGGTTTCGCCAGCACGATGAAAAGGATACCGGCGCTAAGCGCTATCGCCAGGAACAACAGAGGCATGACCGGTGACGGCTGGCGCTTGTTGGCATGTTCGCCCATGCGGACCACCAGCCCCCCAATCCAGGCATGCAGCGTCACCAGCGCGCCCACCAGGACCAGCTTGGCGAACATCCAGGGCACGAACATTTCGCGCAGAAACAGCAGGGCGGTCCCCGCGGCCACTGCGATCACCGCCGCCGGGGTGAGCAGATGGGTATAGCCATAATGGGTGAACCGTCGCACGCGCTGATATTCGCTCTGCCCATGTCCACGCCTGTGTTCCGACAGCAGCAAAGGCAGCGCAATAAGGCCTGCGGCCCAAAGCGCGATGGCCGCGATGTGCACGCCCTTTATGATCGCGATGACGATGGTCATGCGGCTTGCCGCAGCCAGCCGGAACTCCAGGCGCGGCGCGCGAGCAACGCGGCGATTAATCCGTAGGGGATCATCGCCGGAACCCACATGATCAGCCCGGCAAGTTGCTGATCCTGGAGCGGGCCGATCCCGTAGGCCAGGGGCGGGATCATGTGATGCGGGTACAGCGGGGATGGCGCGAAGGTGAGCAGCGCCCCGAGCAGCCCCATTTGCCCGACCGCCGCGGCCAGCGCGACCATCGCCGCGGGAAGCGCCGCACGCGCCGAAAAGATCGATCGCCAGAACCAGATCGCGGTGCCGAGGAGCGAGGCCTGCATCAGCCAATAGAGCGCGTGATGATCGAGCGCTGCTGTGTAGAAAGCCGGGATGTGCCAGAACCACAGCGTAATCGTCGAAACGACGAAAGGCAGGGCGATAGCGATCGCGCGTTCGCGCTGCCCCAGCAGGGCGAAGAGTGGTGCCGCGCAGGCGACGAGCAGGACGTGATGCACCGTGCGCGCAGAGAATAGCGCACTGCTGAGCGCACACAGAGGTGAGACGAACGCCACGACCAGTAGCGCGACGGCAAGCGCGGCGACCGCGCGCTGGTCGCGCCGTATCAGGACCGCAAGCAGCAGTACGACCGCGGCAAGCGCCGCCAGCAGCCAGGGATCCAGATTCCAGCGGGAGAGAAGCTCCGTGGGATCTGGAGCCATGCCGCAGTAGGGACTTTTTGGCGCGACTTTACCCTCCCGCGAGAAGCGCGATACGCCCAGAATTGTGGCCCCGCAATTAAGCGAACGAGGCTGCATCCCCGCGGTTCCGCGCCTGTCCACAAGCAGGCGTCCTGCTCGGCGCTGGCGCGCCCCGGCTTGCGGGCCACATGACCGCAGTCCGCGAGCCGAGCACCGGATCCTTGTAGCTCCTCACTTACAATTGATTGTAGCTACCATGACGACCTGGAAGGGCTGATTTGCCCCGATCTCGGTCATTCGCCCGGTCTGCCCGCGATACGTTATCGACGGATACAAGCCGTCGCTCTTTCGTACCGGTTGGGCAAAGCTCCCTGCAGTTGCTACTACTTCTTCGAAAAAAGCGGCGCGTGCATCCTGTTATAGTCTTCGATCGGGATCTTGCTAACCTCGCGATCATAGGTGAGCAGGCCGTTTATTTCGCCCTCAACGTCGCTGGTCTGGGTGTAGACCGCAGCGCTGAGGCCCAGGTCGCGCGCCTGGCGGATCACTTCGTCATATTTGCGCTTATAGCGTGCGGCATAGTCCGCTTTGTCCTTTGCGGCCTGATAGCCCCAATTACGTTTGTCCGAGAACCATAGATGACCCTCGACCGGTAGGCCGATGCCGCCGAACTCGCCGAGCACGATCGCACGGTGGGGCTGATAGATGGGGGCGTTGGGGACATCTTCGTAGGTGTGGATGTCGAATACGTCCGATCCGGCGTCTCCCGTATCGAGCCAGCCGCTGACCTTGTTGACGACGCGGCTCGGGTCCAGGTCCTTCACCATCTTGCCGAGGCGGGTGGACGCATATTGGCCCCACCCTTCGTTGTTTACCACCCAGCTGACGATCGAAGGATGGTTGCGCAAGTCGCTGATCATGCGCAGCAGCTCATATTCGAATTCGTCGGTCACCGATTGCGGCATCACTGCCTCGGAGGTCGATTTCGGGCGAATGAACTGGTCGAGGCTTTCATCCTCCTCGCCCGACGGCATGTCCTGCCAGATCAGGATGCCCATCCGGTCGGCCTCATAATAATATTGGGCCGGCTCGACCTTGATATGCTTGCGCAACATGTTGAAGCCGGCTTTCTTGAGGAAGTCGATTTCGAAGCGGATCGCCTCTTCGGACGGCGGGGTCAGCAAACCGTCGGGCCACCAGCCCTGATCGAGCGTGCCGTTCTGGAAAACCGGCTTGTTGTTGAGCAGCAAAGGGGGCTGACCCGTCACGGTGCCGGGGCCGATCGAACTCTTGCGCATGGCGAAATAGCTGTCGACGGTATCGCGGGCACGGCCCTGGACCTGGGCGCTGGTGTAGAGCTGCGCTTCCCGTCCGTTGAGCATCATGTCGCCGCGCGTGCGGTGCGGGCTCTTGTCGGGCATGGTGGGCATCGGGTTGCGCACCTTCACGAGCTCGATCTTCAGGTCGTAAAGGAAGGGATCGTCGGGCGACCAGAGCCGCGCATTGGGCACCGACAGCGAAGCGGGTCGATTGCCGCGCACCACCACGCTCGAGATCTTGCGGCCGGCCGAGGAGGCCGTGATGCGCACGGCATCCTCGTCGCTCGCGCTGCGATTGAGCGCCACGTCGACGGCAAGCGTGCCCGCGTCGATGTTCGGGGTGATCTTGGCGTCGATAATGTGCAGATCGGGCACGGGTTCGAGCCAGACGGTCTGCCAGATGCCGCTCACCGGTGTGTACCAGATGCTGTTGGGCTTTAGCGTCTGCTTGCCCCGCGGTTGCGCGCCGTCCGATGTGGGATCGGTGACCTGTACCACCAGCTCATTCTGTCCGGGTTTCAGATATTCGGTGACGTCGAAAGCGAACGTGTCCGATCCACCGCGATGCGAACCTACCATCGCGCCGTTGACCATCACATGCGCTTCGAAATCGACCGCACCGAAGTTCAGCATCACGCGCTGGCCGTTCCAGGCGGCGGGGACCTCGAAGCTGCGGCGGTACCAGAGGCGGTCGTCGGGAGAGACCTTGCGCGCGACGCCGGACAGCTTGGATTCGACGGCGAAGGGCACCAGGATCTGGCCGTCCATCGCTTCGGGCCGCCCCGCGGCTTTCGGGCGGATGGCATAATCCCATTTGCCGTTGAGGTTGATCCATTGATCGCGCTTCAACTGGGGTCGCGGATAGCTCCGCCAGGCATTTTCGGCGGTAACGCGTTTGCCCCAGCGCGTGATCAGGTCACTCGTATAGACCCTGTCGTTTTGCGGGGCGGTAGGGCCGGGTTGCGCAATCGCTCCGGCCGGAATGGCAGCCGATATCAAGAACAACGAATGCAGCAAATACCTGGCCATATATCCTCCCCAGCGTGTCCGACCGATCTCGTTGCGGCTTGTCCTATCTATAAGACAAATTGATTTAATCGCAAGCGGGCTCGGAGACAGACAGTTGGTTATCATACAAGATATGGTTCGCGCGGAGCGTTGCTGTGCTGGCGAATGGCAGGTTTCCAAGGGTTGCTAGCAGGGTCGCCTAGCTCATGGCTCCTAGGCCGGGCCGCGGCAAAGCCTATTTATCATACTACAGTTGACAAGGGCTGTATCGATGTAGAGAGGCGGCGAATGGCGGTTTCGCCAAGACGCCGGCCGCGGCGCATTGTCACGATCTGGAGAGGGAATATGGGGACTTTCGGCACCACGGTTGGGTTTCGGGCTTTGGCGTTGTGTGGAACGGCCAGCCTCGCACTACTTCTCCCAGCGGCGGCATTTGCGCAAGTTTCTGCTTCGGACCCCGCCCAGCTCGATGTGCCGCAGGATCAGGCAGGTCTCGATGGCACAGCGGACGATATTGTCGTCACCGGTATTCGCGGCAGCCTTGCGGCGGCGCTCAACGAAAAGCGCAGTTCCACCAACATTGTCGATGTCATCAACGCCGAAGACGTCGGCAAGCTGCCCGATCAGAACCTTGCCGACGTCCTCGAGAACATTTCCGGCATCCAGGTCGATCGCGCGCAGGGGGTTGGCAGCAACGTCTCGATCCGTGGCTCCTCGCAGAATCTGGTATTGATCAACGGTCGCGCAACGACACCGGCGGGCGACGCGCGTGGCGGCGTGAGTTTTGGCGACGTGCCCGCAGAGCTGATCGCCTCGGTGGTCGTCACCAAGGTGGCGACCGCAGACCAGCTCGAAGGATCGGTGGGCGGCATTGTCGACCTGCGCACCTATCGCGGTCTGGGCCTGAAGGCCCCGATCGCCTCAATCCGCGCCGAGATGGAATATGCCGAATATTCCAACAGCTTCAATCCGCGCATCTCGGCCGTATTCGGCAAGAGTTTCGACACTGGGATTGGCGAGATCGGGGTGGTGCTCTCAGGCGGCTATAGCAACCAGACCGTCCGCGAAGATGCGCTTAACGTTCGCTATGCCGCGCGCACCAATGTCGATCTTACCGGCGATGGAACCCCGGACCCCTATCTGCGCCCCAATTATGCGCAGCAGTTCATGACCGTGCGCGAGCGCGAGAATAAATCGCTGACCGGATCGGCCGAATGGCAGCCGACGCCGAACCTGAAGCTGTTCGTCGACGGTACCTATATCGACCAGTCGGTGACGGGCAGCGAATATGGCGTCTTCTTCCACCAGCCGAACGACATTTCCGAGCTTCCCTATCTCGCGCAGGCCGACATCCAGCAACGCACGTCGAGTGGCTTCACCTATCGCCAGATGATGAGCGGACTGATCGCCGACACGCGATTGCGCCCGCGGAATAACAGCCCGGCGCGCTTCACGGAGACCTATCTGGCCGCCGGTGGTGGCGAATGGTCGATGGGCGACCTGGTCGCGAAGTTCGAAGTGAGCCGCGCGGGCTCGACCAGCCGCGAAGCCGGACTCGAGATCGTCGCGCAATATAGCGATCCCGCCAGCCCCAATTTCGGCAACGAGCGCGGCAAAATCAGTCCGCCGGTCTTCTTCGACCTGACCGACGACGAGCTCTTCTTCGCGCCCGACCGTTCGAGCCCGCTTTCCGCCAACATCGCCAATCCGGCTTATTATCAGGCGTTCATCGCGCGCGATAACGAGACCAAGTTTCGCAACACCGAGAACGCGCAGCGGCTCGATCTCGAATGGAAGGCGGGGCTGGGCCCGATCCAGTCGATCCAGGCCGGCATTCGACTGAACCAGACCGACTCCGTGCGCGATCGTTACACCCAGGCGTCGGCGACGTTCCCAGGCTTCACCGCGGCGGCGCGGCCCAATCTATTCTCGCTCGCGCCCGATGACGTGTTCGCGGATACGGGGCGTCAATATTTCGGCGGCTTCGTCGCACCCGCGTCGGTGACGCTCAACCCGGCTGAGACGCGTGCGGCGTTCAGGCTGTTGCCCGAAGCGCCGCTCGACGCGGCGGCAGCCTTCCGCGTCGAGGAGCGCTCGCTCGCCGCTTATGCCCGGGTCAATATCGAGACCGAGATCGGCGGCATGGGGCTGCGCGGCAATGCCGGCGTTCGCTATGTGCAGACCGACCAGACGACGATCGGCAACGCGATCAGCAGCGGCGTGGTGAGCGCCGTGACGCAGGAGGGCCGCTATCGCTTCTGGCTGCCCAGCGCGATGCTGACGCTGGAGCCGATGCGCGATGTCGCGCTTCGCGCCTCCTATGGCCGCTCGATGCGCAGGCCCGATTTTGCCCAGCTCTCGCCCTCGGTGAACTTTCCCTTGGTCGGCGACGTCTATGTCGGCACCGGCAATCCCGATCTGCGTCCCCAGACCGTCGATCAGTTCGATGCGGCGGTGGAATGGTATTTCGATCGAAACAGCCTCTTCTCGGTCGGCGGCTTCTACAAGAAGTATCAGGATCTGGTGACGACGGTCTCGATCGCACCGACGCTGATCAATCCGGCGGGCAGCCGCTTCGATCCGAACAATTGCGCGACGGGCATCTTCAATCCCGTGGCGGTCGATCTGACCGGCAATCGAGGCGTCTGCGTCGGCACGAACCAGCCGCAGAATGCCGGCAGCGCAACGCTCAAAGGCGTTGAGGTCGCCTTCCAGCACAGCTTCACCTATCTGCCCGGCTTCCTCGACGGGTTCGGCATCATCGCCAATTATACCTTCCAGGAAGGAGACCGGGACGCGACCTTCACGGTGCCGGGGATCGTGTCCGGCGGCGGCGCTCCGGTGCAGTTCGAGCTGCCGCTGCGCGACCTTTCCAGAAACAATTACAACATCACGTTGTTCTATGAAAAATACGGGATCAGCGCGCGCGTCCGCTACACTAGCCGAGATCCGTTCCTGCGCACAGAAGCGACCGATCTCAGCAACAATCTGCCCTGGTATCAGGACGATCGTGCCCAGGTGAATGCCAGCATCTCCTATGACGTGAACCCGAAATTTGCGGTCACGCTCTCGGGGATCAACCTGACCAATGCGCCCAGCATCGAACGGGCGATCTTTGCCGACGGGCCGATCGGCCAGTATCGCGCGGCGGATCGTCGCTTCGTACTCGGGTTCCGTGGCCTGTTCTGAGGAGTGAGACCATGAACATGCAGCGCAAAAGCAGGGCGGTCGGCGCGGTCTGCGCGCTGACCTCGCTGTTGCTGTCCTCCGCCTGCACGACGGCGGGGGGCATAGCGCCGCGGGCTCTTGCGCCGCCTGCCCGGACGCAGGCGTCGCGGCCGAACATATTGCTGATCCTGGTCGATGATCTGAAGCCCGCGATCCATGCCTATGGCGATTCGATCGCGGTGACCCCCAACATCGATCGGCTGGCAGCGCGCGGCACGCAGTTCAACCTGGCTTATGCCAATCAGGCAGTGTGCGCACCAAGCCGGATGAACCTGATGACGGGGGCGCGATCCACCTCCACCGGCATCTATGATTTCGGCCAGAACCTGCGCGAGTATTTGCCGAATGCCGTGACCCTACCGCAATATTTCATGGCGAACGGATATCGTGCCGAGAGCCTGGGCAAGACGTTTCACATCGGTCACAATACCGTGGGGGATCCGCAAAGCTGGTCGGCGCCGCCCTATAAGGATCATGTGATCGAATATGTCTCGCCCGAGGGCAAGGCAGCGGGAAAAACGCGCGAGGCGGCGCTGTTCAACGAGTTCGAAATACCCAGCGGCGACGTTTGGGAATATGCCCGCACGCTCAAGCGCGGCGTCGCATGGGAATCGCCCCACGTGCCCGACGAAGCCTATGCCGATGGCCGCGTCGCTGCAAAGGCGGTGGCGCGGATGGACGAGCTGAAGGCAAGCGGCCAGCCCTTCTTCCTCGCGGTCGGCTTCGCGCGGCCGCATCTGCCTTTCTCGGTGCCCAAAAAATACTGGGACAAATATGACCGCGCCAAGCTGCCGATGCCGAGCTTCGAGCGAATGCCCGAGGGAGCGCCGTCCTTCGCCGGCAAGGTAGGCGGCGAGATCAACGCCTACGCCCCAATCGACGACAAGGTGCGCGAGGCGGACTATCCCGAGGCGCTGAAGCGCACGCTGATCCACGGCTATTATGCCGGGGTAAGCTATGTCGACGCGCAGATCGGCAAGCTGCTCGACGAGCTCGACCGTTCGGGGCTTGCGAAGAATACGATCGTCGTCCTGTGGGGCGATCATGGCTATCATCTTGGCGACCACGCAATGTGGACCAAGCACACCAATTACGAACAGGCTACGCACCTGCCGCTGTTGTTTGCCGGACCGGGCGTCAGCGTCGGCAAGACGACGGCACAGCCGGCCGAGACGGTAGATATCTATCCGACCCTTGCCAGGCTGGCGGGACTGTCGAAGCCGACTGGACCGCAGCCCATTGACGGTATCGATCTAACGCCCGTGCTGCAGGATCCGGCCAAGCGCGTGCGCGGATATGCCTATCACGCTTATGGCCGGCCAGGCGGCCGCATCGGCCAGGCGATCCGCACCGAGCGATACCGTCTGGTCCGCTGGACCCGGGAGCAGACCGGCGAACGCGCCTATGAGTTGTACGACATGGTCGAGGATCCGCTCGAGACCCGCAATATCGCCAGCGAAGCACCGCAAATGAAGGCGCAGCTCGACGCATTTCTCGATGCGCAGCCCAAGCCTGTATCGGTAAAGGCATCGCAAGCGTCTCGCCGCTGACGCCAAGGCTTATCTGACGATATTCAGTCTCGGGCCGGCGAGCGGTTGATGAAATCGAGCACGTCGCCGATCAGCTTGGCCATGGCTTCTCTGGCCAGTTCAGGCTTCCCGGCAGCGATGGCCATGTAGACCGCTTCATGGTCGCCGATGCACGCCTTGCCACCCGCCTGCTGATTGGTCACTCGGATCGAGGTTCGCAAAGCGATCGTCACGATTTCCCGGAATTGGGACAGAAACGGATTGCCGGACGCGCGGAGCACCGCGACGTGGAAATCGATGTCCGCGCTCAGCGGATTGCCATTTCCCTCGGCGGCTTCGCGCATGTGGGTGAGGCCCAACCCGATCGCCGTAACCTGCGCAGGGGTAGCGCGGCGCGCTGCCAGGGCCGCGGCGTGGGGCTCGACCGTCATGCGCAATTCGTTGAACTCGCGTAGCAAGGCGTTGGACAATTTCTGTTCCATCAGCCAGCGCAGGACATCGACGTCGAACAGGTTCCAGCTTTCCTCTGGCTGGACGAAGGTCCCGACTTTCGGGCGCGCGATCAGTAACCCCTTGGCGGTGACCATCTTGATGGCTTCGCGCGTCACCGAGCGGCTGATGCCGTGCGTCTTGCTCAGTTCCGCCTCGGTCGGGAAAGGCTGCCCTTCATATTCGCCGCGAACGATCGCTGCGCCAACCGTATCCACCAGGTTGCGAGTCAGCGTCTGGGCGAACTGACTTACGCCATCCAATTCGTCGATCGGCTTGGTCGCCATCTTCATGCTCTTTCCCGTTTAGCGCCATGCCGCCGAGCGCGGCATCGTTGCTAGCGGAAAACGGCGTCGATGAACAACGCCCGCGGACGGTGACGGCGCTAGTTTGCAAGCCTATGGGGCGCACATGGACCATGTTGGCGATGAAGCGAAGCGCGCGCCGTCGCCGCGGGCGGGCAGGGGGCTAGGGCGCGTTGGAGGTCCCGTCGCGGGTGCTAGCGTAATCGCGGCGATCGTCGCGGCAATCATGCTCAACAACATCGATCGCCAGATGCTGGGCTTGATCAAACCGCTGCTCGATCAAGAGTTCGGCTGGCCCGGCGGCACCTATAGTCGGATCACTGCGGCGTCGCAGATATCCGCCGCACTGTGCTTGCCCTTGATGGGCTGGATCGCCGACAAGGTGTCGGCACGCCATTGCCTGGCATGGGGCGTCGCAGCCTGGAGCGCGCTGACCGCGGCGCAGGCGATGGCGTCCGGCATGCAGTCCATGCTGATCGTCCGCGTCTCGCTCACCGGTGCCGAAGCGATCGGTACGCCGGCGGCACTGAAGATGCTGGGCAGGCTCGCCCCCGCGCGACGGCGGGCGTTCGCACTCGGACTTTTTAACATGGCGCCAAGCCTTGGCGCGATGATCGGCCCGGTGGTGGTCCCGCTGCTCGCCTGGTCGTTCGGCTGGCGGTGGGCGGCGCTCGCCATGGGTGGGCTGGGGCTGCTGTGGGTCCTCTGGTGGCTTCGGGTCGCCCCCGCCGATCCAGCGCCGGTCATGCCGGAGCCGGGTATCGCGCGGCATGACGATGCTGTGCTCCGCAGGCCCGCCACGTGGCTGCTGATCGCCGCCAAGGGACTGACCGATCAGCTCTGGTGGGTGTTTCTCTACTGGCTTCCTGTCTTTCTGCATCAGAGCGGGAGCGATAGCGTGACGGGATGGGCAGGCAGCGTGACAGGCATCTATATCTGGGCCGCGCTCGGAAGCCTGATCGGTGCCTTTGTCCTACCGCACTGGCGCAGCGGCCCTTCGCTCCGGGCGCAGCTTTCGATCGCGGTGTGCAGCCTGGCGGTGGCAGGCCTGCTACTTCTCGCGACCGCGCCGGTGGCGGTCGTGAGCGTCGCCGCCTTCGCGCTTGCGATCTTCGGACATCAGGTGATCTCCGTCCTGATCTTCTCGCAGATCAGCGACAATCGGCATCGTGCGCGTACGGGAACGATCGCCGGCATTGCTGCCTTTGTCGGCAACATGCTTGCCGTCGGATCGGTAACGCTGGTCGGTCAGTCGGTAGCCGCCGGGATGGGCCAGGCGCCGGCGCTGATCGGGCTGGCGGCGGCATATGCCCTAGGTGGGGCCTGCATGGTCGCAGCGAGAATGCTGAGTGCCCGACGGTCAAACTGCTCCCCGCGCCTCTCCGATTATTCAGCGGCCGGTGACCATGCTGATGGGCCGGTCCTGATGCCGTAGCGACGGTGCGGTGCCGCAAGGCCTAGTCGCTACGAGCACAGGTCGTGAAAGGTTGGGCGAATCTCACCGTGGCGTAGCGGGTCTGCTGTTAGCGCAACCCGTGGTCCGGGTGTCGACTTCCCGGCCGCCTGCCTCGCGCTATGACCACTTTCCTGACCACGCCGCGTTTGAAATTCGCTCCGAGCGGCGGGAACTGCTGCGGTGCAACACAGACGCAACCCGCTCGTCATAAACCACGGTTATCCGGCCACTATTCATCCGAATCGGACTGAATATCGAGCATTCCGGGGCAGTGAATCCGGACGCAGATGCACGTCTGCTAAGCATGGGGGCCACAGTGACGAAAGTATCAGACGACGGCATGTTCACCCGCCGCCGATTGTTGAAAGGGTCGTCCCAGGTGGCGTCCTTTGCGGCCGCATCGTCGCTGATGCCGGCGAACGTGCAGAAGCTGCTTGCTCAGTCGCCCCGCCGCGCAGGGTCGCTGAGGGACATCAAGCATGTCGTGATGTTGATGCAGGAAAACCGATCGTTCGACCATTATTTCGGCACCATGCGCGGCGTACGGGGATTTGGCGATCCAGATGCAATGACGTTGGCCAGTGGCAGGAGCGTGTTTCATCAGCCGGACGCGGTGAACCCGAAGGGGTATCTGCTTCCCTTCCACCTCGACACATTCTCGACAAGTGCCCAACGGATTCCCTCGACCCGCCATTCCTGGGAGGTACAGCATGACGCATGGAACGGTGGGCGGATGGACCAGTGGCTGCCCGCGCATCGCAAGGCTGATGGCGCAAACGGCCCGTACACGATGGGATATTTCAACCGCGAGGATATCCCCTTCCATCGGGCGTTGGCCGAAGCTTTCACGATCTGCGATTCCTATCACTGCTCGGTGCTGGGTTCGACGCGGCCAAACCGGTTTTACTACCTCACCGGCACGATCGACGCAGATGGACGCCATGGCCTCCCTCAAACGACCCAGAAGTCGCCTGCTGAGGGACTGACTTGGAAGACTTACGCAGAACGGCTCGAGGAAGCGGGCGTAAGTTGGAAGGTCTATCAGCATGCGGACAACGGCACCGGCTTCAACGTGCTGCGCCTGTTTCGCGCGTTCATGGATTCGGCGCCGCACTCACCGCTCCGCGCAAAGGGAATGCCGTCGGCCTCGGACGGGCAGTTTGAGTATGACGCGCTGCATGACCGACTTCCGGCGGTAACTTGGCTCTGCCCGACCAACGAAGGCTGCGAGCACCCCGGCAACTCCAGCCCGGCCGCTGGCGCGGAATTTATTGCCAGCAAGCTCGATGCGGTCGCGGCCAATCCCGACGTGTGGGCAAAGACTGTCTTCATTCTCAACTATGACGAGAATGATGGCCAGTTCGATCATGTACCGCCACCGGTGCCGTCCGAGGGCGCCATCGACGAATTCGTTGACGGAGTCCCTGTAGGCGCCGGCTTCCGCGTTCCCTGCATCATCATCTCGCCATGGACGGCGGGGGGATGGGTGTGCAGCCAGCCCTTCGATCACACCTCGATCCTCCAGTTCCTGGAGCGCTTCACGGGTGTGAGAGAACCGAACATCTCGGATTGGCGGCGCGCGACCTTCGGCGATCTTACGGCCGCTTTTCGCTTCGGCGAACCCCGAGCCAAGCCGCCGATCCTACCGAGCACGGGCGGCCTGCTGCACCATGCGAGGTTCGCAGCAGCCAACCTGCCGGCGCCGGCGATACCGAGCGGCGACCAGACCCTTCCCGTTCAGGAAAGGGGAAAGCGACCGCACACCGCGCTCGCAAACCTGAAACCCGACACGCGGCCCGCAACGAAGGGCTGATCCACCAATCGAATTCGAATGACGGCCCGGCGGGAGGTAGCAGCCTTCCGCCGCGCAAAACACTGGGGAAAACAATGACTTTCGCTATCGCTCGCATATTCTTGACCACGTCCGTTCTGGCGCTGGCCACTGCCGCTCAAGCACAGGATTCGGGCGCTGCGCGCGCCGCCGGCGACGAAGAAATCGTCGTCATCGGCAGTGCCGCGCGTGCTGCCGAAGATGTAAACAACCGCCGCCAGGCGCTGGGTGTGGTCGACACGCTGACTCAGGATGATACCGGCGATCTTGCCGACGAAACGCTTGCCGATGCGCTGATCCGCGTGCCCGGCGTCAGTTCGATGCAGACGCTGTATGGCGAGCAGGAAGCTGCCTATGTGTCGGTGCGTGGGATCTCGCCCGATCTGAACTTCACCTCATTCGACGGCATGGCAATGTTCTCGTCCGCGAACGACGGCGACGGGTTGCGCCGCGTCGACCTCAATCTGATCCCGACGCAGATTTCGCGCACGACCCAGATCTTCAAGACCTTCACTTCCGATCTGGACGCCGGCGCGATCGGCGGCGTGACCAACATCGTCCCGCGCAGCGCCCTGAATGACAAGGACACTTTCTACATCGACGCCTTTGTCAGCCTGCAGACCGGCTATGGCAAATATGTGCCCGGGGACAATAGCCGCGGAAGCTACAGCGATACCCCGTGGGGCGGCGGCGTGAAGGGCCTGTGGGCGCGGAAATTCGGGGGCGAGGGGCAGTTCGGCGTAGTGCTCTCCGGCGTCTATCGCCAGCGGGCCTATGATTATACCAAGCGCAACCCGAACGGCCGCGTCTTCTATCAGCCAAACGGCGCGGCGGCGAACGCAAACCTGTCGAACTGGGATGGCTTGCATCCGCTGCCGACGCTCATCCGGCCGATGGATTATACCCATTTCACCCGCACCTTCGGTGGATCGGCGCAGCTCGAATATGAGCCTGCGCCGGGGCTGCAGCTATCGCTGCTGGGCTACGAATATAAGCAGCTCGAGGACCAGACGCTCAACCAATTCTATGTCGAGCAATATACCGGTCTCGTTCGCACTGGCCCCGAAACCGCCAGATTGAAGATTGGCCGCACACGGCCTTCTTATTCCTATGACCGGTTCGAGAATGAGACGCGCGGCTTCATCTTCAAGACCGTCAAGGAATTCGATTCCAACGCCGTCCTTGAAGCTCGCGCCGGCTGGAACATGAACAGGTTTCACGACACGGATTTGACCGCGATCTATGCCTATAGTCCGCCGAGTTCGTTCATCAATTATGACATGTCGGAATTGTCGGACCGGATCACGATCGACAATTATGATCCGCTGATCAACACGGCGAACTACCGGCTGTCGGCCGCCTCCGACCTGTTCGTCGATGCCAAGATGACTTCGGTCGAGGGCAAGCTAGATTACCGGAACAATTTCGGGCGCGGCAACAACGGCTTCGGCTTTGCGGTGGGCATCGATGCGCGCAAGGTCGAAGCGACGCGCAACCAGGCGCAGACTACCTACGTCAACAATAGCAGCGCGATGGGCGATATCGGCTTCGTTCCGGATGGCTTCCTGCCCTGGATGTATGACATGCCGGTGCTCTGGATCGACTATGCCAAGTTCGAGGCAAACGTGAAGCCCAACCTGGCGATCAACCAGGCCACCACCAACAACGCTGCCTGGTCGGGCGACTATACCTATAAGGAGCGCATTCTCGCCGGCTATGCATCGGTGACCTACGCTACCGACACCTTCAACGCGGTCGCCGGCTTTCGCTACGACGATGTCGATTATGAGGCGTCGTCGCCCCTCGCGGTCGGCGGTCGATATGCCGGCGCGTTCCAGCAATATGATGGGGGCTATCGCCACTTGCTTCCCTCTATTCTTCTCTCCCAGCAGCTCGGCGACAACTTCCGAGTCAAGGCCGGCTACAGCCGCACGCTCGGCCGCCCCGCATTCGAGCAGATCGCCCGCGCCGAGACCCGCGACGACGACGAACTCGTCATCTCGCGCGGCAATCCCGATCTCAAACCGCGCCGCTCGGACAATTTCGATCTCGCCGCCGAATATTATTTCGCGGGCAGCGGGCTGATCGCGCTCAGCGGATTCGTCAAGAACATCAAGGACGACATCTATACGATGCGGGGTGCCGATCTTGTCATCGGCGGCGTCACCTATGAGGTGACCCAGCCGATGAACGCACTGTCGTCGAAAATGAAGGGGATCGAGTTCCAGATCGTCAGCAGCGAGATTCCGGGGCTCCCCGGATTTCTGAAGAACAAGCTGGGTGTCTCCGCCAACGTCACGCGGATGTGGGCGAACATGGATTATCTGTCAGGCACCACCGAGGTTCATCTCGACGCGCTGCAATATCAGGCCGACTGGCTGGCCAATGCGAGCCTCTTCTATCGCCTTCCCGGAAACGGCGAGGTGCGGCTGGCGTATAACTGGAAGAGCAAGAGCCCGATCTCGCTCGGCGCCTATTCCTGGACCACCTACTGGCTGGAAGCGCGCGGCCAGCTCGATGCCGCGTTCCGCTACGCGCTGGGCGATAACATCATCGTCAAGCTGCAGGCGAATAACATCCTTCAGGACCCGATCGCCCAAGGCTATTATGACGTGCCGTACGAGATGCGTCGCTATGAGATGACTCGCAATCGCTCGTTCCAGTTGGATCTCATCTTCAAGATGTAGCCGGTCGCGGGGGGAGCGCCGCGCGCGCTTCCCCATTGCCGGGCAGCCCGCCGCAATCTCCCCCCCCCCCCGACACAAGATCGAAAGACGAGTTGATGGCCCATCGTGAAATAGTTGCGCTCCGGGCCGTAGTTGGCCTCACGGCCGCCCTTGTCGCCGCCTTCTCACCGACGGCTCATGCCGAAGCATATCGAAAGGGGAAATGCGGCGACTTCACGGTCGCGATGATTCCCGACACGCAGAACTACGTCGACTACCGGCATCAGAAATGGTCCGGATTCCCCTTCGATGCTGTCGAGCAATTCTATGCACAGATGCAGTGGGTTGCTGCCAACGCGAGAAGCGCTGGCGGCGACATCGTCTTCGCCACGCATATGGGCGATGTCTGGCAGCATTATTCCGAATGGATGGACCCCGAACATGCCGCGCGCGGCTTCAAATGGATCGCCAATGGCGGCTCGGAAGTCGCCATGTCGCCAAAGGCCCACACGCGATCGTTCGAAATCCCCGCCGCGATTGCCGCCTATCAGCTGATCGCGGGCAAGCTTCCTTTCTCGGTGATCCCCGGCAATCACGATTTTGATGCCTTATGGACCGATCCGGCTCACCCGCCGAGGCCGGAGCTCAAGAAAGCCGGCCTCCGCCATGTCGGCGGCCTGAGGGGTTTCCAGTCGGCCTTTTCCGACAAGTCGCAATTTTTCAGCGGCCAGCCTTGGTATGTCGGTTCGCACGAGGGCGGCGCCGACAGCGCGCAGATTTTCACCGCGGGGAAATGCCGCTTCCTCCATATCGGGTTGCAATATCATGCGCCCGACGCCTCGCTGGCCTGGGCGACCGCAATGCTCCGCCGCTTTCCCGGTCTGCCTACAATCGTCTCGACGCACGATTATCTGGCCCGCAACGGTTCGCGCAACCTGGCCTCCAACCCCGACAACAGCGTTCTCGACCGGCGCGACAACAACCCGCAGATGCTGTGGGATGCGTTCATCAGCCGAAACGACCAGATCTTCCTCGTGCTGAGCGGTCATGTCGGCGGCCAGGGCTTCAGTGTCGAGACCAACCGATCCGGCAAGAAAGTCTATCAGATGATGGCCGACTATCAGGGTCGCGGCCAGACCGCCAAGGACGGGGGCGCCGAAGGCAGCGACGTGGGCGACGGCTGGCTGCGGCTGCTGCGGTTCCGGCTGGACGCGGATCGGCCGTCCATCGAGGTCCGCACCTATTCCACCCATTATGGCAAGTTCGCGTCCGAGATTCCCGACTATGGCGCCTGGTACAAGACGCATGACGGGCAGGCGAAGCTCTCTGACCGCGAATATCTCGACCGCGAAGAGTTCAACATTGAGCTCGACGATTTTCACCGCAGGTTTGGCGCTCCCGCCCGCGCATCGGCGCGATAAGCCAGTCTCCAAACGAAGGATCAACCATGCAGTTCGATCGCCGCACCCTGGTCAAGAGTATGGGCTCGCTCGCCCTCTTTGCAGGCATCGAGAGCCGGGCGGTGTTCGCCCAGACGCTCGCCGGATATCCGTTCACGCTCGGCATTGCTTCGGGCGATCCGCATCCGGACGGCTTCGTGTTGTGGACGAGGCTGGCGCCCAAGCCGTTCGATCCGGGAAGTGGCATGCCGATGAAGTCGGTGCCGGTGCGCTGGGAGGTCGCCGAGGATGCGCGTTTCGCGCGCATCCTCCAATCGGGCGAGGCTCTCGCGCGGCCCGAACTGGGCCACTCGGTCCATGTCGAGGTGAAGGGACTCCACCCCGCGCGCCTATATCATTATCGCTTCCTGACGGGCGACCACGCAAGTCCGGTGGGCGCCGTACGCGCGGCTCCGGCGGCTGGCGCGGTGGTGGATCGGCTGCGCATCGGCGTTGCCGGCTGCCAGCATTATGAGAATGGCTATTTCACCGCATATCGCCATATGAGTGAGGAGCCCGATCTCGACGCCGTCTTCCATTATGGCGACTATATCTATGAGCATTGGGCCGGACGGCAGTGCCCGAAGGCCGGCGACGGCGAACGCAACTGCTTCCGCACCCATCATGGCGACGAGATCTATTCGCTCGACGATTATCGCCGCCGCTACGCGCAGTATAAGATGGACCCCGATCTGCAGGCGGCGCACGCGGCGGTCGCCTTTCTGCCCAGCTGGGATGATCATGAGATCGACAATAATTGGGCCGCGCAGTATGATGAGCAGGGGACGCCGCCCGAACTGTTCCTGATGCGCCGCTATGCCGCGATGCAGGCGTGGTATGAGAATATGCCCGTGCGTCGAGCGCAGTTTCCGGCGAATGGCGGCCTGCACATGCACCGCCGGTTGGACTATGGGCGACTGCTGCGCATCCATTTGCTGGATACGCGCCAGCACCGGACCGATCAGCGTTGCGCGCCTCGCAAGACGAACGATTGTCGGCCAGTTTCCGACGGCCGACCGTCGCAGATGCTCGGCGCAGCGCAAGAGAATTGGCTAAAGGGGGGGATGCGCGCGGACTTCGGATGGAACCTGCTTGCGCAGCAGGTGATGATGATGCCGTTCCGCTACCTCGAGAGCCGTGCCGAGGGCCGGGAAAACCTCGATTCCTGGAGCGGCTATCCAGATGCGCGGGCACGCATTGTGGATACAATCCTCGAAAAGAAGCTGACCAATGTAATCGTCGCCACCGGCGATGTGCACAAGCACCATGCCGGCGTCGTTCCCGCGCGCGAGAATGAATGGGAAGGGCCGGCCGTTGCCACCGAATATGTCGCCTCTTCCATCTCGACGGGTGGGGACGGATCGGACATTCCGAAGGGCTGGGAAAATGTCCTTTCCGAAAACCCGCAGACGAGCCTGCTGAACGATCAGAGGGGCTACCAGCTGTTTACCATCGGGAAGAAGGAGTGGCGCACGGACGTCATAGGCGTCGAAAAGGTGACAGCTCCCGGTGGCGAGAGGCGGAAGATTGCGACGCTAGTGACTGTGCCCCGGCAGCCGGGCGTCCATCGACTGTAGGATCGTAAGCGGATCAAAGGTCGCAGCGTATCAGCCCGCGCGGCAGTCTCGCGGTAATAGGGGGCCTGGTGTGTCCCACCCCCGTAGCTAGACGAAAGCATGGCCCCCGCCACCAAAGCTTCACGTCCGCGGCCGGCCCAGTGTCGCTGGGTCGGGCGACTGGTGCATCATGGCCGCTTCCACGGTTCCGGCCCAGAAGCGGTCAGGCCGCAACCGGCCGATCCCTCCACGCAAGCTTCCGGGCAGCGAGAAATCGCAATCGTCGTCCAAAGGCATGTCCGCGCAAGCCGATAGAGCCGCGAAAAATGTGTAAGACGAAATGTGGAATGCGATTCTGCCAGATCGTCCGAAATGGCGCGGTTTTGCTATTTTCCGTTAGACGATGGTGACCCCTACGGGAATCGAACCCGTGCTTCAGCCGTGAAAGGGCCGCGTCCTAACCGCTAGACGAAGGGGCCGTCGTGCGTGGAAGCGCCGGTTAGGCAAAGCGGGGCGGATGGTCAAGCGCTGTCCGCTCATTCTGCCCATGCGGCGTCGTCGATATGCAGTTCGGCGGCGGGGCGGGCGCCCCAATCGTCGATCTTGGCGCGACCGGCGAGCCAGAGCTTGCGGTGGCGGGGAGCGGAAAGGAGCGCGGCGCCGAGTTCGCTTTCGGCCTGGCGGAAAGCCATCGCCTTGATGCTGCGGCCGTCGTCACCGGCGACGATCGCACGGACATGGCCGTTGCCGACCACGTCGCACTTGATCACGCTGACCGGGCCTGCGGCGATGCGCGGGCCGGGCCAGCCCATGCCGTAGGGACCGCCGGCCTCCATCGCGGTGACGAGAGTGGGGACAACGCCGCCGGGGGCGACGACGGCGTCGAGCAGCAACGCGCGTTCGCCCATCGCCGCGGTTACGCGTTCCGCGAGTCGATCTTCGAGGAAATCGGCGAAGGCGTCCAGCCGATCCTCGGCGATGGTGAGCCCGGCGGCCATGGCGTGGCCGCCGCCGGCGTGGAGCAGGCCCGCATCCTTGGCGGCGAGGATCGCGGCGCCGAGATCGACGCCCGGGATCGAACGGCCCGAGCCCTTGCCGATGCCATGCTCGTCGATGGCGATGACGATCGAGGGGCGACCGGTCTTTTCCTTGAGTCGGCCGGCGACGATGCCGATCACGCCGGCATGCCAACCGCGCTCGGCGACGATGGTGATCGCGCGGTTGCCCTGTGCCTGACACATCGCCTCGGCGGTGAGCTGGACATCGCCTTCGATCGCGCGGCGATCGTCGTTGAGCAGGTTGAGCTCCTCGGCGATGGCGCGGGCTTCCTGCGGATCACGGGTGGTGAGCAAGCGGACGCCGAGATCGGAGCGGCCGACGCGGCCGCCGGCGTTGATCCGGGGCCCGAGCGCGAAGCCGAGATCGGTGCAGGTCGGGGCGCGGGTCAGTCTGGAGGCCTCGATCAGCGCGTTCATGCCGATGTTGCGGCGCTGCGCCATGACCTTGAGGCCCTGCGCCACGAAGGCGCGGTTGAGACCCTTGAGCGAGGCGACGTCGGCGACGGTGCCGAGCGCTACCAGATCGAGCAGGCCGAGCAGGCGGGGCTCGGGGCGGGTGGCGAACCAGCCGCGGGCGCGCAGCGTGCGGATCAAGGCGGCGCCGAGCAGGAAGGCGACGCCGACCGCGGCGAGATGGCCGTGCGCGGCGCCCTCTTGCTCGTCGAGCCGGTTGGGATTGACCACCGCATAGGCCACCGGCAGCTCGGCGGCGCATTTGTGATGGTCGCAGACGATCACGTCGGCGCCGGCATCGTGCGCCATCTGCAGCGCCTCGAACGCCTGCGCGCCGCAATCGACGGTGACGATCAGGCTGGCACCTTCGTTCTTGAGCCGGACCAGCGCCGCGCCCGACGGGCCATAGCCTTCCATCAGCCGATCGGGGATATAGGGTCGCGCCTCGAGACCGAGATCGCGCAGCAGCAGGATCATCAGCGCCGCCGAGGTGGCGCCGTCGACGTCATAGTCGCCGAAGATGGCGACCTGCTCGCGCGCCTCGACGGCGTCGGCGATGCGTTCGGCGGCTTTGTCCATGTCGCGGAAGATCGAGGGATCGGGCATGAAGGCGCGGATGCTGGGGCTGCGATGGTCCTCGAGCGTCTCGCGGGTGCAGCCGCGGGTGAGCAGCAACTGGGTCACCAGATCGTCGGGTGCGAAGCCGGGATCGCGCGCATCGGCTGCGAGCCCGCGCCAGCGCCACGGCTGGCCGAGGATCGAGCGGTGGATGTTCAGGACGGGCGACATGCGTTTGCTGTGGCTTGTGGCAGTTTGCTTGTCGAGGGGCAGGGCGCGGCAAAGGTCACACAAGGTCACACTAACGGCTATCATTTATTTTATTTCGATAGCGAAACAATAACAGATTAAGCTGTTGATTTGTGATGATTCTGTGGCCCGCGCTCCCGCCTACTCGCTTGTCGCCTTCTCGGTGCCGCCGGCGATGTAGGTCGTGATGTGGTCCTTGATCCAGGCGCCCTCGCGAAACCACTTGGTCACGATATATTTCATCCCCTCGATCACGCGCATGCCTTCGTGCAGCGTGTCGTAATTCGGAGTGCCGTCCGGTAGCATGTTGTTCCACACGACGAGCATGCCGCGCTTGGGCTTGAAACGCATGCCGGCGCGGGGGAACCAGGTCGCGCCGCCTTCTTCCACCTGGTTGAGATAGGCCATCGCGGTCCAGGTGCGCTGGCCGCCGGTCTCCTTCATCTTCGCCCAATATTCGCTCTGCTCGTGGAAATAGTCGCAGTGGGCGCGAAATTGCTGATCGACCGCGTAGCGCTGGCCCTGCAGCGTTTCGGCATTCTCCTCGGCGATGCCGAGCAGGTTGGCGATGCGCAGGTCGATCGTGCGGACCTCGTCGGACCAGCGATGCAGATCCGAGCTGTGGCTGGTTCGGTAATCGGGGTCGTCGCTCATCGCGAGCAAGGTGGAGGGGCGGGCAGCGGCGTCGATCAGGCCGATCAGCGTGTCGCACTCGGCATCGCTGATGAACGCATCGACGCTGTACATCTGGGCGGCTTCGGTGCGGGCGCGCTTGACCGCGGGGTTCGCCTCCAGCCGGGCGGAGACCTCGCGTCCGATGCGCGCGCGAAGGGGGGAGGGGCCTCCCGAGATGGTGCCGATATTCTTGCTCACGCGTGCGAAATCGCGTGCCTGTGTCCGGATTGCAAGCGCTCGAACGCCAAGGGGCCCGGCGTTTCCGCCGGGCCCCAGATCTCTGGTCAGGGAGCGGGCGCCCTTACCAGAAGATGTCGTAGATCGTGTCGACCACTTCGCCGGTGTAGATATCGACCAGGATCGCGTCGTTATAATAGCGCACCCAGCGATAGGGGCCGTCGACTTCGGGCAGACGATAGGAATAGGGATCGTTGATCCAATATTGCTGCGAATAGAGGATCGAGCTCAGCGTGAAGCCGATCCCGAAGCGGCGATAGCCGAAGCCCCAGCCGCTGGGCGCATAATAGCGCGGCAGGCGATAGAGGCTGCGGTTGCTGGTGCGATAGCCGCGCCAATCGTAGCGGCGATCGTTGCGCCAATTGTTGTTCCAGCCACCGCGACCGCCGCCGCGATTGTCGTTCCAGCCGCCGCGATTGCCGTTGCGATTGTCGTTCCAGTTGCCGCGATTTGCAGCGCGATTGCCGTTCCAGCCGCTATTGCCACGGTTGAACTGGGTGCGATCTTCGCGGCGCTCCTGGCGGAAATCCTGGCGATCGTCGCGACGATCGGTGCGGAACTGCTGACGCGTCACCTGGCCATTTTGTAGCTGGCTGCGATCCTCGCGGCGTTCCTGGCGAAAGTCCTGCCGGTCGTCTCGGCGCTCGGCGCGATATTGCTGGCGCGGTGCGGCCTGCGCCCCATTGAATGCCGAGCGGGCCTGGCGGCGCTGCTGGGCCACCTGTGGCGCTGCTTGCGGTGAAGCCTGGACCGGCGCGGCCTGCTGGCGCTGCTGACGCGCTTCCTGGCGTTGCTGGCGGAATTCCTGCCGCTGCTGCGGTGCCATCTGCTGGCGCTGCTGGCGGACTTCCTGGCGCGCCTGCTGCCGCGCTTCGCGGTTGCCGCGATCCTGGGCAAGCACCGGCGGAATGAGCGCCGTGGCGGCGATCAGCACCGCGACAATTGTCTTCTTCATCTCACTGTCTCCGCTCTTCCGACATGGCGCCGGTTACGTAACGCGTCGTTAAGGCCTGCCGGATGAGCGGTTGCTGAATTGCGGTGAAAGGTGATTGAAAGCTTAGGGTCTGAACTCGATACCGGCAACGCCCGAGATTGCCCTGTGAAGTCTGCTGGCAAGGCGGATTGCGCAGTCGCGTAGCGGCGCTACGCGCAAGCGATCCAACGCAGTCCAGCGGGCTTCACAGGGCAACCGCAGAGCGGCGGGCGAATTTTGGCCCAGGGCTGCGTTCCTCGTCGGTCACGATGCTCAGCATCGCTCCCTCCTCGCGCCTTGCCCTGAACCAAAATCCGCTCCGTCTCGGGCATTGCCGGTATCGAGTTCAGACCCTAGCCCTCCGGCAGGGGCGAAACATCTGCTTCGGGGAGTGCAGGGTCACCTCGGGCGAGGCGCGCCGCATCGGTGATCGCGCCAATCAGCCGCGGATAGATGCCGCAGCGACAAATATTGGGAATCGCCGCCTTTATGTCTTCCTCGGAGGGCATGCGATTGCTTCGCAGCAATACCGATGCGGCCATCACGATCCCGGGGATGCAATAGCCGCATTGGGGCACTTGGGCAGCGATGAGGGCCTGCTGGACGGGATGGCTGCGGTCGCTGGAGAGGCCCTCGATGGTGGTGACGAAGGTGCCTTCGAGCGCGCCGATCGTCTCCTGGCAGGCGAGCCGCAGCCCCCCGTCGACATCGACCGCGCAGGCGCCGCAGTCGCCGGTGCCGCAGCCATATTTGGTGCCGGTGAGGTTGGAGGCGTCACGCAACGCCCAGAGGAGGGGCGTGCGCGGGTCCATCTTATATTCGACGGGTTGGTTGTTGACGGTGAAGCGGGTCATGGCGGGGGTGTAGCGGGAAACGGGGTGGGGGGACAAATTCAGTGGCGAGAAAGAGCATGTAAACTCCCGCTCCCGCAGGGAGCGGGAAGGGGCCCGCCGCGCAGCGGTGGGAAGGGTGAGGGCAGCATTCCGCCTCGACCCTCACCCTTCCGCCGACTTCGTCGGCTCCCTCCCTCTCCCAATGGGAGAGGGACTTAGTCCCGCCAGCTTTTGTCGTTGCGGTCGACCAATCGCACCATCGCTGCAAAGTCGGCCGCGCCCGGGCCGCCGGGGACCTGGGCCATGTGGAGGTCGCGCTGGTGGACCGCGACGACCTCGTCCGACACCAGAAGCGGTTCGCCCATCGACATCGTCGCGACCTGGATCTCGCAGGCGCGCTGGAGCGCCCAATGCTTGACGAAAGCTTCGGGCACGGTCTTGCCCATCACCAGGATACCGTGGTTGCGGAGCAGCATCATCCGCTTGTCGCCGAGATTGGCGAGCAGCCGCGCGCCTTCCTCGTCGCGCACCGTCACCCCCTCGAAATCGTGATAGGCGATCTGGCCGATGAAGTTGCACGCATAGAAATTGACCGGCCGAAGCCCGCCCGCGACACTGCTTACCGCCATGCCGGCCGTGGTGTGGGTATGTGCGATGCAATGCGCGTCGGGCAGATGGCGGTGGAACAAGGCATGCTGGACGAAGCCGGCGCGGTTCACCGGATACGTGGAATCGTCGAGCTTGTTGCCGTCGATGTCGATCTTGACGAGGCTCGAGGCGGTGACTTCGCTGAAATGCAGCCCGAACGGATTGATCAGGAAGGCGCCTTCCTCGTCGGGCACCTTCAGCGTGATATGATTGTAGATCATCTCGGACCAGCCGAGATGATCGAACACGCGGTAGCAGGCGGCGAGCTGCTGGCGCGCCTCGCGCTCGGCCTGGGACATCTGCGCGGATGCGATCGCGGTGGCCATTGCATTCTCTCCCGGATTTTTCGTTGAGTCGGTATGCCATGGATCTGGCGGCGCGATCAATTCCTCCCCGGCACGGGGAGGTGGCACGCGAAGCGTGACGGAGGGGGCTCTCCTCTGGGGGCGTCGCTCGCGGCCCGCCCCCTCCACCACGCCCTGCGGGCGCGGGTCCCCCTCCCCGTGCCGGGGAGGATTAGCGGAACGCGTAGGGCACAACCGAGCGCCGATCCGCGTCGATCTCGATCACCGAGCCCGCGGGCGGGAAGGCGCGCTGGTCGCAGTCGGCGCGGGGGCAGATGCGGCATGAGGCGCCGATCGGAGTCGCCGCGCCGCCCGGACGGAGATCGTCGGCATAGACGAAGTCCGCGGCGTGCATTTCCTCGCAGCCCAGCGCCACCGCATAGCGTCGCGGCGGGCGGGCGTAGCTGCCCGAGGGTTTGACGAGCCCCTTGGCCATCGAGACGTAGCGCGTGCCGTCGGGCATTTCGGCGAGCTGGACGAGGATGCGATCGGGGATCGCCACCGCCTCATGCACCACCCAGAGCGGGCATGCGCCACCGAAGCGGGCGAATTGCAGGCGCGTGGCCGAGTGGCGCTTGGTGATGTTGCCCGCCATGTCCACGCGGCAGAAGAAGAAGGGCAGGCCCGCGGCGCCGGGGCGCTGGAGGGTGGAAAGGCGGTGACAGGCCTGCTCGAAGCTCACCCCGAAGCGCTGGCGCAGGCGATCGATATCGTGGCGGACGTCGCGCGCGGCGGTGCGGAAGGCGTCATAGGGCATCAGCAGCGCGCCGGCGGCATAGTTGGCGAGGCCGACCGACAGCAATTCGCGCGAGGCGTGGCTCGCGGCGCCCGATTGCGCGACCACGTGGCGCATCGCCTCGGCGAATTCGGTGCGGACGAGACGGTGCGCGAGCAGAAAATAGCGGCTTTCGGGCGGGAGCGCGGTGTTGAGCGCCAGCGTGCGCGCCGCCGGATCGAAGCGGCTGAGCTGGCTGCCGTCGCCATCCTCGCTGAGCGTGCGGATGCCGTGCCGGTCGCGCAGTCGCGCTTCGAGACCGTGCGTGCCGGGTTCGAGCAAACCCGACAGGGTTTCGGCGGCGCGATCGATCGTATCGACATAATTGCCCTCGGCCTGAAACCAGTCGCGTACTTCCTCCCAGGGGAGCGGGGCGGAATCGATCGAACCGGTGTCGAAGCGATCGTCGAGCGCGCGGAGCTGCTCCTGGGTGCGGCGATAGGCGTCGTGGAGCGCGACGAGGCGGCGGGCGAGGAGCGGCTGTTGTTCGAGTCCGCGGCGGACGTCGCCCTCGGCGACCCGGTCGGCAGGGACGCTGCTGTCGGTCGCGGCGTCGATCGTGCGGAGGAGGGCGGAGGTTTCGGTGGCGGCGCCGATCTCGGCTGCCTCGAGCGGGAACTCGCGGGCGAGCGCCAGAAGGACGACGTCGGTGATCGGGCGGTCGTTATTCTCGATCTGCGAGAGATAGGAGACCGAGATGCCGAGCCGCGCGGCCATCGCCGCCTGGCTCAGCACCAGGCGACGGCGGAGATCGCGGAGGCGGAAGCCCTCGAACAGGCGGCGGCGGGGGGTCACCATTCTTCTCCCCTCCCTGCAAGGGAGGGGTCGGGGGTGGGTGGCGTGCTCGCGTTACCGCGGTCCGGTCCCCGGCATATCCGTATCGCCCGGACGCGACCCACCCCCATCCCCTCCCTTGCAGGGAGGGGCGTGCTCTGGGGCTGGCGGGGCGCTTTTCTCATTCCCAATCCCTATTCTGCAAACCTACCCACTGCAACTTTGCAACATTGCATTTGCGTCGCAGCCCGCGCCCTGTGCACAAGGCGCGACCCTCTTGGAGACCTGCATGTCGTCGACGATCGAGGAACTGGAGCGCCGCCGCGCGGCTGCCCGGCTGGGCGGGGGGCAGAAGCGGATCGACGCGCAGCATGCCAAGGGCAAGCTGACCGCGCGCGAGCGGATCGAAGTCTTGCTCGACCAGGGTTCGTTCGAAGAGCTCGACATGTATGTCGAGCACAACTGCGTCGATTTCGGGATGGAGGACCAGATCGTCCCCGGCGACGGCGTCGTCACCGGCAGCGGTACGATCAACGGCCGGCTGGTGTTCGTCTTCAGCCAGGACTTCACCGTGTTCGGCGGCTCGCTGTCCGAGCGCCACGCGCAGAAGATCTGCAAGGTCATGGACATGGCGATGAAGGTCGGCGCGCCCGTCATCGGCATGAACGACAGCGGCGGCGCGCGTATCCAGGAGGGCGTCGCGAGCCTCGGCGGCTATGCCGAAGTGTTCCAGCGCAACGTGCTGGCCAGCGGGGTCGTCCCGCAGCTCTCGCTCATCATGGGGCCCTGCGCGGGAGGCGCGGTCTATTCCCCGGCCATGACAGACTTCATCTTCATGGTTAAAGACAGCTCATACATGTTCGTCACCGGCCCGGATGTAGTGAAGACCGTTACCAACGAGATCGTCACGCAGGAGGAGCTGGGTGGAGCGGTGACGCATACCACGAAGTCGGGGGTCGCTGATGTGGCCTTCGATAATGATATCGAGGCGCTGCTCGCGGCCCGCGACTTCGTGGACTTCCTTCCGGCTTCCAACAGGGAGCCCGTGCCCGAGCGTCCGTGCGACGATCCGTGGGACCGCGTGGAGGAGAGCCTCGACACGCTGATTCCGCCGAGCGCCAGCCAGCCTTATGACATGCACGAATTGCTCCGGAAGACGCTCGACGAAGGCGAGTTTTTCGAGCTGCAGCCGAGCCATGCGGGCAATATCCTGATCGGCTTCGGGCGGATTGAGGGGCGAACGGTGGGCGTGGTGGCGAACCAGCCGATGGTGCTGGCCGGGTGCCTCGACATCAACTCGTCCAAGAAGGCGGCGCGATTCGTGCGCTTCTGCGATGCGTTCGATATCCCGATCGTGACGTTCGTGGATGTGCCGGGGTTTCTGCCCGGGGTCGGGCAGGAGCATAGCGGGATCATCAAGCACGGCGCGAAGCTGCTGTTCGCTTATGCCGAGGCGACGGTGCCGAAGATCACGGTGATCACCCGGAAAGCCTATGGCGGGGCGTATGACGTGATGGCCTCCAAGCATCTGCGCGGCGATCTGAACTATGCCTGGCCGACCGCGGAGATTGCGGTGATGGGGGCGAAGGGGGCGGTGGAGATCATCTTTCGGGGGAAGACGCCGGAGGAAATTGCCGAGCGGACTGCGGAATATGAGGCGCGCTTCGCCAATCCGTTCGTGGCGGCGAGCAAGGGGTTCATCGATGAAGTGATCCTGCCGCATTCTACGCGTCGGCGGGTTGCGCTAGGGCTCAGGAAGCTGCGGAGGAAGCAGTTGGAGAACCCGTGGAAGAAGCATGACAATATTCCGCTGTAGCGTGGTCTTGGCAGGGCTGCTGGCGGCATGCTCGGCGTCACGCACCGACCCGCCGCCCGACCCAAGCACGCCGATCGGAAAGATTTTCGAGATCTCGAATTTCGCCGAACGCTCGGCAGCGCTAAAGCAGTTTGCCGACGCGCGGCTCAGCAATCGCGCGGCACTTCAAACCGAACTGCGGACCGCAGGTTTCGTCGAATCGAGATTCCGCAACGACACAGGCGTTGAATGCCAGGGGTTTCGCTGGACTGACAATGGCTCCTGGCCAGTGGTGGTGCTGCTCAACATCTGCGGCGAGGAGGTTTTTGCCAATGCTGGCCAGATCGCGCCTTAGGAAGGTCAAATGAAACTCGGCCGCCTCAACCATGTCGGGATCGCGACGCCTTCGATCGCGGCGTCGATCGCGCTGTATCGCGATACGCTCGGCGCGGAGGTTGTCCGCGAACCGTTCGACTTGCCCGCGCAGGGGGTGAAGGTGTGCTTCGTCGATACCCCGAACACGCAGATCGAGTTGATCGAACCGCTGGGCGAGGATTCGCCGATCCATGGCTTTCTGGCGAAGAACCCGGCCGGGGGGCAGCATCATCTTTGCTATGAGGTGCCGGATATTCTTGAGGCCAAGGCGTGGTTCGAGGGCAGGGGCGCGCGGTTGCTCGGCGAGCCGCGGATCGGGGCGCATGGGACGCTCATTTT
The DNA here is from genome assembly GCF_026167525.1 of Sphingomonas sp. M1-B02. NCBI lineage: Bacteria > Pseudomonadati > Pseudomonadota > Alphaproteobacteria > Sphingomonadales > Sphingomonadaceae > Sphingomonas > Sphingomonas sp. M1-B02. The sequence goes on along the minus strand of NZ_CP110679.1, from coordinate 850,073 downwards.
CTTCGTGCATCCCAAGGATATGGGCGGGGTGCTGACCGAGATCATGGAGACGCCCAAAGATGCGCATTGAGCCCCTTCATCGTCACCCCGGACTTGTTCCGGGGTCCAGCGGGCGGCACGCGGCGCGTGTGGCGGGGAATGCATCGTGCGCGGCGCACTGGACCCCGGCACAAGGCCGGGGTGACGGAGTATTGTTTGGATGAGCGATCAACCGATCCTCTACACCCTCGACGGCGACGTCGCGGTTATCCGGCTCAACCGGCCGGACGAGCTCAACGCGCTGACGCTCGACATGCTCGATCTGCTCGCCGCGACGCTGCAGCGCGCAGTCGACGACGGCGCCCGCGCGGTATTGCTTACCGGCGAGGGCAGGGCCTTCTGCTCGGGCGCCTCGCTCAAGCAGTTCGGTGGGAGCGGCGATGCGGGCGATCGGCTGCGCAACCATTACAACCCGGTCAGCCAGGCGATGGCCGATCTGCCGATACCGATCGTCTCGGCGATCAACGGGCCTGCGGCAGGGGCGGGGGTTTCGATCGCGCTGGGGGCGGATATCGTTATCGCCGGCACGCATAGCTGTCTGCTGCTGGCCTTCGCCAATATCGGGCTGGTGCCCGATGCCGGCGCGACCTGGCTGATCGCCAAGGCGGCGGGGCGGGCGAAGCTGCTGGAAATGGCGCTGCTCGGCGAGAAATTGAGCGCGCATGACGCGAAGGAAGCCGGACTGGTCACGCATGTCGCCGACGAGACGGCGTTGTTCGACGTGGCGATGCATTATGCGCGGCGGCTGGCGTCGATGCCGACGCTCGCGCTGGGGCTGATCCGCAAGCAGGCGAAGGCGGCGCTGTCGGGCACGCTGGAGGAGACGCTGGCGCTGGAGGCCGCGCATCAGTCGGTGGCGGCGCGGTCCGAGGATTTCCAGGAGGGGGTTGCGGCGTTTTTGGGGAAGCGCGTGCCGGAGTTTAAGGGGCGGTGAGGTGCATCGAACTAAACTCCCTCTCCCGTTGGGAGAGGGAAGGGGCCCGCCGCGCTAGCGGTGGGAAGGGTGAGGACAGTTGCCCTCATTCGGCCCTCACCCTTCCGGCGCTTCGCGCCTCCCTCCCTCTCCCAACGGGAGAGCGAATTTGAGCACACTTGCCGAGTGGGAGGCCGCTGCCGCCAAGGAAGTGAAGGGCCGCGATCTGACCTGGCACACGCCAGAAGGTATCGCCGTCAAACCGCTCTACACGCAGGAAGACGTCGCCAATATCGACCCCGGCCTGCCCGGTTTCGCGCCCTTCACCCGCGGCGTTCGCGCATCGATGTATGCCGGGCGGCCCTGGACCGTGCGGCAATATGCCGGCTTCTCGACCGCGGAGGCCTCCAACGCCTTCTACCGCCGCAATCTCGCCGCGGGGCAGAAGGGGCTGAGCGTCGCCTTCGATCTCGCCACCCACCGCGGCTATGACAGCGACCATCCGCGCGTCACCGGCGATGTCGGCAAGGCGGGGGTGGCGATCGACAGCGTCGAGGATATGAAGATCCTGTTCGACGGCATCCCGCTCGACCGGATGTCGGTCAGCATGACGATGAACGGCGCAGTGATCCCGATCCTGGCCTTCTTCATCGTCGCCGGCGAGGAGCAGGGGGTCGACAAGAGCCTGCTCGACGGGACCATCCAGAACGACATCCTCAAGGAGTTCATGGTTCGCAACACCTATATCTACCCGCCCGAGCCGAGCATGCGGATCATCTCGGACATTTTCGCATATACCTCCGCCAACATGCCGAAATTCAACAGCATTTCGATATCCGGCTATCATATGCAGGAGGCCGGGGCGACGCAGGTGCAGGAGCTGGCCTTCACCATCGCCGACGGCATGGAATATGTGAAATATGGTGTGGCTTCGGGCCTCGATATCGATAAATTTGCCGGCAGGCTCTCGTTCTTCTTCGCGATCGGCATGAATTTCTTCATGGAGATCGCCAAGCTGCGCGCGGCGCGGGTGCTGTGGCATCGGGTGATGACCGGGCTCGGCGCCAAGGACGAGCGATCGAAGATGCTGCGCACGCATTGCCAGACGTCGGGGGTCAGCCTCACCGAGCAGGATCCGTACAACAATGTGATGCGCACGACGATCGAGGCGATGGCGGCGATGCTGGGGGGCACGCAGTCGCTGCACACCAACGCGCTCGACGAGGCGATTGCGCTGCCGACCGATTTCTCGGCACGGATCGCGCGGAACACGCAGATCGTGCTCCAGGAAGAGACCGGGATGACCAAGGTCGTCGATCCCCTGGGCGGGTCCTATTATGTCGAGGCGCTGACCCAGGAGCTCGTCGACAAGGCCTGGGCGATCATCGAGAAGGTCGAGGCCGATGGCGGCATGGCCAAGGCCGTCGCGCATGGCTGGCCGAAGCGGATGATCGAGGAGGCGGCGGCGGCGCAGGCGGCGCGGGTCGATCGCGGCGAGCAGGTGATCGTCGGGGTCAATAAGTATCGAAAGGCCGATGAGGACCCGATCGAGACGCTCGACATCGACAATCATGCGGTGCGGGAATCGCAGATCGCGCGGATCCAGCGGGTCAAGGCGGCGCGCGACGAAGCGGCGTGCCAGGCGGCGCTCGAGGCGCTGCGTAAGGCGGCTGCTGTTTCTCCCCGGAACGGGGAGGGGGACCATGCGCAGGCAAATGGAGGGGGCGTGCCACAAGCGACATCCTCCGTGGAGAGCCCCCTCCGTCAGCCTGCGGCTGCCACCTCCCCGTGCCGGGGAGGATCGAATCTGCTCGAACTCGCCGTCACGGCCGCCCGCGCGCGCGCCACGCTGGGCGAGATCAGCAGCGCGATGGAGGCGGGTTTCGGGCGTTACGCCACCCAGCCGACGCCGGTGCAGGGCATCTACGGCGGCGCCTACGAATTCGACGCGCAATGGGCGCGGCTCAAGGACGGGGTCGACGCCACCGAACGCCGGCTCGGCCGCAAACCCCGGATGCTCGTCGCCAAGATGGGGCAGGACGGGCATGATCGCGGCGCGAACCTGGTCTCTTCTGCTTTCGGCGATCTGGGGTTCGAGATCGTGCCCGGGCCGCTGTTCCAGACTCCGTCCGAAAGTGCGAAGCTGGCGATCGAGAAGGACGTCGATGTGGTCGGCGCCTCGTCGCTTGCGGCGGGGCACAAGACGCTGATCCCCGAGCTGATCCGCGCGCTGCACGATGCGGGGCGGGCGGATATCAAGGTGATCGCCGGCGGGGTCATCCCGGCGCGCGATTATGAGTTTCTGCGCGAAGCGGGGGTGCAGGCGATCTTCGGGCCGGGCACCAATCTGGTGCAGGCGGCGGAGGAAGTGTTGCGGCTGCTCGGGCATAATATGGCGCCGGTCGGGGAGGCTGCGGAATGAGTGACACCAAGTTCCCCTCCCGCTTGCGGGAGGGGCTAGGGGAGGGGCTGTCACCAGGCCGTCTCGAACAGGCCCTCCCCCGACCCCTCCCGCAAGCGGGAGGGGAGATCAGGAGCGACTGGACGCGCGCCGAGATCGCCGCGTTGTTCGATCTACCCTTCACCGAACTCGTGTTCCACGCCGCGGAGGTCCACCGCGCGCGCCATGATCCGCATGCCGTCCAGCGCTCGACCCTGCTGTCGATCAAGACCGGCGGCTGCCCCGAGGATTGCGGCTATTGCAACCAGTCGGCGAGCGCCGAGACCGGGCTGAAGGCCACCAAGCTGATGGACGTCCGCGCGGTGCTGCAGGCGGCGGCGCAGGCGAAGGACAATGGCTCGTCGCGCTTCTGCATGGGCGCGGCGTGGCGCGAGCCCAAGGATCGCGACATGCCCGCGATCGTCGCGATGGTGCAGGGCGTGCGGCAGATGGGGCTCGAGACGTGCATGACGCTGGGCATGCTGACGCCGGGGCAGGCCGAGCAGCTCGCGGCGGCGGGGCTCGATTACTACAACCATAATATCGATACTTCGCCCGAGAATTACGCGAACGTCATCTCGACGCGCAGCTTCGAGGATCGGATCGAGACGCTGGAGAGCGTGCGCGCGGCCGGGATCAACGTGTGCTGCGGCGGGATCGTCGGGATGGGCGAGACGCGCAGCGATCGGGTCGGCTTCATTCATGCGCTTGCTAGCTTGCCGCATCACCCGGAGAGCGTTCCGGTCAATGCGCTGGTGCCGGTGAAGGGCACGGTGCTGGGCGATATGCTGGCCGATACGCCGCTGGCGCAGATCGACGACATCGAGTTCGTGCGGACGATCGCGGTGGCGCGGATCACGATGCCCGCGAGCATGGTCCGGCTGAGCGCGGGGCGCGAGAGCATGAGCGATGCGACGCAGGCCTTGTGCTTCCTGGCGGGGGCGAACTCGATCTTTACGGGGGACAAGCTGCTGACCACGGGCAATGCGGGTGACGACAAGGATGCGGCGTTGTTCGCGCGGCTTGGACTGAGGTCGCTCGAGGCGGAACCGCAGCGGATGGCCGCGGAGTGAGCGCTTTTCTCATTCGTCATGCTGAACTTGTTTCAGCATCCATCCCACCACAAGCGCCGTCCGCCCCCGTGGAGCGATGGACCCTGAAACAAGTTCAGGGTGACGAACAAGAATTTGGGACCCGCTGATGTTCAAGAAGATCCTGATCGCCAATCGCGGCGAGATCGCGTGCCGGGTGATGCGCACCGCCAAGAAGATGGGGATCGCCACCGTCGCGGTCTATTCGGACGCCGATGCCCGCGCGCCGCACGTGCTGATGGCCGATGAGAGCGTGCGGCTCGGGCCGGCGCCGGCGGCGGAGAGCTATCTCAAGGCCGAATTGATCCTGCTCGCCGCGAAGGAGACCGGGGCGGACTGCATCCATCCCGGCTACGGCTTTCTTTCGGAGCGCGAGAGCTTTGCGCGGGCCTGCGAAGAGGCCGGGATCGCCTTCGTCGGGCCGCCGCCGAACGCCATCGCGGCGATGGGCGACAAGATCGAATCGAAGAAGCTCGCCAAGGCCGCGGGGGTCAATGTCGTCCCCGGTTTCCTGGGGGAAATCCGCGACACCGAACATGCCGTCGAGATCGCTTCGGGCATCGGCTATCCGGTGATGATGAAGGCCTCGGCCGGCGGCGGCGGCAAGGGCATGCGGCTGGCCTGGTCCGAGCAGGACGTCCGCGAGGGCTTCGAGGCGACCAAGCGCGAGGGGCTGGCGAGCTTCGGCGACGACCGCGTGTTTATCGAGAAGTTCATCGAGAGCCCGCGCCATATCGAGATCCAGCTGATCGGCGACAAGCACGGTAACGTCCTCTATCTCAACGAGCGCGAATGCTCGATCCAGCGGCGGCACCAGAAGGTGGTCGAGGAAGCGCCGTCGCCGTTCGTGACGCCGAAGATGCGCAAGGCAATGGGCGAGCAGGCTGTCGCGCTGGCGCAGGCCGTTGGCTATCATTCGGCGGGGACGGTCGAGCTGATCGTCTCGGGCGCGGATACCAGCGGCGAGAGCTTCTATTTCCTCGAGATGAACACAAGGCTCCAGGTCGAGCATCCGGTGACCGAGGAGATTACCGGGCTCGATCTGGTCGAGCTGATGATCCGCGTGGCTTATGGCGAGAAATTGCCGCTGGCGCAGGATGAGGTGCAGATCAACGGCTGGTCGATCGAGAACCGGGTCTATGCCGAGGATCCCTATCGCGGCTTCCTGCCGAGCACCGGGCGGCTGGTCCGCTATCGTCCGCCGGCGACGGGGGAGGGCGTCCGCGTCGATGACGGGGTGACCGAGGGCAGCGAGATATCGATGTTCTACGATCCGATGATCGCCAAGCTGATCACCTGGGCGCCGACCCGCGAAGAAGCGATCGACGGGCAGATCGCCGCGCTCGATGCCTTCCGGGTCGACGGGATCGGCCACAATATCGACTTCCTCTCGGCGCTGATGCAGCATCCGCGCTTCCGCTCCGGCGCGATCACCACCGGCTTCATCGCCGAGGAATATCCCGAGGGCTTCCATGGCGCGCCGGCCTCGCAGGCGCTGAAGCGCAAGCTGGCGGTGATCGCCGCGACGATCGATATCGAGCGCGCCGAGCGTGCGGCCGAGATTTCGGGGCAGCTCAACGGCGCGATTGCGGTGGGCGACCATCGGGTCGTGCTGCTCGATGGCGAACGCTTCGAAGTCAGCGTCGGCGAGCGTGTCACCGTCGATGGCCAGACGGTCGAGATCGAGGGGGAGTGGGGAGCGGACAATCTGATCCTCACCGCGCTGATCGACGGAGAGAGCTTGAGTGTCGGCGTGGTCCGTCAGGGCACGTCGTGGAAGCTCACCGCGCATGGGGCATCGCACCTCGTCCAGGTCCTGCCGCCGCACGTGGCGCAGTATCGGCACCACATGATCGAGAAAATTCCGCCCGACATGAGCCGCTTCCTGCTCGCGCCGATGCCGGGGCTGCTCACCCGGCTCCATGTCGGCCCGGGGGATCGGGTCGAGGCGGGCCAGCCGCTCGCGGTGGTCGAGGCGATGAAGATGGAGAATATCCTGCGCGCCGAGAAGGCCGGGACCGTCAAGGCCGCCAATTTCGCCGAGGGCGACAGCCTGGCGGTCGACGCGGCGATTCTGGAGTTCGAGTGACGCCGGCGCTAATGCGAGTGTGCGGACGAGGCGCGGACGAGATCGGGCATGCGGCCGTTGCCCCCCAGCATCGCCGCGGCTTCGTTGCGGTTCTTCACGCACAGCTTCACGATGATGTTGTGCATGTGGTCCTTGATCGTCGAAACCTCCAGCCCGAGCGCGCGGGCGATCTGCTTGTTCGACATGCGCTGGCGGACGAGGCCGAGGATATGATGTTCGCGTCCCGACAATTTATCGAGATCGGTCGAACGGCCCTGGCGCACCGCGAGCAGCGCTAGCCGCTCCTGCATCCGGCGGGCCACCCGCGGCGGGCATAGCAGCTCGCCGCGGCCCGCGGCTGCAATGACCTGTAGCAGATCGTCGATCGAATCATTCTTGGTGACGAAGGCGGCCGCGCCGGCCTCGACACAGCTCAGCACTTCGTCGTCGCTCTCGACCAGCCCGAGGGCGATGACCGGGCGCCCGCCCGCGGCGCGATAGGCCGATGTGACGCTCTGCGCGGGATCGCCTGCGTCGGAGCTGGTGGTAACGTCGATCAGCACCAGGTCGCACGCCGTCGACAATAGCAGCGCCTCGATCTGGCTCGTGTTGGCGCCGCTTCGGCCTGAGCGCGGACGAATGCGACTTGCTGTTCCTCGCCGCGGTCGTCGAGATCAATCCGCGCGCGGCGCGGATGGTCGCCCTGCTCAACGACAATGGCGGGCGATCGCGACCGGTCGCGGGCGTCGTGGCCGATTGGGAGGGCGATGCCCGCCTGCTGATCGAAAGGCTGGCGGGCGACGGCCCGCTGACCCGCCATGCGCTGGTCTCGATCGAGGGCGACGGGCCGATCGCGACGCGTACCGTCGTCGTCGACGCCACGATCTGGCCGCTGCTGTTCGACCTCGAGCGCCAGCCGCCCTTCCCGGTGGAAACCCTCGAGGTGGCCGCGCCCGAGCGGCTCGAGCTTCCCGGGCACGTCCAGGCCGAGGTGGCGCGCGTCATCGAAGGCCTGGAGGGGCAGGATCCGGCGGGAATCTTCGTCGCGATCGTCGGCGACGAGGAAGTCGGGCGCGGCGCGATTGCGCGTACCGTCGCCTCCAGCCTGAACCGGCGCGCGATCACGGTCGCGGGCGCGGCGCTGCAGACGCCGGCCGCCGTCGCCGCGCTCGGGCGGGAAGCGATGATCGCCGAGGCGGCGGTCATCGTCGCCGATCCCGACGCGATGCCCGCCGAATGCTGGCGGCGGCTCGTGGCGGAGCTGGAGGCGCCGCTGTTCACAGTGGCCGATCCGGATCGGATCAAGCCGCTGCTGCTGGCGACCAGCCGGCCCGCGATCCTGATCGCCGCGCCGCGCCGCGACTGGGCCCAGCGCATCCGCATGTGGCGCGCGCGGGCGCCGGTCGATTGGCAGCCGGAGGCGATCGACGACATCGCGGATCGCTTCGACTTCGGCAATGCGCGGATCGACGCCGCGCCGGGGCTTGCGCGTGCCGAGGCGCGCGCCGCGGGCCGGCCCGCGCCCGATGCCGGCGATGCGCGCCTGGCCTGCGAACGCATCCGCGACACGCGCTTCGGCAGCGCCGCCGAGCGGCTGGAGCTCGCCTTCGATGTGAACGACATCGTGCTGCGCGAGGAAACGCGGCGCGAACTCGATCTTGCCATCGCCTGGGCGCGGCACGGCGCGCGCCTGTTCGGCGAGGGCGGCCCCGGCGCGTCGCTCCACGCCGGCGCCGGGCTGGCCTGCCTGTTCACCGGGCCTCCGGGCACGGGCAAGACGATGGCGGCGCAGATCGTCGCCCGCCAGGTCGATTATGCGCTCTATCGGGTCGATCTGTCGCAGGTCGTCGACAAATATATCGGCGAGGGCGAGAAGCGTATCTCGTCGCTGTTTAAGGAAGCGGGGCGATCTCGCGTCGCCTTGTTCTTCGACGAGGCCGATGCGTTGTTCGGAAAGCGTACCGAGGTTCGCGATTCGCATGATCGCTACGCCAATATCGCCGTCGATCACATGCTGCAGGAGATCGAGCGCTTTCCGGGCTGGACGATCCTGGCGACCAATTTGTCGGGAAACATCGACAATGCCTTCATGCGCCGCATCCGGGTGCGCGCCGACTTTCCGGCGCCCGGCCCGGCGGATCGGGTGGCGATCTGGGAGCGGCTGTTGCCGCCGCTCGATGCGCGCCGCGACATTGTCGTCGCGCTGCTCGCCGAGCCCTATGAACTGGTCGGCGGCGAGATCCGCAACGCGGTCTATACCGCGCATCTGCTCGCCGCGTCGGAAGGGGAGGCGTTGGCGATGCGCCACTGCGTCGCCGGTCTCACCCGCGAGTTGAGCAAATCCGGGCGCGTGGCGGATCTGGGGGTACTGGCGCCCTGGCTTCCCGATGTCCCCGGAGCACCGAGAGGCAGGGTCATCCGCGCGGTGGGCGGGGTTTCCGAAAGCGCGCTTGGCGGCCAGGGCGCTTCCTATCGGACGGCAGGGTAGGGCCTGCCGCTTACTCGACGGCCCGAATCAGTGCCCGCGTCACATCGCCCATGAGCCGCATCCGCACCGGGATCGGCAGGCGGGTGCTGCGGATCATCACCGCGACCGCATAGGTGCGGCCGTCGGGCGATTTGACCAGCCCGACATCGTTATAGCCGGTCGAGAGGCTGCCCAGATCCTGCCCCGTCCCGGTCTTGTGTGCGATGGTCCATCCCGCGCGGAGCCCCGATTTCAGGCGGAGCGGCCCGGTCCTGCTGGCGTTCATCAGCGTGAGCAGGTGCACGGTCGACTCGTTGCTCAGCAGCTCGCCCTTCTGCAGCAGCGCGAGACCATGCGTGATCCCCGTGGCCGAGGCCCCGTCAATGGGTGCGGCGAGATAGCGCTTCAGCGCCTTGTCGCGCGCCGCGAACGGCATCTTGGCGCGCGCCTGCAGGAAGCCCCAGCCACCGGCCCATTCGGGTCGCCAGCGCAGCCCGGCGGTCTGCGCCTGGAGCAGGCGCTCGCCCGGTCCGAAGCCGACCCCGGCAACACCCTTGTTCGCCAGCATGCGGCGGATCGCGGCCGGACCGCCGACCTTCCACAGCAAGACGTCGTTGGCGCTGTTGTCGCTTCGTGTCATCGCGCCGCGCAGCAAAGCGCCGATCGTGGTGCGATAGCCGTCCTTGTCGACCAAAGCGCGGATGGGCTGGTGAAACAGGGTCAGGTCCGATTTTCGGACGGTGACCGGATCGCTGAGCTTCAGCGTGCCGCGATCGACCGCATCCATCAGGGCAATCGCCACCCACAGCTTGCTCACGCTTTGCTGCGGCAAGGGGATGTCGGCATTATACCCCACGGTCCATCCCCGATCCACGTCGCGGATCGCGATGCCCACCGTTCCCCTGAAGCCAGCGCCCAGCGCCTGCACCGCATTGAGCAGGTCCGCCGGCGGTTGCTCGGGACGGGCAACCAGGGCGGCGGCTGAAGCCGATGCCGGGCTTACCGTCGCGGTGACCGGCGGGGTGGGCGGGAGCCGCTGGACCGGCGCTGGAGGGCGGGGTGCCGCGCCGGTCGGAACGCAGGCAGCGGAAAGCAAAACGATGCCGAGGGAGGCGATTGCCCCCCTGGCCATTGGAAATCTACGCAAACGCAAACTCGCTACTCTGTGACGCTCCGCGACGCAGGACGTGGCCTTTACTGCGTCGGCTGGGGCTTGCTGGCCTTGACCGCGGCATCGAATTCGTCGGCGGTAAAGGTCAGCGCAAGGCCGGCCGGTGTCATGATGAACGCCTTGCGCGGCAGCTGAAGGTCGCCGCTCTTGTCGGCCAGCGTCAGCACGACCCATTCCTCGCCGACGACCGACTTCACCGTTCCCAGAAGCGCGGTGCCGCGGACGCTGCGTACCTCGGCGCCGGGCTTCAACGCCGCCACCAGCGCGGCGGCATTGTCCGCGCGCGCCTTGGCGGCAGCGGCGTTCAGTTCGTCGCGGGTCAAGGCGATCACGAGACCCTTCGGCCATTGCGCGAAGGCGCTTGGCGGCAACGTCACCTTCTCGGTGCCCGTGGCGACGACCGCATTCCCGCCGACGATCGATTCGATCGTGCCGACTTCGCCTTCCTTGGCATCATAGACCTTGGCGCCGACCGTCAGGCTGGGCGCGCCCTGGGTCGCCGCAGCCGCAGCCGCAGCAGGGGCGGGAGTCGCGGGCTGCGCAGTCTGGCTCTGCGCCTGCGCAGACGTGGCGATGATCGCGGTGAGGCCGAGGGTCAAGGCTGACAGGGTTCGCATGGTTCATCCATTCATGATTTCAGGTACCGCCGCCGCCTAGCAGCCGACACCGCGCAACGGGGGATCGCATCGGTGAGCCGTGCACTGCTTTGGACCAGTCGTGCCCGATCGGCGAAGGTTGCACGGCTCGGAACATAACGGGGGAACAGGTAACGCCGACATGATCGCTTGGCAGCGGATGCGGACTTTCTCCTGCTGCGCCGGCCGTGATGCCGCCTTCAGATCAGGAATTGACGGAGAGTTTCGAGGGGGTCGCTTTCACTCGCAACAGGCTCGATATCGAATCGCGCGGTCCTAGGTCGAGGATGCCCGCAGCGGCGGCGCTGGACTGGCTGGCTTCCAGCGGCAGGGCCGCATGACCCGCGCACAGGATGAATTTGTCGATCAGCGCGCTGTCCGGCAGCGGGTTGCCGGGATGTCCCGCGGCATGGGGCACTGCGTGGTGCAGTCTCTCGCCGGAGTGCAGGATTAGCGTCAGCGACCCGCTTGCGGCATGCGCCCGACCCCAAGCGGGATTGGAGCGCTCAACCACGCGCTGTGCCAAACCAAGCACTGCTTCCTCGCTGCGCGCGCCGTCGTCGAACGAATTGAGCGACACCTCGCCGTGCACGAGCGCGTGCGCCGTGGCGAAAGGAATGGAGAATTTCGCCTGAATCGCATTCCCTGGCGCGGCTTTGGCAGGCTGCGGGCGGATCAGCATCTCCTGCACCGGGCCGATTTCCGCCTCGACGCGTTCGATGTCGCGCCAGTCGCAGCGTGCGCGGAGCTCCAGCGCCGCCTCGATATAGGGATGCGTTCCCCGGCAGCTCGGCCAGGGCTTGAAGCTGACCTCGTCGCCAAGGAAGCGGCTGCCCAGATCGGCGGTCAGCGCGTCGGTCGGTCCGCCGCCGCCATAGACGGCAAAGAAGCCGCCGCGTCCTTCGAGGGGTTCCGCGAACGCCTGTGCGCCGGCCCGGGCGAGCAACGCCGCCTCGACGGCGCCGCGCGCGGCGAAGGCCTCGCGCACGCCGCGCAGCGGCGAGACGGGGTCATATTTGATTGCGCCGGGGAAACTCGCGGACAGCATCGCGAGCCCCATCGCATCGCGAATGCCGTCGGCGTCCAGCCCGATCAGCTTCGCGCACGCGGCGGCCGAAGCGATCAGTCCGACCAGGGCAGGGGGATACCAGCCGCCTTCTTCATAAGCGCGCGCAGGCGACAGCGACAGGCGGCAGGCGAGGTCACTCCCCACCGCCATCGCCGCGAGGAAGTGCCCGCCGTCGATTCCCGGCTCGGAATCGGCAAGCGCCAGCAATGCCGGGACGAGCGCGGCATTCGGGTGCGCCGCGCCGGGATCGAAAGTGTCGCCGAAATCCATAGCGTGGGCCAGCGCGCCATTGGCCAGCGCCGCTGCGAGGGGCGTGGTGCTCTTGTCCGTCCCGAGAATGCGCGCGGGCCCCTTGCCCTGGTCGAGCGCAAGCTTGCGATACGGCAGGGCTTCGGCGGCGAGGCCGCTCGCCGCGAGCGAGACCCCCAGGGCATCGAGCAGTGCGCGTCGCGTCGCATGCCGTGTGCGCTCGCTCAGCCGGTCGTAATCGATCCCGGCGAAATGGGCGGCGACCTGCGCTGAAAGCCCGATATTTGTTTTGGCGCACAACATTCTATGCAATCGCTTTCATCGGAACTAATGCGGATGCAAGCAGAAAAGGGAAACTGATATGGCGCGCTTGCTTTTCGTCCTGCCGTTGGCGCTGGCGGCTGCAGTGTCGCTGCCCATTGCCGGCCCGCTTGCCGCACAGCAGGCCTCAGGCACAAGGTCGCTTTCCGGCACTTTGCCCAGCGGAGCCAAATGGGTCGCGCAGGTTCCCGCCGTCTGGAACGGCACGCTGTTGCTGTGGAGCCGCGGCTATTCCCCCACCGCCGGTTCGCCCGAAGCGGCGGGGCGCGGGATGCACCAGCAATTGCTCGACGCAGGCTATGCGATCGCCGGATCCGATTATGGCGCAGGCGGCTGGGCGCTGGCCGAAGCGGTGCCGGCGCAGCGGGCGACGATCGCGGCCTTCGCCGCGGCCCATGGCACGCCCAAGCGGGTGATCGCCTGGGGCTATTCGATGGGCGGGCTGGTCAGCACCGCGCTGGCGGAGGAGCCGAAGCCCGCGATCGACGGGGCACTGGCGATGTGCGCGTCGATCGGCGGCGCGGTCGGCATGATGAACATGGCGCTCGACGGCGCCTATGCCTTCCGGACGCTGGTCGCCCCTGATGCAGGAATCCGGTTGGTCGAGGTGGATGACGACCGTGCCAACGGCAAGCGCGTGAACGACGCGCTGGCGGTCGCGATGACCACGGCCGAAGGCCGGGCCCGGGTGGCGCTGGCCGGGGTGCTGGGCGGCATCCCCGGCTGGACCAGCCGCGACCGGCCCGAGCCCGCCGCAAGCGATGTCGAGGCGCAGGTGGACGAGATCGGGCGCAGCTTCACGATGGGCATATTCCTGCCGCGCACCGATCAGGAAGCGCGCGCCGGCGGGGTCTTTTCGTGGAATGAGGGCATCGACTATCGCAAGCAGCTCGCGCGCTCGGGGCGCCGCGCGATGATCGAGGGGCTGTATCGCAAGGCCGGGCTGGATCTCGATGCCGAACTCGCTCGGCTGAATGCCGGCCAGCGCGTCGCCGCAAAGCCGGACGCGGTCGACTATATGGTGCGCAACTACACCCCCAATGCCCGCCCGGGCGTGCCGCTCCTCGCGGTTCAGACCGTCGGCGATGGCTTGACCTCGCCTTCGCTCCAGCACGGCTATGCCGAGGCGGCGCGCGGCGACGTCAAGAGCGTCTATGTGCGCGGCGCCGGGCATTGCACCTTCGCGCCCGAGGCGGTGATCGCCTCGATCCGGTTCCTGGACGCGCGGCTGGAGCAAGGGAAATGGGGCAAGTCACCGGCGCTGTTCGTGCCGTACACGCCGCCGCCGATGCTGCGGCCGTTCGTTCGCGGACGTGAAGGCCGGTAACGACCGGTCAGTCTATCCGCTTCTTCGTGACGGTCCATTGCGTGTCGGTGCAGAGCCGGCAATCCTTGCCCTTGAAGCTCCTCTCCGCAGCGGCATCGCCGCGAAGCTGCCAGTTGAGCCACTGGACCGCGACCTGTGCGACGGGGCCGCCATTGGCCTGCTGGAAGGTACCGCCATGGCCCACGTTCAGGTCGGCGAGCATCACCGGCACATGCTCGATCCGGCGAACGTCGTCGGTGCCGTTGGGATAGGCCACGTCGCCTGGGCCGCCGAGCACATAGAGCACGGGGGTATGCAGTGTCTTTAGCAGCGACTTGTCGACCGTCAGCCCGGCGATCGGATTGCTTCCATCGGTGAATACGCCGCTATTGTGGACAATCACTGCGCCGACGCGCGGATCGCCCGCGACCTGCAGCGCCTGCAATCCGCCGCAGCTATGCCCGGCGACGGCGACCATCTTCGGATCGATACGCTGATAATAGCGGCTGCCCTTGCGACCGTTTTCGGCGAGCGCCCAGCTGATTCCGGCGCGGACTTGGTCGGAGGTGGTTTCCACGGCGAGCCTCCTGGGGCCGGCATTGGCTGGGCGCGGGACGGCGCTGGCGCCGGGGCCACTCATGACCTTGCCGGGCGCGATGACGACATAGCCGTGCGAGGCGATCTCGGCCAAATGGAAGCGCGCGCTGGCGCCGTCTGCGCCGCAGCCGCCATTGCCCCAGACGAGCACGCCCAACTTGCGAGCGCCCAAGGCGTCCAGCTTTGCCGGACGATAGACGACATGGTCGGCGAGCGTCGGATCGACTTCCTTGATTGCCGGAAAGGCGCCGGTGCCGGGCGTGTCGGGGGCCGCATTGGCTGCCGCGCGGGCAGCGGCCGCGTCCGCGGCCGACGGCGCGGGCGAGGTTTGGGGAGTCTGCTGCGCCGATGCCGCGGTTCCGACCAGGGCAAGCAGGGCCAACGTATATCGCATGCAGACTCTCCCGATCTTGGTATGCGGGGAAGCTATTCTCCCTGCCTAGGCGAATGCAAGCGGTTTCATGCGCTTTCGCGGGCGATCACGCGGAAGCCAACATCGATCTTGTTGTCGATCGGCGTGCCCGACGCGCGAGCGCGCAATACGCGAAGAACTTCGCGCGCAATGCGTGCGCCGTCGACATCCACCGAGGTGATCGTCGGGCGCATATCGCCGGCCATGCGCAAATTGCCGAATCCCGTCACGGCAAGCTGGTCGGGAACCCGAACCCCTGCCGCCTGCGCTTCGATGATCAACCCCTGGGCGATCCAGTCCGATCCGCAGACGACCACGTCCGGCCGTTCGGGCAGGTCGGCAAGCGCGCGATAGCTAAGGCGGCCCTGGCCGAAATTGCTTGGCACGTTGACTTCGAGCCGGGTCGGCTCGGTGCCGCCGTCGCGCATCCACCGGTCGGAGAAGCCCATTGCCCGGCGTTCCGATCGGCTCGATCGCGGCACCACCAGATGCGGTCGCCGGTATCCGCGCCCGCGCAGGAAGCGCGCCATCTCCTCGCCTGCGGCACGATGCGAGAAGCCGATGGCCACGTCGATCGGCTCCTCGGGAAGGCCCCAGGTCTCGATCACGGTGACGGGGTTGGCGCGCAGCCGTGCGCGCGTCTCGGCATCGGAGACGATGCCGGTCAGGATGATCGCATCGACGCGCCGAGCCAGCGCCATGTTGATTTCAGCCTCGAGCCGGCCATTGTCGGAGCCGGTGAGCGCCAGCACGACGCTGTTGCCGTCGCTCGCCAGTTCCTCGATCATCGCCTCGACCGTATCGTTGAAGATCGATGCAGCGATGTCCGGCACGAGGGCCGCGATTAACCGCGAGCGACTGCCCGCCAGTGCACCGGCGGTCATGTTGGGCACATAGCTGGTCGCCGCGATCGCCGTTCGGATACGCTCGGCTGTCGCCTCCGCGACCACTTCGGGGTTGTTGAGGAAGCGCGAGACCGTCGCCGCGGAAACGCCGGCGTGGGCGGCGACATCGTCCAGGCGGGGTGCGCGGGCAGCCATGGCCACCCTATGGCCGAAATGGACCGACCGCGCCAGAACGCAAAAGTGGCTTGCAAGCGCTTGCACTGCGCAGTACCAATATTGTTATGTCGCATGACTTTGATCCCCTGGCGCCCGAGACCTTTGGCAGCGCAAATGCCGAATATGCGCGGCTGCGCGAGCGGTGTCCCGTGGCGCATAGCGATGCCTGGGGCGGCTTCTGGGCGCTAATGAAGCATGCCGATGTCGCGGCCGCGGCGAGCGACTGGAAAACCTTCATCACCTCCAAGCAGAATGTGATCCCCAAGGTCGCGTTCACCGGGCGACGCCCGCCGCTGCATCTCGATCCGCCCGAGCACACGCCCTATCGCCGTGCGCTTGCGCCGCTGTTCACCGAGCGGAGTATCGCCCGGCTCGAGCCGATCATTCGCTCGATCTGCCGCGATCTTCTGGCGAAGATGGTGGCCAATGGCGGCGGCGACGCGGTCGCCGATTATTCGGCGCATATGCCGATCGCGACCTTCGCGCACTGGATGAATCTGTCCGAGGATGCGGTTGCCGAGCTCACGCGGGTGGGCCAGCGCTACAATATCGCGGTCCAATCGGCCGACATGGAGTCGACCAAGGAATCGAGCCTCGTCCTCTACGACATGGCGCGCGGCATCGTCGCGGATCGACGCGCCAACCCGATGCCCGAGGATGAGGATGCGACGAGCGCGCTGCTTGCGGTGCGCGTCGATGGCGAGCCGCTCCCCGAGGAGTTGATCGTCGGCACGATCCGTCAGGTTCTGGTCGTCGGCATCATCGCGCCCGGCGTGCTGATCGGGTCGATCGCGGTGCATCTCAGCCGCGACCGCGCGCTCCAGTCCCGGCTTCGCGCCGATCCGTCGCTGGTGCCCGCCGCGGTCGATGAATTCCTGCGGCTCTACACGCCCTATCGCGGCTTTGCCCGTACCGCGGTCGAGGATGTCACCGTCCGTGGTTGCCCGATCCCCGCCGGCGAGCCGATCGCGCTGGTCTATGCCTCGGCCAATCGCGACGCCGATGTGTTCGATGATCCGGATAGTTTCCGGCTCGACCGGCCCAACATGAAGGATTCGCTCGCCTTCGGCCGCGGTCCGCACACCTGTCTCGGCGCCGGGCTCGCCAAGCTCGAGCTCGTCGTCGCGGTCGAGGAACTGCTTGCCGCGGCGTCCGGCTTCACCCTGACCGGAGAGCCGCGCCCGACCCGCTTCCCCGAGATCGGCGCGCTCACCGCCCCGATCGCCTTCGAGGCGGCGGAGGCATGAGCCACGTCTTTCTCGCCGTCGGCGATCTCGCTATGGATCGCGACGATTATGACGAGAGCTTCGTCGATACGCGCGACGTGCTGCGCGCGGCAGACATCAGCTTCGGCCAGATCGAGACCAGCTTTGCCGAAAGGGGCGTGCGCTTGCCGCAGGCGCGCCATGCCGTCCTGGCCCGCCCCGATGGCGCGGGGGCGCTGCGCCGCGCCGGCTTCGACATTGTGTCGCTCGCCGGCAACCATGTCCTCGACTGGGGCAATGACGCTTTCTTGGAGACCGAGGCGAACCTGCAGGCGGCCGGGGTCAAGACCGTCGGTGCAGGCGCGAACCTCGCCGAGGCGCGCAAGCCCGTCTTATTCACGCTCGGCGACGGGACGAAAGTCGCCATCCTCGCTTATTGCAGCATCCTGCCGCACGGTTATTGGGCCGACGAACGCCGCCCGGGCTGCACGCCGATGCGCGCCTTCACGGTCTATGAACAGATCGAGCACGATCAGCCCGGCACGCCGGCGCGCATCCACACCTATCCGCATCGCGAGGACCTGGCGGCGATGGAAGCCGATATCCGCGCGGCCAAGGCGCAAGCGGACGTGGTCGTGGTCTCGCAGCATTGGGGCATACACTTCGTCCGCGCGTCGATCGCCGACTATCAGCGCGACGTCGCCCGCGCCGCCATCGCCGCCGGTGCCGACGCCATCCTCGGCGGGCATGCCCACATCCTGAAGGGCTGCGAGATCGTGGACGGCAAGCCCGTTTTCTATTCGCTGTGCAATTTCGCGACCGATCTCCGCATGGACCCGATCCACGCCGCGTCGAAGAGCTTCAACGAGATCCGCGTGCTCGCCGAGGAATGGGAGCCCGATTTCGAAAGCCTCTACAATTTTCCCAAGGCATCGCGCCTCTCGATGGTCGCGCGGCTTGAGATTGCCGGCGGCCGGATCGTCCGATCGGGCTTCCTGCCCCTCTACATCGATCGGGACGCCGTGCCGCGCTTCGTCGCGCCGGGCAGCGAACGTCATGCCGAGGTCGTCGACTATGTGGCGGCCGTCACTCTAGAAGCAGGGCTCAACGCCCGCTATCGCGTGGAGAGCGAAATGGTGGTCATGGAAGCGGCGGCATGAGCGCCGCCAACAAGAGCGGCGCGTCTGCCTTCCCGCTCGAAGGCTATGTCTTCCTCTATCTGATCGCCTATCTGCCCAACGTAATCATCACCAAGCTGGTGACGAGCACCGTGCACCCCGGCCTGGGCCGCCCGCTGACCGGACTGGAGACGCTGCCGGCCTCGCTGATCATCAGCCTGGTGCTGACCTATCTCTTCATCTGGTGGTCGGGCTGGCACAAGGATGCGCATGGCGTGATGGTGCTCGGGCGCCGCATCCCGGTGCCGACCAAATATACTTTCTATTCGGGGCTGGGCACTGCGCTGGTCCTGTTCACGGTGCCTTTGTCCTTCACTTTCGAAGGCGTCAGCATCCCCTTCATCCAGCTGCTGATGCGGGGCGATATCCTGCTGATCGCGCCGATCGTCGACCTGATCTTCGGGCGCCGGGTGCGCTGGTGGAGCTGGACGGCGCTGGTGATGGTGCTGATCGCGATGGTCATCACCCTGGCCGATCGCGGCGGCCTGTATCTGCCGCCACTCGCGATCCTGACGGTGGTGCTCTACACGATCGGCTACTTTGTCCGCCTGCTGGTCATGACCAAGGTATCGAAGAGCGGCGATCCGGCCTCGATCCGCCAGTATTTCGTCGAGGAGAAGGTGTTCGCGTTGCCGCTTTCGGTGGCGCTCCTTGCCGCGGTTTCCGCGTCGGGGATCGGCAGCCAGTCGGGCGCGCTCGGCTGGGGCTTCCTTTCGGTGTGGACCGATCCGGTGATCCTGCCGCTGTTCGGCATCGGCGTGACGCTCACCATCGTCTCGGTATTCGCGATCATCATCCTGCTCGATCCCCGCGAGAATGCCTATTGCGTGCCGCTCGAGCGCGCCGCGAGCCTGGTTGCGGGTGTCGGCGGCGCGTTGATCCTCGCCTGGGTGTGGGGGCTGCCGCACCCGCGTCCGGCGGAGCTGGTCGGCGCCGGCATCCTGATCGGCGCCATCGTGCTGCTTTCGCTTGCACCCCGCTTTGCCGACCGTCCCGCCCGCGCGGCGCGCGCCGAGACGATCTGAACCACGACAACAGCGATCGAACCGCAGGGACATGCGGAAAACATGAAGAGGAGGGAAGAATGGATATCATCGTCAACCGGCGCACGGCCGATCTGCTCGGCCGCACGGCCATCGGCGCGCTCGCACTTGCTCTATCGACGCCTGCACTGGCGCAGGACGCCACGTCCCCCGCTCCCGTGACCGAGGCGGAAGAGCAGGCGATCATCGTCACCGGCAGCCGCATACGCGGGATCGATCCGGTCGGCTCGGCGGTCATCGCGATCGACTCCGAACAGATCATGGAAGAGCCGGTCACCTCGACCAACGACATCCTGCGCCGCGTGCCGCAGGTCGTGTCGCTCGGCGCCAACCGCGCGGGCGGCACTGCCCAGAACGGCGCGGCGAACGCGACGCGCGGCGCGGGCATCAATCTGCGCGGGCTTTCGACCAACGCCACGCTGTTGCTCTATGACGGTAAGCGCCTGCCGCCGCAGGGTACGCAGGGCCAGTTCACCGATCCCTCGGCCATCCCGTCGATCGCGCTGGGCCGGATCGAGGTCGTCGCCGACGGCACCTCCGCGGTTTACGGTTCGGATGCGGTCGCGGGGGTGGTCAACCTAATCCTGCGCAAGGATTTCTCGGGCATCGAGGCGCGCGGTCGCTACGGCATGACCGAAGGCGACTATTATGAGGCGCAGGCGGCCTTGCTCGTCGGCCACAAATGGGACGGCGGCTGGATCATGGCCGCGGGCGAATATGCCAAGAACAACAATCTGTTCGGCTCCGAGCTCGACTTCTACACATCGGACAATCGCGCACGGGGCGGACGGGATCTGCGCGGCACCAACTGCGCGCCGGGCACGCTGGTTGCCGGCGGCGTCAACTATGCCATCCCGCAGGGCGGAGTGACGGGCGGCAATATCGGAAGCCTCGTCGCCGGCACGCGCAACCAGTGCGAGTTCAACGATATCGCGCAGGTCATCCCCGACCAGGAACGGTGGAGCGGTGTCGCCGCGGCGAGCCACGAGATCACCGGCGGCATCCGCATCTTCGCCGACGGCTATTATTCGCGCCGCAGCGGCACGCTGCTGTTCAACCCGACGGTCAACGCCACCGTGCCGAGAACCAACCCGTTCTTCGTATCGCCGGTCGCAGGTGCGACATCGGTGACCGTGCAGACCAATTTCCTCGCCGACACGGGGCCGCTGCTCAACCCCTATTGGTCGAGCACCTGGAACGTCGCCGCCGGCGTCGAGGCCGATCTGTTCGGCGATTTCCAGGGCACCGCTTATTACGCCTACGGCAAGTCCGAGGAAGTCGCCGATCGGCGGCGCTCGGGCGTCAATGCCGCTGCTCTGGCGGCCGCGCTGGCCGATACCAACCCGGCGACCGCGCTCAACGTCTTCGGCGGGTCCAACAACCCCGCGACGCTTGCCCGGATCACCGACAATTTCTTCGTGATCGAGGGCCGTACGCGGCTCGAGGTACTCAACGCACAGATGGACGGCTCGCTGTTCGAGATGCCGGGCGGGCGCGTTCGGATCGCGCTGGGCGGCGAGCACCGTGTAGAATATACCTATACCTCGCTGCTCCAGGGCCAGGCCGCCACGCAGGCGCGCACCGCCAGCGACGGCAGCCGCAACGTCGATGCAGTGTTCGCCGAGTTGTTCATTCCGCTGGTCGGCGCGGGCAACGCCTCATCGGGGCTCGAGCGCCTGTCGCTCAGCATTGCCGGGCGCTACGAGCATTATAGCGACTTCGGCAGCACCACCAATCCGAAGGTGGGCATCACCTACGCGCCATGGCTGGGGCTGACCTTCAAGGGCACGTTCGGGACGTCGTTCCGCGCCCCGACCTTCAGCGAGGTCTCGACCGTCGGCGGCGGCGCCGGGCTGTATTTCGATACGTTGCCCGGGCCCAACGGCAATCTGATCGGTATCGGCATTGCCGGCGGCAATCCCGGCCTCGCTCCGGAGAAGGCGACGACCTGGTCGTTCGGGGTCGATGTCGCGCCGACCGCCATTCCCGGTTTGAATGCGTCGCTGAACTATTTCCGGATCGACTATACCGACCAGATCCAGGCGCTGCGCGGTACCCCCGGCCTGCTGACCAACCCGATCTACAGCCAGTTCGTCCAGTTCAACCCGACCGCGGCCGAAGTCAGCGCGCTGGTCAATTCGGGCCTTCCGCTCAACGCTGCGATCAACCAGTCGCTGGTTACCTTCATCGCCGACGGACGGCGCCAGAATCTCGGCACCTCGCTGCTGCGTGGGCTGGACTTCACCGCCGCCTATCGCTGGGACTGGGGAGGAGTAGCCCTCGATGCAGGGGTCCAGGGCACCTATGTCCTCGATTATCTGTTCGAGGCGGTTCCCGGATCGGGGCTGGTCGACGTACTCGACACGATCGGCTTCATCCAGAAATTCCGTACTCAGGCGGATATCGGCGCAAGGGTCGGTGGGCTCAAGACGCGGCTGACCTGGAACCACCTCAACGGCTATACCAATACCACCTCGACCGTCGTGCGTGACGTCAGCAATTACGACACGTTCGATTTGCTGATCGGCTACGATTTCACGGATCGGATCAACCTGTCGTTCGACGTGCGAAACCTGTTCAACGAGGATCCGCCCTTCGTCGACACGACCAACGGTTTTGACCCCCAGGCGGCGAACCCGATCCCGCGGCTCTTCGCGATCACGGCAAATGTGAAGTTCTGATGCCGGCGATGCTCGCCGTCGCGCTTGCCGGATGCGCGTCCCTGATGGGCGCGCATCCGGGCGGAGTGTCCGTTACCGCCGCGACCATGGTCACGCCGGCCCCCAATTGGGCGCCGGAGACGCAAAGCTTCTACCGTCCTGTGCCGGTCAGCGTGAAGCTGTGCCGGGTGGAAGGGACGATCGAAGCGAATATCGGCTTCGAGCTCTGGCTGCCCGCCGACTGGAACGGGCGGCTGCTGGGCGCGGGCGTAGGCGGCGATGCGGGCGTCTTCAACTATAGCGACATGAGCCGGCGCGTGGCCGAGGGTTTCGCGACGGTGACGACCGACAGCGGGCACAAGGCGGGCCAGCCTCGCTGGATGGCGGATGCCAAGGCGCGGGTGGATTACGAGCATCGCGCCGTGCACCTGACTGCCGTCGCCGCCAAGGCGCTGTCGGCCAAATTTTACGGCCGCGCGGTCGATCGCAGCTATTTCACCGGCTGTTCGGGCGGCGGGCGCCAGGCGCTGAAGGAAATGCAGAATTACCCCGGCGACTATGACGGCGTGATCGCCGGCGCGCCGGGGCCCTATATGCCGCTGCAGTCGGTGCGGATGATGTGGGGCGCACTGCTCCAGAAGCACAACCCTGCGGGCGCGCTGACCGACGCCGACTGGGCGTTGTACGAACGCAAGGCGACCGACGCATGCGACCGGATCGACGGCGTCGAGGATGGCGTGGTGGAGAATCCGCTGCGCTGCTCCTTCAAGGTCCAGACGCTCGCATGCAAACCCGGCCAGACGTCGGATTGCCTCACCAGCCCCAAGCTCGCCATGCTCCATGCGATCGTCAGCCCGATGCCCGACGAGAAAGGCAAGGCGATGGACTGGGGCCTCTATCCCGGCGTGCGCACGCGTCCCGGTCCGCCGTCGCCGCTGCTGCGCGCAATGTGGGCGGACGGCGTGCATAACGATGCGAACTGGAAGGAGGACAGCTTTCGCCGAACCGCCGATCTGGAGGCCGCGAACCGCGCGATGCCCGAGCTTCGCGCGGACAAGGTTGCGATACAGCCCTTCCTGAAGGCGGGCGGCAAGGCCATCCTCTACCAGGGCTGGGCCGATCCCTCGACGAATGCCGGCCCGACGTTGGCTTATTATGCCAGCCTGAAGCGCGCGCATCGAGAATTAGACCAATCAGTGCGGCTTTTCATGGCCCCCGGCACCTATCATTGTGGCGGCGGGCCGGGCGCCGGCATGTTCGGCGGTTCGGGCCATCCGACCACGCCCGGGGATCCCGAACGCGACATACTCTGGGCGCTGATCCGCTGGGTCGAGCAGGGCAGGGTGCCCGAGCGGCTGACCGCGACCAAGTTGGAGGGCGACCAGGTCCGTTTCACCCGCACGCTATGCCCGTTTCCGAAGGCTGCGCGCTACGACGGTCGCGGCCCTGTGGATGATGCCGGCTCCTATGCCTGCGAGACCGATGCCAGCTTGTTGCGCGTGCTCCGCATGGATAAACGTGGCTGAGACGCGTCGCTTCGCGCCGGCATAGAGCTTGTTCGGTCGCGGTGGGCGGCAGTGAACACCGCTACGATCTGGGGAGCCGAACGAGTGCCGCGTTATCATGAGGCTTAGCGCGGCGACGGGACGTCTGGTGTTGCTGGGGGCGATCATCGCGCTTGGTTCGCTCGCCATCCAGATCATCGTGCCCGCGCTGCCGATGCTGGCTGCGGGCATCGGCGCGACGCCATCGGGCGGGCAGCTGATCATCTCGCTCTATCTGATAGGGCTGGCGCTCGGCCAGTTGATCTGGGCTCCGATTGCGGACCGTCATGGCCGACGCCCCGTCCTGCTGGCCGGGATCGTGATTTTCTTCGTCGGCACGCTGATCTGCGCTTTCGCCGGGGGTCTCGGGACGATGCTGGTGGGGCGCGTGGTCCAGGCGATCGGCGCATCTTCGTCCTTGGTGTCGGGCCGGGCTATGGCCACCGACAAGGCGCCGGTCGGACAGGCCGCGGCGCCGCTTGCCGTGCTGACCAGCGTCACGCTGATCTCGCCGGCGCTCGCCCCCGCGATCGGCGGGGTGCTGGCAGGATTGGGCGGCTGGCGTTCGCTGTTCTGGATCCTCGCGGCGCTGACCTTGCTGGGCGGCGTCCTCGCGCTCCGCATGCTACCGGAAACCCGACCGGGCGACGGCAAGCCGCTTCACCCCGGCCGGCTGGTTCGCACTTACGCCCAGGTCGCGCTGCACAGCGGTTATCTCCCGCTCGCCTTCGCCAATGCGTTGATCAGCGGGGGCTTCTACCTGTTTCTTGCCGTTTCGCCTTTCATCCTTGCCGCAGCCGGCGCTACGTCGGCCCAGGCGGGCCTGTTCTACTCGGGCGTGGCCTGCGCGATCATCGGCGGGACGCTGACTGTGCCGATCATCCTGCGGCACTGGCCGGCACGGCTGCGCATGCTGGGGTCCACGGCGCTAGCGGCGGGGGCGGTGACGGTGATCCTGATCGCCGCGACGGGCGCCGATCCGATCGGCCTGTTCGTGGCGATGAGCCTGATCGCCCTCGGTGCCGGGCTCACCGGACCCTCCTTGCTCGCCGAGGCGATCGAGCGGCAGCGCGAGCGCGCCAGCACCGCCACGAGCCTGTTCGGCACGATGCAGATGGGCGGCGCGGCGCTGATTTCGACGCTGGCGGTCCGGATCGCGCCCTCGGTCGCAGTCGAGCTGGCGGCGATCGGGGTGCTCGTGCTGCTCGCGCTCGCCGCACGCCACCTCTGGGCTGGCGCGGCGAAACCGATCGAGCCTTAGCCCCGCCGCTTCGCGTAATCGGTTGCCGGGCCCTCCAGGAAGGCCGCGATCTGGCGATCCACGGCATCTTCGTCGCTGGCTTCGCGATTATAATTGTCGAGATCGAGCGATAGCACGGGAACCCCCGCTCGGCGCAATGCGCGCAACACGAAGGGATCGGCATCGGACAGCGCCACGGCGCCGTCCACCGCATGGCTCTCAGCCTCGCGGACATGCCAGGCGCCCGCCCAGCTGGGCATGCGCAATTCGTCGCCCATCGTCACGAAGCGCGCGGCGAGCGCACGCATCGGGTCCTGCCCCGCGTTCGTGCGGCGGATATAGCCGTCGGCGGCGAGCGCGAGATACATCGACCAGACGAACACCGCGCCGTGGCTTTCCTCCCAGCGCTGGTAGAAGCCCATGTCGCTCCACATGCCGCGGCCGACCCACATCAGGCGAAGCTTCTCGCCCAGGCAGGCGGCTTCGCCCTTCTCGTGGCGGTCGCGCACTTCCTCGTAGAAATCGCGTGCGGCGTCGCGCGCCCAGACGGTGCCGCGATGCCATTGCGGGACCATCGTCGCGGGCATCGTATCGGCGACCGATACGGGCACGGGGGAGGAGCCGGCGATCAGGTCGCGGGTCTTGCGGTAATAATCCTCCTGCTCGTTCACCAGATCCATGATCTCGGCGAACTTTACGGGGTCGAAGCGGCGGTCGCTGGTCGCTTCGATCTGCGCGACCATCGCCTGCAGTTCCTCGACCATCAGCGCGATCCGGTGCGGCTCGATGACCTCGTCCCAGCGGTCCTGCAGGCTGTCCCACCAATCGAGCGGGATTTCGAGGCGGCTTTCGATGCTGCGCTCGAACAGGAACAGGTCGGCGCCGGTCTCGCGCGCCCAATGTTCGAAGATCCTTGGGGTGGCATCGGTGCCGAGCACTGCCTGGACATAAGCCGGGCGGGGGAGGCCGCCCCAGGGTGCCTGTTCCGCGTCGGTATCGAAGGCGGCGGCGAGGCCTTGCGAGCTATAGGCCTCGGCGTCGCTGGGATAGCCGTGATCGCGCAGCAGCTGGAAATAGCGCGGCGACTGCTGCTTGGCGGCGGCGATAGACGCCCACCATTGGTTGACCACGAACGGCACGTCCATCGCGCGCAGGATTTCCTGCGGGCTGTTGGCGTTGACGACGGCAAGCGGCGCGCCGCCGTCTACCTGCGCGCGCAGGCCCTGGAACCAGTCGCGCTGGAACGCGCCGAAGCCGGCGAGCGAGGCGAGCGATTTGCGGCTACGGCGGCCGTCGCTCGGCTTGCGGGCAGGTGCCGGGCCCTTGTCGGCGGCGGGGAGGGGGGCGGGGGCGCCGATCCGCTCGACGGTGATGCCGCGCGCGCCGAGTTCGCGCTCGAACCAGCCCGCATCCCAAGCTGTCGCCTCATCGCGATCGGATTCGACGATGATAGCGTGGGTTGTGCCCAGCTTTTCCATCCGGGCGACGATATGCTCCAGCCGCGCGGGGGCGGGGGCGAGCATTCGTGGAGTCAGGCGCGCGGGCTCGGCGAAGCCTTCCGGCGTGTCGGGGGTATTGCCCCAGGCATCGACCAGCGGATCGCCCCATTCCTGATCGTCGCCGATCATGCGGAGGCCGCGCGTCGCAAGCTCGCGCTGGCGGGCGGTCGAATAATGGGCCGAGCCGAGGACGAAGACCGGGGTGCCTTCGCTGTCGCTTGTGGCCGCGGCGACCAGGTCCCGCCATTCCGTCGGGGGCAGGGCGTGGGCCGCGGCGATGGCGGCGATGCGCAGCGTGCCGGTGAGGTGGGCGATGGCGGCGGGGCGGGTGCGCTCTTCGTCGGTGGTTGTGGCGAGGGCATCACTCGATCCTCCCCGGAACGGGGAGGTGGCAGCCGAAGGCTGACGGAGGGGGCTATCCGCGGGCCCCGCCGCCTGTGGCGCGCCCCCTCCACCATGCTGCGCATGGTCCCCCTCCCCGTGCCGGGGAGGATAGTTGTGGCTAAGCCACTCGACCAGCGCCGCGATCCGGCCCTGGTTGTACGTGCGGCTGGATTCGCGCGGCAGATGCAGCAAATCGAGCATATGGACCGGGCGCGGCGGCATGTCGCCGGTGCGGAGCAGTTCGCGCACCGCGGCGAACAGCTGGGGGAGCTCGCTGTCGGCGTGGGTGAAGAGCAAGGCGTCGCCGCTGCTGTCGGCGACGATCTGTTGCAGCAGCGATCGTCCGCGGTGCGAGAGCGTGCCGTCTCCGGCGAGCAGATCGGCGTCAGGCGTCGGGCCGGGACGGGGAACCATTCGCACCGGCGCGAAGCCGGCGGCGCGCAGCAGCGCATAGGGTGCGTCCTGGCCGAGCACGCGGATGACCCGCGCGCCTTCGCCGCGCAGGCGATCGGCGACGGCGCCGGGATCGTCGCAGGCCGCGATCAGGCGCGCTGCCGCATCGGTCATCAGATCACGCCCTTTGCGCGCAGCTCGGCAATGCGTTCGGCGGAGTAACCAAGCGCGTCGCCCAGCACGCGATCGTTATGCTCGCCGACCTTGATAGGCATGACATCGTCGAAACCGGTGTCGGCGCCGGAAAAGACGATCGGGATGCCCGCCGTGCGCAGATCGACCGCCGAGCTGTAGTTCGGGTGCGTCACCGGCACCGCCTCGTGCCGGCTGATCACGCGATCGTCGAGCAGCGCATCCTCGGGATGGCGGACGGGGGCGACGGGCACGCCCTCCGCCTCCAGCGCCGCGACGACGGCCGCCACCGGCAGATTGCGCGACCAGGCGTTGATCGTCGCCTCGAGCACCGCGGCATTGGCTACGCGGGTGTCGCGGCTGGCGAAGCGCGGGTCGCTCGAGAGTTCGGGCTGTCCCATCGCGCGGAACAGGCCGAGCGCCAGCTTCTCATGCACCGCGACCAGGGCGATATAGCCGTCGGCGCATTCGAACACGCCGAACGGCGAGAGGCGCTGGACGGTGAGGCCGGTGCGCGCCTGCATCCCTGCCGCCGCCATCGCCGACCAATTCTCGATCGCGACGAAGCTGGTGAGCGCGCCGAGCATCGATACGTCGATATGCTGGCCGATGCCGGTGCGGTGGCGCTGTTCGAGCGCGGAGAGGATGCCGATCACCGAGAAGACCGGCGCGAGCATGTCGGCGATCGGGATGCCGATGCGGACCGGCGGCTCGCCCGGCCCGCCGCTCGCGAACATCGCGCCCGACAATGCCTGGATGATGATGTCCATCGCCTTGCCGCCCTCGGGCGCGGTCGCGCCGAAGCCGGAGAGCGAGCAATAGATCAGCCGCGGATTGACGGCTTTCGCCGCTTCATAGCCGACGCCGAGGCGGTCGGCGGTGCCGGCGGTGAAATTCTCGACAACGATGTCGGCGGTGCGGACGAGATCGAGGAACACCTCGCGCGCCTCGGGCTGCTTGAGGTTCAGCGTGACGCCCAGCTTGCCGCGGGCGCGCGTCAGGTGGCTGATCGAGACGTCGTCGTCGTGGCGGCGATCGACGGTGATCCCGTCGCGGCCGACATAGGGGCTGTTGTCGCGCGCCAGGTCGCCGCCCTTGGGGTCCTCGACCTTGATGACTTCGGCGCCGAGCCCGGCGAGCAGCAGCGTGGCATAGGGGCCGGCCAGCGCGCGGGTGAGATCGATGACGCGCAGCCCTTCGAGCGGGCGGTCACGGGTGATGTCGGTCACTGTATTTTTCCTTCAAGCGCGGCAATCTGCGCATCGTCATAGCCAAGGGTCGCCAGCACCGCCGCCGTGTCCGCCCCGGCGGGACGGGCAGCGTCGGTGACGGCGGCGGGGGTGTCGGAGAGTTTGATCGGGCAGCCGGTGTGGCGGACGGTGCCGCCGGGGGCGGGCAGGTCCAGCACCATGCCGCGCGCGTGATTGTGCGGATCGTCGAGCGCCTCGGCCACGGTCAGCACCGGCGCGAACTGGGTGCCGGCGGCCTCAAGGATGGCGAGCCATTCCGCACGTGGCTTGGTTTCAATCACGGCGGCGATCCGTTCCTTCATCGCTGGCCATCCGGCGCGGTCCATCTGCCGGTCGGCGAGCTCGGACAGGCCGATCGTCTCGACAAAGATCCGCCAGTAGCGCGGCTCCATGTCAGTGGTGACCAGATATAGTCCGTCGGCGCAGGCCCAGATGCCGCTATCGGCGCGGTGCATGCCCTTGGGCGGCGCCTTCGCGACATCGGGATTGCGCGAAAGGATGTTGGCGATCAGCGCCAGCGAGCTGTCCGACATCGCGATATCGACCTGCTGGCCCTTGCCAGTGGTGGCGCGCGCGATCACTGCCGCCAGCACGCCGATCACGGCGTTCGAGCCGCTGAGCAGATCGGCGACGGGAACGCCGGGGAAGGCGGGGCGATCGGGGTGGTCGCCAATCCGCGACAGCGCGCCGGCGATTGCCAGCGCCACCGGATCGTGGCCGGGCTTGCGCGCATAGGGGCCGGTCTGGCCGCACAGCGTGACCGAGCAATAGATCAGGCGCGGATTGAGCGCGGTCATTTCGGGCCAGCCATAGCCCATGCTGGCCATCACGCCGGGGCGGTAATCCTCGACGAGGATGTCGGCGCTTTCGATCAGCTTGTGGATCGCCGCGCGGCCATCGTCCGAGCCCGGATCGATCAGCACGCTTTTCTTGCCGCGCGCGAAAATGTCGTGCGCACGCAGCCTGGCATTCTCCTCGTCCGAAAGCTTGTCCCAGCCGAACACTTTCCGTTGCTTGCCCAGCTCGCGCGGATTTTCGATCCGGATGACCTCGGCGCCGAGATCTGCGAGCAGCCAGGTGCAATAGGGCCCGGGGAGGAATTTGCTGAAGTCGACCACCTTGAGGCCTGCAAGCGCGCTCATGCGCCGTCCCCCTGGTCGAGCGACGAGACCCAGAGCGGCCCCGGCAGCTTCACGCCGTCCACCTCGCGCCAGAAGCCGCGTGCGGCAAGGTGGGGACTGTCGAGCGCGTCCTGCGGCGTATCGATCCACGATAGCCCAAGCCCCGCTTGCTGCGACATCGCGCCGAGCTCCGCGCGCGTGTGGCGCAGGAAGAAGGCCTCGACGACATTCTCCCATTCGATCAGCGTTTCCCGGGGGATGTCGGCGACCAGGATCGCGTCCCAGTCGACCTCGGCGAGCGGCCCGGCGGCGTCGCCCATCGCCTTGACCATGCCGCGCATCATCGGCTGGTTGTCGACCAATGCCCAGGTGACGAAGCCGTCGGCGCACGGCCAGATCTGGCGCACGCCGGACTTGCCGCGGATCAGCAGATTGCCGGTGCGATTGCCGATCCG
This sequence comes from Sphingomonas sp. M1-B02, assembly GCF_026167525.1. Lineage (NCBI taxonomy): Bacteria > Pseudomonadati > Pseudomonadota > Alphaproteobacteria > Sphingomonadales > Sphingomonadaceae > Sphingomonas > Sphingomonas sp. M1-B02. The sequence goes on along the minus strand of NZ_CP110679.1, from coordinate 820,070 downwards.
GCCGGTCCATTGCCAGGTCAGCGGCTCGCGATAATTGGCGAGCACCGCGGACTGATAGGCCGACACTTCCACCAGCTGGCCTTGACCGCTGGTAGCGCGCGCATAGAGCGCGGTCAGCGCGGCGGTGACCGCCTGGATCCCGGCGAGCGCATAGGCCTGCTCGCCCGGCAGCGTGAGCGGCGCGCGATCGGGATCGCCGATGATCGTCATCAGCCCCGAGCGCGCCATCAGCGTGAGATCGCTGGCCGGGCGCTCGCCGAGCGGGCCATCTGGAAGGAAGGGGGCGACGACCACGTCGATCAGCGCCGGATTGGCGGCAGCCAGCGCCGCATGATCGAGTCCCGGATTGCGGACAAGGATGTCTGCCGTGGCGAGCAGGGCTTGCGCGTCGCCCAGCGTCTTGCCTTCGCTCCAGGCGGGGTGGCCGGGCTCGGCGCGGACGACGCGTGCGCCGAGTTCGGCGAGCATCCGCCCGGCGATTTCGCCCATGCCGTCGGTAAGGTCGACAACCGTGAGATGTGCGAGAAGCGGCGTCATGCGAGCGCTCCTGCCTGGGTCAGCTCGGCGACTTCGGCCTCGCTCATGCCGAGCAGATCGACGAAGATTGCATGATTATGCTCACCCAGGTTCGGCGGCGCGGTGACACGGATTGCGCTTTCGGAAAAGCGCAGCGGTGGCGCGGGCATGTCGCAGGTGCCGATCTTCGAATGGGTGATCGGCCGATAATGGCCGCGTTCCGCCAGTTCGGGATCGGTGAAGACGTCGCGGCCGTCGTTGACGGCCTCGGCGGGAATGCCGAGCGCGGTCAGGCGATCTGCGAGCGCATGCTTGTCCTGATGGCGCGTCCATTCGGACAAAGCCGCGTCGAGCGCGTCTTCATTCGCCTTGCGGCCTTCGAGCGTGGCGAAGTGCGGGTCGGCGATGCCTGCCGTCTCCGCAAGGATCTCCCATTCGGCGTCCGAGCGCGCGACGATCGCGATCCACTGGTCGTGCCCGCGCGCCGGAAAGGCGCCGTGCGGGGCATGGCCGGCCGAGCGATTGCCTGGCTTTCCGCCATTCCCGGCCTGCGCACTGGCGAACTGATCGGCCATCACATGGATCAACGGCTCGGTCTGGCTGATGTCGATATGCTGGCCCTCGCCGGTCTGGCGGCGATGCTCGAGCGCGGCGAGCGTCGCGACGGTCGCGAACATCGGCGCGACGACGTCGCCATAAGCGAAGGGCGCCATGTGCGGATCGCGGTCGGGCCAGCCCGAAAGCGCCGCCATGCCCGACAGCGCACCCGCCGAATTGCCATAGCCGCGCATCGTGCCGAGCGGCCCCGATCGGCCGGCGACGCTCACGCTGATCTGGATGATCGCGGGATTGATCGCCTTCAGCGTGTCGAACGAAAGCCCGATCCGCTCCATATAGCCATGGCTGAAATTCTCGACGACCACGTCCGCCCAGGCGACCAGCTTCTTCGCCACTTCGACTCCGCGCGGATCGGAGAGATTGATCGTCACCCCCATCTTGCTGGTGTTGGTGATGCCGAAGAACAGCGACGCATCGGGATCGCGCACGCCGCCGGCGAAGGGCGGCGACATGCGGCCGAGATCCAGCCGCTTGCGCGATTCGATCTTGATGACGGTAGCACCCATGTCTGCGAGATCCTTGGTCGCGCGCGGGCCCGCGCCGACCCAGGAGAAATCGGCGACCTTGATGCCTTGTAGGGGGAGGGTCATCGCGCGGCTCCCGGCGCACACTGGATATCGCCGCTGGCGATCAGGCGCTGGGCTTCGCGGAACACCGGCACCGCGTCGATGTCGAGGCTGGCGAGCCGCTGCGCCTGGCCGAGCGCGTCCTGGTTATAGAGCGCATCGAAACGGCGCTGTTCGGCCTCGGGGATTGCGTTGAAGGTGATGCCTTCTTTCTTGCCATAGTCGATCCCTGCTTGCTCGGCCTTTAGCAACTGGCGGTTGAGCGCGGCTTCCCATTGCTTGCGCCCCACGGTCAGCAATTGCTGCAGATCGGGCGGCAGCCGATCCCATGCCTTGTCCGACATCGCCCGCGCCGGATAGGCGCCGCGGCTGAAGCGGATCGTCGTGAAATGCTTGGCGACCTCGGCGAAGTGGAGGCTGCGGATCGTGTCGGCGGGGGCGACGACGCCATCGATGACGCCTTTGGCCAGCGCCGCATAGACTTCGCCCATCGGCATGTTGACCGGATCGGCGCCGAGCTGCTTGAGGATGTCGACTGCGTCGCTTTGCGAGCGCAAACGGAGCCCCTTGAAGTCGGCGAGGCTGCGGATCGGCCGGTCGCGGGTGAGCACGCCGGGGAAATTGCCGCCCTGGACCGCGAGGATGTGCAGCCCCTCTGTCTCCTTGCCATATTGCGGGAAGCGCGCGGCGAGGCAGTCATAGACCGCGACCTGATCGGGGATCGTCTTGATGCCACCGTAGAAGCCCGATTGACCGCGCAGCAGATGCGCCCCGCCCTTGGCATAGATCGGCGTGATCAGCCCGATATCGGCGACGCCGTGGCGGATCTCCTCCATGCTCATATCCGCCGAGAGCAAGGCGCCCGACCAATAGGGCCGGAAGGCGATGCGACCGCCGCTGTTCGCCTCGACCCACTTCATCCAGTCCTGATCGGCAAGGCCAAACGGATGGGTGGGGGGATAGGGGCTGGCATAGGTCAGGACATGCTCCGCCGTCGACGGCGGCGCGGCGTTGCAGCCGGCGAGGGCGAGCGCGAAGAGGCTAGCGAGGATATTGGGAAGTCGCATCGTCAGCCCGCCATCACGCTGGGGAGCCACAGCGTGACCACCGGGAAGGCGATCAGCATGGCCAAGTGGAAGAAATCGGCGATCAGGAAGGGCACGATGCCGCGGAAGATCTGCCCGAGCGGGATATCCTTGCCGATCGCCTGGATGACATAGACGTTGAGGCCGAGCGGCGGGTGGACGAAGCCGATCTCCATCGTGCGGACCAGGAAGATACCGAACCAGATGGGGCTATAGCCCAGCTCCATCGCGATCGGCAGGAAAATGGGCGTGGTCAGCAGCATCAGCGCGAGGCCGTCGAGGAAAGATCCCAGCACCAGCAGCATCAAGGCTATGACGATCACGACCACCACCGGGCTCGCGTCCATCTCGCGCACGGTGTTCGACATGAGATCGGCGATGCCGGTCACGCTGATGAAGGTGGCGAACAGGATCGCGCCGAAGATGATCAGATAGATCATGCCCGTGGTCGTCAGCGTCTTGGCGAAGGCGCCGCCGATCGCCTCGCGGTTGAATGCCCCGCGCACGGCCATCAGCGCGAAGGCGGCGAGCACGCCGACCGACGCTGCCTCGGTGGGGGTGAACCAGCCGATCATCAGACCGCCGATCACGAAAACGACGAGCAGCAGGATATCGAGAATGCCGAGCAGCCCGCGCATCCGATCGCGCCAGCCGACGCGCTCCGACTTGGGGCCCAGTTCGGGGCGGAACCAGCAGAGGATCGCGATCGCCGCCATGTAGAATAGCGCCTGGCTCAGGCCCGGGATGATCGCGGCGGTGAACAGCCGGCCGATCGAGACTTCGGCGATGATGCCGAACACGATCAGCGCGCCCGAGGGCGGAATAAGCGCGCCGAGCGTGCCGCCGGCGGCCAGTGCTCCCGCGGCGAAGCCGGGATTGTAGCCCGCGCGCCGCATCTCGGGCAGTGCTGCCGAGCCGACCGTGGCGACGGTGGCGAGGCTTGATCCGCTGATCGCGCCGAAGCCCGCGCAACCTGCGATCGAGGCGAGCGCGAGCCCGCCGCGGCGATGCCCGATGAAACGCGCGGCGACGTCGAAGAAATCGCGGCTCGCTCCGGCGGCAAAGCAGAGATGCGCCATCAGCAGGAACAGCGGCAGGACCCCGAGTTCGTATTTGTTGGCAACTTCGAACACGACGACGCCTGCCTTCACCAGCGCCGCCTCGGGCGAGAGCATCACCATCAGGCCGAGCACGCCGGTCAGCGCCAGGCTGACGCCGATCGGCACGCCGACGGTGAGCAGGAACAGCAGGCCCAATATGCCCGCGAAGCCGATCAGCTCAGGCGTCATGTCCGCCCTCCGCCACCGGCCGGCGCGCGAACGCCGCCTTGAGGAACAGGATCGCCACGATGCCGAGCGCGATGATCATGAGCAGCCTGAACCAGCGCAACGGGATGTGGAGCAATTCGGAACGCTCGTGCGCGTTCCACAGATCGCAAAGCAGGATCAGCGACCCGACCATCAGCAGCCCCACGGCGAGCGTGCCGAGCAACGCCGCTATGCGAGCAAGGCGTTGGCGGCGGGCAGGGGGCAAGCGGTCGGTCAGAATATGCACCGCGGCATGGCCGTGCGCCAATGTGACGCTGACCATCGACGCCGCGGCGATGAATACGATCGCCGCCTGGACGATCTCGATCGATCCGAGCAGCGCGAAGCCGGTGTGACGGCCGAGCACCGCGATCGAATCCGCGGCGGTGGCAAGCAGCAGCCCCGCCGATCCGATATAGAAAGCGGCTTTGCCCGCGATGCCGCTGGCGGCATTCTCTTCGCCCACGGGCGGGGCGGCATCGGTGACGGGAAGTGACACGCCTTACCTCTTCGGATTGACAGCCTTCGGAGCGGGCCGTCTAATGAAAGCAATTATTGAAACCGTATATTATTTCAACCGTATATTTTTCATACTATCGCTCCGTTCGAGGGAATGCAGGTGAAGCAAAGCGGCGCCAAGTTGCCAGAGCGCGACGGCGAGCGCAGGATGCAGCTGGGCAGGCTGGGTGACTATGTCGGTTTCCGCATGCGCCGCGTCCAGAACCAGCTTTCGGCGGATTTCTCCGCGGCTACGTCGCATTTCGGAATCCGTTCCGGTCTCTCTTCCTCGCTTGCGTTGATCGACGCCAATCCTGGCCTGTCCCAGCAGGAACTGTCGAGCGCGGTAGGCCTCGACAAGTCGATTACGGTGCAGATCGTCGACGAGCTCGAGCGGCGGGGCTGGGCGCGGCGCGAGCGCTCCACCATCGATCGCCGCCGCCACGCTCTGGTCGTGCTGCCGGAGGGGAAGGCATTTCTCGATCAGCTGTTCCAGATCATGGAGGTGGTCGAGGCCGAAGTCCTGGCCCAGCTCAGTCCCGAGGATCGCCCGATCTTCGATGCGTCGCTCGATCGGATGTACGACGTGTTTCACCGCTGAGCGTCAGGTGATGGGCGGGGGCACGCGCTTAATGCCCCCGGCTTCCTCACATCGAAAAGCGGATCGAGGCCGCCATCACCCGCCCGATCGGGCTGGCGGCGGTGGCATCATAGCCGCCATTGCCGTTTAGCCCAGGCGCAAGGTTCACATAAGGGGGCCCGGTGTCGAGCAGGTTGCGCACCTCGAGGCCCAGCTTGATACCGTCGAACATTCCGCGCGCGCCCATTTCGCCCAGATCGAAGCCCAGGATCAGATCGATCGGAGTGAAGCTCGTTACCTGCTGGTTCGGGGTGATCGCGGTGTTGCGATAGCCATTGACGTGGGTGACGGTGACCTGCGCGAGCATGGCATCGAGCTGCCACGCAATGCTGCCACGCGCCTTGAACGTCAGCGGGTTGAAGATCGTGTTGCGCCGATCGACGGGGGTTCCCGCCGGCGAGACCGCGGTCTTGTAGTTCGTCAGATAGGTGCCGCTGGCGTTCAGGTTGAACGTGCCGAGCGTATCCGTCGGGATGCGCCAGTTGATCGTCGCGTCGATGCCGCTGGTGTTGGACTGGCCCAGATTGTTGTTTCGGCCATCGACGAACAGCGTGACGTTGTTGGGATTGCCGCCCGGGAAGGTCCCGCGTGCCAGCACCACTCCCTGCGCCAGAAGCTCCAGCACGCGATCGCGCGCCTGCGTGCCGCGCAGGATGATGCCCGTGCCCGCAAATTCGGACTCGCGCGTCAGTAGCGCGAGATCGGCAAGATAGCTGTCGACCTGGTTGATATATTCGACGTTCCAATAGGTCGCGCTGACTCGAAGGTTCGGCGTGACGTCCCAATCGCCGCCGACCGACCAGGTCGTCGCTTCTTCGGGTGCGAGGTCGAGGTTCGCGCCCGAGAAGGCGAAACCGGTCAGCGGCGCGCCGCCCGCCGGGTTCTGATAGGTCTGGCCGAACAGATTGTTCGAATTGCCGTAGATTTGCGAGATCAGCGGTGCGCGGAACGAGGTGCCATAGCTGCCGCGCAACACCAGGCCGCGGAGCGGCGACCAGTTGACGCCGAACTTGGGATTGGTCGTCTTGCCGACGTCGCTGTACCGATCGTGACGCACGGCGAGATTCAGCTCGAGCCGCTCAAGGCCTGGCGTCGCGTTCATCGCGCTGAAGATCGGAATCTGAATTTCGGCATAGCCCGAATCGACCCGGCGGTCGAAATTGCGGAACACGATCGGCGTGCCGGCAGCGCCGCGTGCGCTGCCCAGGCTGGTGTCGATCTCCTGGCCCTCATAGCCGGCTGCCAGCTTCACTTCGCCGCCGGGGAGGCTGAACAGCGTGCCGTTGATGCGCGCTTCGTAGCCGATGAATTTGTTGAGCGTGGGCGAAAGCGTCACGAAGTTGCTGATCGCGAGCAGCGTCGCGTCCGACGTGCGACCGCTGCCGTACGGATCGAACGCAGTTGCCGGGTTGCTGCTGGCCAGCGCGGTGTTGAGTGCGGTTGCGTTGAGCCCGCGCACCTGATCCGACTGGTCGTTGCCCTTCCCATAGGTCATCAGCGCTTCGACCTGCCAATCGCCCGGCAGCTTGACGCGCAGCCCCGGCGTAATCTGCCAGTTGGTAGCCGATCCGAACGAGACGTCGCGCGGCAGATCGTTGATGAAATTATAGTCGATCGTGTAGCTGCTGCCGGTAAAGCCGGCGGGCCGGACGAAGAAGGCGTTGGTCTGCGGCACGGTCAGGGTCGAGCTGAAATAGGCCGGCAGCCGCTGATATTCGCGTTTGCTGTAGAAACCATCGGCGAAGAAGGTCAGCCAGGGCGTGATCTCCTGAGTGAAGGTGCCGTTGACCGAATTATAGTGCTGTTGCGGGATCAGGTCCTGGCCGACCAGATCGTCGCAGCTGTTGCTGGTACCGGGAACCAGCGAGCCGGCATTGGCCGCCGTCAGCAATCCCGGCATCGCATAGCTGACGCCGCCGGCGCGCAGCGTGCCCGGCGCGCAGCGGGTGACCAGATAATTGTTGCCGCCGAAGCCGCGCTGGTCCGAACGGAAGAAGTCGCGGTCGTCGCCGCTAAGGTTGGATCGGTAGACGCGCTCATAAGCGACCATCGCCTGGCCGGTGTCCCAGGTCTTGCCGATTGCGATGCCGAGCTGTGACTCCTCGAAATCGGCACCGACGCCGTAGCGTGCGCTGGCCTCGATGCCGTCCAGGCTACGCCGCGGGATGAGATTGACCACGCCGGCGATCGCATCCGATCCATAGATTGCCGATGCGCCGTCCGCGACGACTTCCACTCGCTCCAGGCCCAAAGTCGGGATCACCGACGGCTCGAACGCGCGGCTGTTATTCACTGCGCGATGACCATCGACCAGGATCAGCGTCGCATAGGGGCCGATGCCGCGCAGGTTGATCGTGTTGCCATAGGTGATGTTGCCGCTGCCGCCGCCCTGGCCGCGCGAATTTTCGGATACACCGAGGTCGAAGACCTGCGGCAACTGCTGAATGAGGCGATCGGTGGTGACGGCTCCGGAAAGCTCGACCTCTTCGCGCCCGAGCACGGTGACCGAAGAGCCCACCGGCGCAACACCGCGCAGGCGGCTGCCGGTAACGACGATGTCGCCATTGCCTTCCTGTTCAGCAGTCTCGACATCCAGCGTCTGGGGCGCGGCATCCTGAGCGAAGGCAATGCCGGGCGCGGCCATCGAAATCGCCAGCGCGCTGCAGGCGACGTGAAGGCACTGGAAATGCGAACGCCGGGAGAAACCTGTCATGCGATCATCCTCTCTGTATCGACCGCTGTGCGGCTCGGCATCGATATGATCCTAGACAGTATGTTTTGTCAACGATATTGAACCGTCTTCGGGGGTTGCAGCGTCTGGCTCAATCCGCCCGTCGGACGAGGATCATGGGTCAACAGCACGACCTGCTTGGCGCGATTGCGCCCTTTGTGGGTTACCAACTCCGGCGAGCATCGGGCGCCTTCGCCGGAGATTTCGCGGCCGCGTTCGAAGGGTCGGGGATGCGCCAGGGGCTGATCGCGATCCTGTCGATCGTCGCTGCCAATCCGGGAACCAATCAGGGAGCGGTGGGCCGGGCGCTGGGCATCAAGAGCGCCAACATGGTGTCGCTTATCGGCGAACTGGTCGATTCCGGCATGATCGAACGTGCGGCAGACCCGCGCAACCGGAGAGCGTTCCTCCTCAAGATCACGCCGCGGGGCAGCGCATCGCTTGACGCTTCTCTGGCGCGGATCGCGGCGCACGAGCGTCGGATGATGCGAGGGTTCAGTGCGACCGAGCAGGCAACCTTGCGCGATCTGCTGGCTCGCATCGAACCGCACGAGGGACATGGCTAGGCCCACCGAAAAGTCCAGGCTCCGACGCGTTGCGCACCTTTACGCCGTCTTTATGCAAATGCCGCGCTTCCCCATGGAAGCTTAATCCGCATCCGCACCACATCGCATGCTCCAGATAAGGAGTGCCGATGTGAACGATCTTCTGTGGCTGGGGGTGCTGGCGGGGCTGGCCCTGCTGACCTTCGCCTATATCCGCCTCTGCGATGCTTCGTAAGGACGGGGCGATGACAACTCCCCTCATCCTTGCCGGGCTCACCGCGCTGGGCCTGCTCCTTTATCTCGTGGCCGTGCTCATCCGGCCCGAGCGCTTCTGACGGAGACGAAGCCATGACCATTCAGGGTTGGACGCTGATCGTCCTGTTCGTGGCGATCCTCGTCGCGCTCGCCAAGCCGATGGGGGCGTGGCTCTTCGCGCTTTACGAAGGTCGCCGCACGCCGTTGCACGTCCTGCTCGGCCCCGTCGAGCGGGGCTTCTACAAGCTCTCCGGGATCGACCCGTCGGCCGAGATGGGCTGGCGCCGCTACGCGCTGCACATGCTGTTCTTCCAGATCGTGCTGCTGCTCTTCACCTATGCGGTGCTGCGCCTGCAAGGCGTACTGCCGATGAACCCGCGCGGGCTCGCCGGGCTGGGTGCAGACGGCGCGATGAACACCGCGATAAGCTTCACCACCAACACCAACTGGCAATGGTATTCGGGCGAAGTCGCGCTTTCGAACTTCAGCCAGATGTTCGGGCTGGTGATCCACAATTTCCTGAGCGCGGCGACCGGCATTGCGATTGCGTTTGCGCTGTTCCGCGGCTTCGCGCGGCGCGAGGCGGCGGGGATTGGCAATTTCTGGGCGGATATCACGCGCGTCACGCTGTATCTGCTGCTGCCGATCTCGATCGTCTACGCGGTGTATCTCGTCGCCAGCGGCGTGCCGCAGACCTTCCTGTCGTCGGTCGATGCGACCACGCTCGAGGGCGCCAGGCAGACGCTGGTGATGGGCCCGATCGCTTCGCAGGAGGCGATCAAGATGCTCGGCACCAATGGCGGCGGCTTCCTCAATGCCAACAGCGCGCACCCGTTCGAGAACCCCAGCGCGCTGACCAACTTCATCCAGATGCTGTCGATCTTCCTGATCGGTGTCGGGCTCACCAACACCTTCGGGCGCGCGGTAGGCAACCAGAAGCAGGGCTGGGCGATCCTCTCGGCAATGCTGCTGCTGTTCGTCGCCGGCACTGCGGTGGTCTATTGGGCCGAGGCCGCGGGCAATCCGGTGCTCCACAACCTTGGTTTGGCCGGGGGCAATATGGAGGGCAAGGAGACTCGCTTCGGCATCGCCGCATCGGCCCTGTTCGCGGCCGTCACCACGGCGGCTTCGTGCGGCGCGGTCAATGCGATGCATGACAGTTTCACCGCGCTGGGCGGCATGATCCCCCTGTTCAACATGCAGCTGGGCGAAGTCGTGATCGGCGGCGTCGGCGCGGGCATCTATGGCTTCCTGCTGTTCGCGATCCTTGCGGTGTTCGTCGCCGGGCTGATGGTGGGGCGCACCCCCGAATATGTCGGCAAGAAGATCGAGGGGCGCGAGGTCAAGTTCGCGGTGCTGGCGATCGCGGTGCTGCCGCTGTGCATCCTGGGCTTCACGGCGCTGGCATCGGTCCTGCCGGCGGGGCTGGCGGGTCCGCTCAACAAGGGGCCGCACGGCTTCAGCGATATCCTCTATGCCTTCACCTCGGCGACGGCGAACAACGGGTCGGCCTTCGGCGGCATCACGTCGGGCACACCCTTCTACAACGGCCTGTTGGGCGTCGCGATGTGGCTGGGTCGCTTCTTTGTGATCGTGCCTGCGCTCGCCATTGCCGGCAGCCTGGCGATGAAGAAGCACAGCCCCGAATCCGCCGGCTCGTTCCCGACCACCGGCCTGCTGTGGATCGGGCTGTTGGTGGGCATCGTCCTGATCGTCGGCGGCCTTACCTTCCTCCCCAGCCTCGCGCTCGGACCGATCGCCGATCATCTCGCGATGATCCGTGGCCAGCTTTTCTAAGGCGTACTTCCATGACAAGTGCATCCTCGATGTTCTCGGCCAAGCTCGTCGCTCCGGCGATCGGCGACGCCTTCAAGAAGCTCTCGCCGCGGCAGCTGGTGAAGAACCCCGTGCTGTTCACGACTGCCATCGTGGCACTGCTCCTCACCGTGCTGCTCGGCATCGGCGGCGACGGGCTATCGGTGCCGTTCCAGCTCCAGCTGATCGTCTGGCTCTGGCTGACGGTGCTGTTCGGCACCTTTGCCGAAGCGCTGGCCGAGGGGCGGGGCCGTGCCCAGGCGGCGTCGCTGCGCGCCGCCAAGTCCGAGCTCAAGGCCAAGCGGACGATCGGTGTCGCCGATGCCTGGGAGTGGGTCGGCGCGGCGCAGCTGGCGAAGGGGGATGTCGTGCTCGTCGAGACCGGCGATCTGATCCCCGCCGACGGCGAAGTGATCCAGGGCGTTGCCTCGGTCAACGAAGCCGCGATCACGGGTGAGAGCGCGCCGGTGATCCGCGAAGGCGGCGGCGACCGTTCGGCGGTGACTGCGGGCACGCGCGTTATCTCCGACTGGATCAAGGTGCGGGTGACGCAGGAGCCGGGTCAGGGCTTCCTCGATCGGATGATCGCGCTGGTCGAGGGCGCCGAGCGGCAGAAAACCCCCAATGAGATCGCCCTGACGATCCTGCTGGTGGGCCTGACCATCATCTTCCTGATCGCGGTGTCGACCGTCCCCGGTTTCGCCGCTTATGCCGGCGGCGGCATCCCCATCGCGATGCTCGCGGCGTTGCTGATCACGCTGATCCCGACCACGATCGCCGCGCTGCTTTCGGCGATCGGCATCGCCGGCATGGACCGGCTGGTGCGCTTCAACGTGCTCGCCAAATCGGGCCGTGCGGTCGAAGCAGCGGGCGATGTCGACGTGCTGCTGCTCGACAAGACCGGCACGATCACGATCGGCGACCGCGCGGCGAGCGAGTTCCGCCCGCTTGCCGGGGTTACGATCGACGAGATCGCGACTGCCGCCTTGCTCGCCAGCCTCGCCGACGAGACGCCCGAGGGCCGTTCGGTGGTGACGCTGGCGCAGGGCAAGCATGAGGTAGCGATGCGCGCGCTGCCCGACGGTGCCGAGATCATCCCATTCACCGCGCAGACCCGTATCTCGGGCGTCCGCACCAGCGGCAGCCTGATCCAGAAGGGCGCGGTCGACGCCGTGCTGCGCGCCAATACCGGTTCGGGAAACACCCCCGCCGCCACCGAAATGCGGAAAATCACCGACGAGATCGCCCGTTCGGGCCAAACGCCGCTGGCGGTGGCACAGGACGGGCGGCTGCTCGGCGTGATCGCGCTCAAGGATGTGATCAAGGCCGGGGTGCGCGAGCGTTTCGCCGAGCTGCGCCGGATGGGCATCCGCACGGTGATGATCACCGGCGACAATCCGCTCACTGCCGCCTCGATCGCAGCCGAGGCGGGGGTCGACGATTTCCTCGCCGAGGCGACCCCGGAGGACAAGCTCGCGCTGATCCGCAAGGAGCAGCAAGGCGGACGGCTGGTGGCGATGTGCGGCGACGGTACCAACGACGCGCCGGCGCTTGCCCAAGCGGACGTCGGCGTGGCGATGAACACGGGCACGCAGGCGGCGCGCGAGGCCGGCAACATGGTCGATCTCGACAGCGATCCGACCAAGCTCATCGAGATCGTCGGCCTCGGCAAGCAATTGCTGATGACGCGCGGGGCGCTGACCACCTTCTCGGTCGCCAACGACGTCGCCAAATATTTCGCGATCATCCCCGCGATGTTCCTCGCGCTCTATCCGGGGCTGGCAGTGCTCAACGTGATGGGGCTGCACTCGCCCGAGAGCGCGATCCTGTCGGCGATCATCTTCAACGCGCTGATCATTCCTTGCCTGGTGCCGCTGGCGCTGAAGGGCGTGAAATATCAGCCGATGGGGGCGGGGCCGCTGCTGGCGCGCAACCTGGCAATCTACGGTCTCGGCGGACTGATCGCGCCGTTCATCGGCATCAAGGCGATCGATCTGGTCGTCGCCGGACTGGGCTGGGCCTGAACTGAAAAGCCCCTCCCCTTCAGGGGAGGGGTTGGGGTGGGGCCTTCATCACGGGCGCTGGTCTCGCTGAGACACAGCCCCACCCCTTCCCCCTCCCCTGAAGGGGAGGGGCTTATGTGAGAGAGAAGAATATGCTCAAGGATTTCACCACTGCACTCCGCCCGGCGATCGTCCTGACGATCCTGTTTGCAGCCCTGCTCGGCCTCGCTTACCCCGCGGCGCTCACCGGTATCGGCCAGGTGGCGTTCCCAGCCCAAGCCAATGGCAGCCTGATCCGCGACGGCAATACGGTCATCGGCTCCGAGCTGATCGGCCAGGCCTTTGCTTCGCCGCGCTATTTCCACGGTCGGCCTTCGGCTGCAGGCAGCGGCTATGACGCCAGCATGTCCTCGGGATCGAATCTCGGGCCGACCAGCCAGGCGCTCGCAGACCGCGTCACCGCCGACATCGCCGCCAACCGCATAGCACCAGCAATTTCGGTTCCCACCGATCTGGTGACTGCCTCCGCCTCGGGGCTCGACCCCCATATCAGTCCCGAGGCGGCTTTTTATCAGGTCGACAAGGTTGCCGGGGCGCGCGGGATTCCTGCCGGCACGGTACGCGGGCTGGTCGAGGCGCAGGTCGAGGGACGCCTGTTCGGCTTTCTCGGCGAACCGCGCGTCAATGTTCTCGCACTCAATCGCGCGCTCGACAGGGCGGCCCTGCAAGGCGCAAAAGCACTCGAGTGAACGACGCCCCCCATTCCGACGGCAGACCCGATCCCGAGGCCCTTCTGCGCACCGCCGCGCAGGAGGGTCGCGGTCGTTTGAAGGTGTTGCTCGGCGCCGCGCCGGGCGTCGGCAAGACCTATGAGATGCTTACCGAAGGCGCGGCACGGCGGCGCGGCGGTACCGATGTCGTGATAGGTGTGGTCGAGACGCATGGCCGGGCCGAGACCGAGGCTTTGGTCCACGGTTTCGAGATCGTACCGCGCCGCACCATCGAGCATCAGGGCCGGCCGCTCGAGGAAATGGACCTCGACGCGATCCTCGCGCGGCGGCCGCAGCTCGTGTTGGTCGACGAGCTCGCCCACAGCAATGCGCCGGGAAGCCGCCACGACAAGCGCTACCAGGATGTCGAGGAGCTGCTGGGCGCCGGGATAGACGTCTACTCGACCGTCAATATCCAGCATCTCGAAAGCCTCAACGACGTCGTCGCTTCCTTCACCAAGGTCCGCGTCCGCGAAACCCTGCCCGATCGCGTGCTCGAAAATGCCGAGATCGAAGTCGTCGATATCCCGCCCGACGAGCTGATCGAGCGTCTGAAGGACGGCAAGGTCTATGTCCCCCATGAAGCGACCCGCGCGCTGGGGCACTTCTTCTCCAAGTCCAACCTGTCGGCGCTGCGGGAACTGGCGCTGCGGCGCGCGGCGCAGGCGGTCGATACGCAGATGCTCGAATATCTGCGCGTCCACGCGCTGGCCGGGACCTGGGCGGGCGGGGACCGGTTGGTGGTGGCGGTGAGCGAACTGCCCGGCGCCGCCGAACTGGTACGCGCCGCCAAGCGCATCGCCGATGCGCTGCGTGCGCCCTGGACTGCGGTCCATATCGAGACCCCGCGCTCCAGCCGCTTCGGGGATGTCGAGAACCGCCGTCTCGCGGCGACGATGCATCTCGCCAGCCAGCTCGGCGGGCAAGTCGCGTCGGTGCCGGCGGCGACGGTGCTCGGCGGGCTTACCCGCTTCGTCACCGAGGCGCGGGCGACGCAGCTGATCGTCGGCAAATCGGCGCGCTCGCGCTGGTTCGAATTCGTCCATGGTTCGGTGGTCGATCGGCTCGTCCGCGAGACGCCGGGGGTCGCCGTGCATGTCTTGCCGATGGCCGATGCCGGGCATTCGCCGGCGCGAAACTCCGCGCGCACGAACGGACACGGCTCGGGCCAGCCTGGCGGGTATCTGGTGTCGCTGGGATTGACTGCACTGGTGACGTTGATCGGGGTGAGCATCTTCGCACCGGGAAGCATCACCAATATCGGTCTTCTCTATCTGCTGCCCGTGATGGTCGCGGCGACGCGGTACGGCGTGCGCACCGGCATCTTCGCCGGGCTGGCCTCGTCGCTTGCCTATAATTTCTTCTTCATCCCGCCGACCGGCACCTTCACGATCCAGGATCCACGCAACGTCCTCACCGTATTGGTGTTGCTGGGGGTGGCGATCGTCACCAGCCAGCTCGTCGCGCGGGTGCGTGGTCAGGCGATGCTGGCGCAGCGCAGCGCTGCGCAGAACAGCGCGCTGGCCGGCTTTGCGCGGCTGCTGACTGCGGTGCGCGATCGCCAGGCACTCGGCCAGATCCTGTGCGCCGAAGTCGGGCGGCGGCTGGATGCCAGCGCCGTGCTGCTGTTGCCGATAGAGGGCGAACTGGTGCTGAGTGCGGCCCATCCGCCCGAAGACCGGCTCGAGGCAATCGAACAGGCGGCGGCGCGCTGGGCTTTTGATCACAACACCCCCGCCGGGCGCGGATCGGACACGCTGACCGCGTCGGAATGGCTGTTTCAGCCGATCGTCGCGGGCGGGCGCGTGCTCGGGGTGATGGGTCTCGCACGCCCCGATGCCTCCGCGATCCGTTCGGATCAATTGCCCCTGCTATTGAGTCTGCTCGACCAGGCCGCGCTGGCGCTCGAGCGGATCGCTCTCGAAGGCGAGATGGCGACGATCACCCAGCTCAAGGAGCGCGACCGGCTTCGCGCCGCTTTGCTGTCGTCGGTAAGTCACGATCTGCGGACGCCCCTGACCACGATCCTCGGCATGCTCGCCGAAATGCGGCCGGCTTCGGACGAACAGGTCGAGCAGCTCGCCGCGGCGCGCGGCGAGGCGGAGCGGCTGCATCGCTTTGTCGCCAATCTGCTGGATATGGTGCGGATCGAAGCCGGCGCGCTCCATCAGTCGGTTGAGCCGATCGATCTTGCCGAGGCAGTGGCGGCCGCGGTGCACGATCTGCGCCGTGCGCTCGAGGGACACCCGATCCTGCTCGATGTGTCGCCCGAGCTGCCGTTCGTCATGGTCGATCCGCAGCTCTTCCATCACTGCCTGATCAACCTGCTCGAAAACGCCGCCAAATATGGCGATTCCGGATCCGCGATCACGGTGTCGGCGCGGCGCCAGCCGGGCGCGATGACGCTCAGCGTGCTCGATGAAGGTCCGGGCCTCCCGCCGGGCGACGAGGCGCGAATCTTCGAGACGTTTGCACGGATTGAGGGATCCGATCGAAAGGGCGGCACCGGGCTGGGCCTGGCCATCGTCAAGGGCTTCGCCGAAGCAATGGGGCTTTCGGTTTCCGCCTCCAATCGTGACGACAAGCCCGGGGCCTGCTTCACCATCAGGATCCCCGAGGGGCAATTGAAGAAGGGATCGGCGAGCCAATGAGCCCGCATGCCAACATCCTGGTAGTCGACGACGAACCCGCGATCCGGCGGCTGCTGAACGCCAGCCTGGCGCGCGGCGGCTACCGCGTGGTCGAGGCCGGCAACGCCCGCGAAGCGCTCAGCGCGATGCAGATCGACAAGCCCGAGGCGGTGCTGCTCGATCTGGGTCTGCCCGATCGCGATGGGCTGGAGTTGATCGCGCTGATCAAGGCGTCCGGAGCAGCGGTGATCGTCATTTCTGCGCGCGCCGCGACTGCCGAAAAAGTGAGCGCGCTGGACCTTGGCGCGGACGATTATGTCACCAAGCCCTTCGACACCGAAGAGGTGCTTG
The DNA here is from genome assembly GCF_026167525.1 of Sphingomonas sp. M1-B02. NCBI lineage: Bacteria > Pseudomonadati > Pseudomonadota > Alphaproteobacteria > Sphingomonadales > Sphingomonadaceae > Sphingomonas > Sphingomonas sp. M1-B02. The sequence continues at coordinate 803,740 of NZ_CP110679.1, read as the reverse complement.
CACGAGTGCGAACCGCGTTGCGGCATCGGCTTGCGTCCGAGATCGATGCTCCGACGGTCCGGCTGGGAGACATCGAGATCGACCTCGCGGCGCGGCTGGTTCGGAAAGACGGGAGCGAGGTTCGCCTCACGCCGAAGGAGTTCGGGTTCCTGGCCGAGCTTGCGAAACACCCGGGCAGAGTGGTCACGCATGTTCAACTGTTGCGCAGTGTCTGGGGCCAGGGGCACGAGCGCGACGTCGAATATCTGCGCGTGGCCGCGCGCGGTGTCCGCAAGAAGCTCGAGGGTGGGGCGGGGCCGTCGTTCATCCGCAACGAACCCGGGGTCGGCTACAGGCTGATGATTTCGCCCTGAGCGCGGGACGATCGCTTTTTCTGCGTCGTAGCTGGGAACGCACGGCGGCTTTGCCGCTGCTCCACCGACTGATCCGCGAATGTGCGAGATCGACGCGACCGCATCTTCATCCAGAGGACGGGATGGGCCCGAAGACCGATCCTGCTCGTTCAGCATCGCGTCAATCGGAGTCCCCACTGAATGTTCGAGGTCCAGCGCGGCGCCGGCCGTAAGTTGCTGCTTATCCACGGTCTGGGGGGAAGCTGGCAATCGTGGAGCACCATCCTGGGAGCTCTCAGCGCCGAACGGACGGTGATCGCGATCGACCTGCCTGGACACGGATCCACCCCGGCGGAAGCCGATAGCGGGACTTTCGACGGCCTCGTGGGCAGCGTCGAGCGTTACGTTGGCGACAAGGGGCTGGAAGGGATCGACGTCGTCGGCAGCTCCATGGGAGCGCGGATCGTGCTGGAACTTGCTCGGCGTGGTCGCGTCGGCAACGCTGTTGCACTCGACCCCGGCGGCTTCTGGCGCGGTTGGGAGCGCACGTTTTTCAGGACCACCATAGGCGTCTCGGGACGGCTGCTTCGGGCAATCCGGCCGCTCCTGCCGATGCTGAGCAGCAATGCCGCATCACGCACGGCATTGCTGGCGCAGCTTTCCGCGCATCCTTGGAAGCTCGATCCGGAGGTGGTTGCGACGGAGTTGGCAAGCCTCAGCACGACACGGACCTTCGACGCCTTGGTTCATGACCTTTCGAACGGGCCTGAGCAAACCGGTCCGGCCGCCGACCCGGCTCGCCGCATCGTGATCGGGTGGGGTCGCCACGATCGACTGTGCCTGCCAAGGCAGGCAGCGCGGGCGAAAGCCGCCTTTCCCTCCGCACATCTGCACTGGTTCGAGGCCAGCGGGCATTTTCCCATGTGGGACCAGCCTGAGGACACGGCGGCCGCGATACTTGCGGCAATCGAGTGACCCATGTTCCTTCGCCAGATCGGGTACTGCGCGGTGCAAGTGCCCCGTGGCGCGACCATGGGGCTGCTGATCGCGGCAGCCGACAAGCCCGCAGCTGCCTTGATATCCGCAGGTGAAGCCACGGGCTGCCGATCTCGAGGCACTCCTCGCAGCCGCGCGCTTGGCGTGACCTGCCTGCATGATGGTATCGGCGGCCTCGCTCGAGGTGAACAGTCCGCGTCGCGTCAGCCCCTCCGGACGGTCGGCGGCGGATGTCCGCCGCCGAGCCCTATCAGCCTCGAACAAACGCCAGAAGGTCTGGATTGAGGACAGCGGCATGTGTCGTCAACATCCCGTGCGGGAAGCCGGGATAGATTTTCAGCGTGCCGTTCTGGAGTAGCTTGACCTGGAGGAGGGACGCATCGGCATAAGGGACGATCTGGTCGTCGTCGCCCTGCAGCACCAGCGTCGGCACGGAGATCGCCTTCAGATCCTCTGTCTGGTCGGTCTCCGAAAACGCCTTGATGCCCGCATGGTGCGCCAGCGCGCTGCCCATCATGCCCTGGCGCCACCAGTTGCGGACGACGGCGTCCGACACCTGGGCGCCGGGCCGGTTGAACCCGTAGAAGGGACCGGAGGCGACATCGAGGAAGAAGGCGGCGCGGTTGGCAGCAAGCGCGCTGCGGAAACCGTCGAACACGCTGATGTCGGTCCCGCCCGGATTGTCCGCGGTCTTGACCATCAATGGCGGCACCGCGCTGACGAGCACGGCCTTGGCGACACGGCCCTGGGGCTGTCCGAACCTGGCGACATAGCGAGCGACCTCGCCGCCTCCGGTCGAGTGGCCGATATGGACAGCGTTCCGGAGATCGAGATGTTCGGCGACGGCGGACGCGTCGGCGGCATAATGGTCCATGTCGTGACCGGTGTCGATCTGCGAAGAGCGGCCGTGCCCGCGGCGGTCATGCGCGACGACGCGGTAGCCATGCTGGAGGAAGTACAGCATCTGCGCGTCCCAGTCGTCGGCACTGAGCGGCCAGCCGTGGTGGAACATGATCGGCTGAGCGTCCTTGGGTCCCCAGTCCTTGAAGTAGATCTCCGCGCCGTCCTTCGTCGTGATCACAGTCATGCTGGCCTCCATTTGCAGGCGGACGCTGGCGGATGCCCGTCCGATCAGGCCGATATCGGCGGGGGACGGAGGTAACGATATCATACGCAGGTTTAGGTTCCGGGGATGGCGCCCCAAACCTCCGTATGATGGTTCCGGGCCGGCCGATCGTGGATCCGATGGTCACGCAATCGAGGACCGGACGATGACCATCACGCAACACGCCGCTTTCGAAGTCGCAGCCGTGACCGTGCTTCCCGCCCTTCGCGAGCCGAGCAGCATGGACGAGGCGAACCACCGGGTGGCGAACAGCCTCCAGCTTACGGCTGCACTGGTTTCCATCGCGGCGCGGCGCATTACCGATCCGGCGGCGCTCGCGGTGCTCGACACCACGACGCGCCGGATCGCGGCGATTGCGGGGGTCCATCGGCAACTTTATCGGCAACGGTCGGTGGGTGGAGTCGATCTCGGCGGCTACCTGGAGGATCTCGGCGCCGACCTGGAGACGAGTTGCGGCGACGCCGATGCCGGACGCCACGTCCGCGTCGCCGCGGATCGGGTGGTGGTCACGCCCGAGGTTGCGACCTCGATCGGGGTAATCGTCTCGGAGCTGGTGGGTAATGCCTGCAAATATGCCTACCCCTCGGGGCACCCGGGTGATGTCGAGGTCTCGCTGCGCGATGCCCCGCGGGGCGGGTTCGTGCTCGAAGTTGCGGACCAGGGCCGTGGGCGGATAGCCGGCGCGGCGCCGGAGGGAAGCGGCCTGGGAACCGAGCTTGTCGCGATGATGGCTCGGCGGCTGGGTGCCCAGCACAGGTGGCACGACGCCCGTCCCGGGACGCGTTTCACGCTATGCGTTTGAGCTCGACCGAAAAGTCCGGATCTACGACCTACCTCGGTTCGCCGTTGCGATCTTCGGCGACCTCGTCCAGCTTGGCGATGCTTCCGGTCGCGTGGATCGGGGAGTTGCGGAAGACGACGATGCGCGACGATCCGAATGGCAGGCTTCTGGCGGTGAGGATTCACGGCGTGGCGGCGTTGTCTCTGGCCCTCGCTGTGTTCGCGCTCGACGTGCTGAGCCCGCTGCAGGGTGCGGTCGCCGTGCTCTACACGATCGTCGTCGTCATGTCCTCGCGCAGTCACGATCGGCGGATGATGCTGGCGACCGGCGCGGTCGTGTTCGCGATGGCGGTTTCGGGCTACTTCCTGAGCCATTGGGGCGAACCCCTCGGGTCGCCGGCCGTGCGCCTCGCGGTCAGTCTGGTCGCGATCCTGATCACCACCTTGCTGAGCGTGCGCAACCTCGCCGCCGCCAGAGAGCAGCGGAAATCCGAGGATCGCTACCGCACGATCTTCAATGCGGCCGGCCTGCCGATCTGGGAGGGCGATTGGTCGACGGCCTATGCGCTCCTGGCGGAGGGAGGCTCCGCCACGCCCGAGCAGATCGACCATATCGCCCGGACGGCGACCATCCGCGCGGCGAACGACGCCGCGGCACGCCTCTTCGGCCTGCCGGACGGACGCTCGCTCGTCGGCGGAACGCTGACATTGCACCACACCCCTTCCGCGGAGGCGGCGCTTGGCCGCATCCTTGCGGCGCTCGTCCGGGGAGATCAGGGGATCGAGGAGGAAACCCAGTTCCTCACCGCATCCGGCGCGACGGTGGACGTGGTTCTCCGCGTGACGGTCCCGGCTGGGGCCGATGGCTGGAGCCGCGTTCTGATCATGGCCATTGACGTGACCGAGCGGAACCGTGCGCAGGCGCGGCTAACCCAGTCGCAGGCAGAGCTCACCCACGTCGCGCGCGTCACGACGTTGGGGCAGCTCGCCGCTTCGATTGCGCATGAGGTCAACCAGCCGCTGTCGGCGATTATCACCTATGCCAAATCCGGCCAGCGGTGGCTGGCGCGCGAGGCGCCGGACGCAAAGGAAGCTGCCGACTGCTTCGATCACATCGCTTCGAACGGAGGGCGCGCCGCTGAGGTCATCGCCCGCATCCGCGACCTCGCCCGCAACGCCGAACCCCGCCAGGACACGCTGCTTCTGGGCCCATTGATCGAGGAGACGGTCGCGCTGCTCAGCCGCGATCTCCAAATGAACCAGGTCTCGATCACCCTTGGGGTCGCGGGTGACCTGCCGCCCGTGCGCGGCGACCGGGTCCAGATCCAGCAGGTGCTCATGAACCTGATGCTCAACGCCGAGCAGGCGATGGCCGGAACCCCGGCGGAACAACGGGAGCTTAGCGTCGAAGCCCTGGCCGAGGGCGGCATTGTTCGCGTCGAGGTGCGCGACCGAGGCACCGGCATCGCCGCCGACCCCGAGAGCCTCTTTGCTCCTTTCTTCACCACCAAGAGCGACGGATTGGGGATGGGCCTGTCCATCTGTCGCTCGATCGTCGAGCGGCACGGCGGGAGCCTTGTCGCCGCGAACAATCCCGATCGGGGCGCGACCTTTCGCTTCGTGCTGCCCGTAGCCCAGGCCGAGAGGGAGGCCGCGTGACCGTCTATGTGATCGACGATGACCCAGAGGTGCTGGGTTCGCTGGGCAGCCTGCTGCGCTCGACCGGGCTCGACGTTGCGCTGTTCCAGACGCCGAGGGAGTTCCTCGCCGCCGCGCCGCCGACGGCAGCCTCTTGCTTAGTCCTGGACGTGCGGCTGCGCGGCCAAAACGGCCTCGATTTCCAGGAGCAGTTGGCGAGGGAGGGGGTGGCCATTCCGGTCATCCTGATCACCGGCCATGGCGACATTCCGATGACCGTGCGTGGGATGAAGGCTGGCGCGGTCGACTTCCTGCCTAAGCCGTTCACGGAAGAACAGATGCTCGCCGCCGTCGATAGCGCGCTGGCGCGCGATCGGGAGCGTCGCGAGCATGCCGCCGGCGCGGATGCGCTGCAGCGATGCTACGAGCGCCTGACTCCGAGGGAGCAGGAGGTGATGGGCCTCGTTGTGACCGGCCTGATGAACAAGCAAATCGCGGCGCGAATGGCGCTTTCTGAGATCACCGTGAAGATCCACCGCGGCAATGTTATGCGCAAGATGGAGGCGCAGTCGCTCGCCGACCTCGTGAGGATGGCCGAGTCACTCGGCATTCGGGACGATACCATCCACCGGTTTAACATCTGAGTATGATGGCGCCGCCACCGTGACAGGCGCATCGGGTGGACTGTATCCAGGAGTATCGAGTGAGCGCCTCCCTTGTTATCGGCATCGTGGACGACGACCCTGGCGTGCGGGGAAGCATCGAAAGCCTCGTGCGATCCGCCGGCATGATTCCCCATTGCTTTTCCAGCGCCGGCGAACTGCTGACCACCGACGGCGCCGGATTGGCGTGCGTCGTGACCGACCTCCATATGCCGGAGATGAGCGGGCTCGCGTTGCAGGCGGAGATGCTGCGCCGTGGCTGGACGATTCCTCTGATCCTAATGACCGCTTTCCCCACCGATGCGGCCCGCGAGCAGGCGATGCGTGCAGGCGCAAGGGCTTTCCTGACCAAGCCGGTGGATCCCGACGCATTGCTCGACGCCATCGAGGCCGGGATCGGTTGATGGATGGAGGCCCTTCAGAGATGGGCTGGCGCACGTTCAGCGGACGTCTTACGCGCTGGTGGCGGCGCTGGAAAGAGAAGCCGGCACGGAACCGGGGTTCGCTAAGCGGCGCGGCGAAGAATGGCTTGAACGGACGGTCCGCCAAAAGGTGAATCGGATCAAAGCAAGCTAGGTGCTTGAAGTCGATGGTGACCCCTACGAGAATCGAACTCGTGCTTACGCCGTGAGAGGGCGTCGTCCTAACCGCTAGACGAAGGGGCCGATCAGCACCGGAACGGCGGCACTTAAAAGGCGATGCCGGGGGCGTCAAGCGGAGATGCCGTCAGACGCCCCTCGGAGCGGAGCCTAGAAGGCGGCGCGCACCCCCGCGAAGACACTGCGCCGCTCCACCGGATAGAAGATCGCGCCGCTGGGGACATAGGTTACCACCGCCGAGACATCGCCCGCCGCCTTGCGGTTTGCCAGGTTGCGCGCATCGGCGAAGAGCGTGAAGCGATCGTCGATCTTCGCCTCGGCGCTCAGGTTGAACAGGACATAGCCATCGGCGCGGAAGCTGTTGGCATAGTCCGCCCAGGCGCCGCGCGGCACCCATTCGAGCGCGGGGGAGAGGTGCAGATCGGCGCTGCCCAGCCGCAATTCGCCGCGATAGACATGTTCGGGGATCACCGGCAGCCGGTTGTTGCCGAATTGCAGATCGCCGAGGAAGGCGAAGTCGCTATATTGATACACCTGCCGCAGCCGCGCCCACTTTGCCAAATCGAGGTCGAACCCGGCCTCGATCCCCTGGTGCCGCGTCCGCCCCGCATTGAAGGTGGCGGCCGGAATGGTCGGCGGCGCGACGCTGAACTGGAGCAGTTCGCCGTCGAGATTCGCCCGGTATAGGCTGACATCGAAGCGCAGCGGCCCGATCCGCCCGCGCCCGCCCACCTCCGCGGTCCAGCCGCGCTGCGCATCGAGCGGCACGAAGCTGGCGATCTGGGCGAGCTCGATGAAGCCGGGAAGCTCGTGGCTGCGACTGTAATTCGCATAGAGCTGGATGTCGGCCGCAGGCTCGAACAGCACACCCAGCTTGGGCGAGATCTGCTCGAAGGTAGCGCGGCCAGTGGTGACGAGCGGGAAGCTCTGCTCCTGCCGCCGCAGCCCCGACGTATAGACCGCGCCCGCGATCAGCGTGAGGTTAGGCAGCGGACGCACGCGGCCCTCGGCATAGGCATCAATCGTGCGCGAGGTCAGGTCGGCCTGGAAGGTGGGCGCGCCGCGCTCGCCGTCGATGTTGATATAGCGCCGAGAGTCGACCGAGCCGAAGCGCGCGGTGATACCTGCGGTGAATCCGAACATGCCGAAATCCTGGTCGAGCCGGGCATAGCTGCCCCAGTCGGTCGAATTCTGGTCGGTCACCTGGAAGATCGGATGGTGGAGCTGCTTGGCGTTGAGGAACAGGCCGACATCGAGAGTGCCCGCGCCGATCGCGATGCTCGTGCGGTTCTGCAGCCGGATCGAGTCGATGTCGCGCGCCTGGTCGCCGGCGAAATTGCCGGTCTTCGGCGCGGTGCGCGCCGTCGCATAGGTCAGCGCGCCGGGCAGCTCCTGGCGGATCGTCTGTGCCGAGGCATAGAAGCGGGTCTCGACATCGTCGTTCAGCCGGATGCCGAGATTGCCGTTGACCCGCAGCGCCTTGCGCCGGGCATGGTCGCGGTCCCCGTCCGAACTGTCGCCGGCGATCGCCAGCCAGGCGTCGCCGCGCGCATCGGCATAGCCCATGCTCGCCAGCCCGCGGATCGTATCGAAGCTGCCGCCGTCGACGCGCAGCCGCACGCCTTTGGCCGAGCGACCGGTCGGCGTCACGCCGTTGATCGCACCGCCCAGCGTCGACGAGCCGAAGCGCAGCGCATTGGCGCCGCGAAAGACCTCGACATGCTGGAGGAAGGCGGGGTCGAGCTCCTGGAAATCGCCATTATCGTCGGCGAGGTTCAGCGGCACGCCGTCCTGCAGCAAGGTCAGCCCGCGCATATGATAGCCGCGGCTGATCCCCGATCCGCGGATCGAGAGCCGCACCTCCTGCCCGAAGCGCGGCTGGGCATAGACGCCGGGGGAGAAGGCCAGCACGTCGCGGAGCGAGACCGCGACCTTCTCGTCGAAATCGGTCGCGGGGACGACATGGGCGCCGCCGGGGGTCTCGCTTACCCGCTGGATCGCCTCGGCGACCAGCCGTTCGGCGGTGACGACGATATCGTCGCGGGGATCGGGGGCCTGCTGGGCGAAGGCGGGGAGGGCGGCAAGCAACAAGGGCGCGCCAAACAGCGCGCGGGTCAGATTGGACATTATGATTCCTCAGATGAACGAATGCAGGCGCTCGCAAGCGCCGGGACGGTTCAGATGAGGGCAGGGGGTCCGGTCGAACGGGGCGGGGGTGCGGCCAGGCCGCGCCCGGGGGCGGCAGCAGGAGTCGGCGTGAGCGCCGGCGCGGATGCGTCCGCCGGAACCAGCATCGGCACCGGCGCGAACGTCGCCAGCGGTTGCGCCGCGGCGGCGAAAGCGCAGGGTTGGTCGGTGGCGGGTTGATGTTCGGGCTCGGACTGTTCGCCGGTCGCATCGGCGAGCAGCGCCTTCGCCTCGGCCAAAGCGGCGTTGCCTCCTGTGCCGCTATCGGCGCACCAGGAAAGCGTGAGCCCGGAAGCGCTTGCCTGGGGCATCCAGCCGGCGGGCAACGCCATGCGGAACAGCAAAGCGCAGGCGACGAGCAGCAGCGCGACGTATCGCCTTGCATTGCGCGACTCTGGCCTGCCGATCATGCCCGGCGCTTTAGACCTTCGCTCGCGTGAAGCAACCCTCAGCCGGCAACCGGAAGCCGCAGGTTCCCATCGGGCTCATAATGGACCTCGCTGTAAGCGAGCACGGCGTCGAGCGGCAGATCGCCATAGATGTGCGGGAAAAGCTGGCCGCCGCGCGACGGCTCCCATTTCACGGCGTCGCCGAGCACCTCGAGGTCGACCGCAACCAGCCACAGCCCCTCTTGCCCGGCGAAGTGCTTGTCGAGCGTCTCGCGCAGCTGCGCCTCGCTCGAGAGGTGGATATAGCCGTCCGCCAGGTCCACCGGCGCCCCCTCGAACCGCCGCTCCTGCTCAAGCGTCTGCATCTGGTCGCTGGTGAGGATCTTGTACGCCGTCGCTGCCGCCATCGCCATTCCTAACCGAGCTGCATTACCCGAAGACGCGGCGTCACTCCGGCGTACCCTCCGCCAGATCCTCGCCGGTATCGCCATCGGGCGTGGGCTCGCCCGCGATCGGGCCATCGCCCAGATCGGCCTCGGCTTCTTCCTCGCTCTCGGCGATCCGCGCCGCGGAGACGACATGCTCGTTATCGGCGACGCGGAACAGGATCACGCCCTGCGTATTGCGCCCGGTAACCCGGACCGAGCCGACGGTGGTGCGGATCAGCTTGGCCTGGTCGGTCACCAGCATCAATTGCTCGCCATTATGCGCGGGGAAGCTCGCGACCACGGGGCCGTTCCGATCCGAGCTGACGATATTGGTGATGCCCTGGCCGCCGCGGTTGGTGCGGCGATATTCATAGGCCGAGGTGCGCTTGCCATAGCCGTTGGCGGTGACGGTGAGGATGAACTCCTCCGCCGCCTCGAATTCGGCCATGCGCTCGGAGCTCAGCGTGACTTCGCGGTCGCCTTCCTTCCACGGCGCGGCCTTCAGATAATCCTCGCGCTCCTGCGGCGTGGCGTCGAAACCGCGCAGCACCGAAAGCGAGATGACCTCGTCGCCCTCGGCCAGCCGCGCGCCGCGCACCCCGGTCGAGTCGCGGCTCTGGAATTCGCGCACGTCGGTCGAGGCGAAGCGGATCGCCTTGCCCTGCTTGGTCGCGAGCAGCACATCGTCGGTCTCGGTTAGCAAGGACACGCCGATCAGCCGGTCCTCGGACCCCTCCTCGAAGCGCATCGCGATCTTGCCGTTGGTACGGATATTGGCGAAGGCGTCCATCGAGTTGCGGCGCACGCTGCCCTTGGCCGTGGCGAACATCACGTGGAGATCGCCCCAGGTCGCCTCATCCTCGGGAAGCGGGAGCACGGTCGAGATCGTCTCGCCGCTCGCCAGCGGCAGCAGGTTGATCATCGGCCGCCCGCGCGTGGCGGGGCCACCCTCGGGCAGGCGCCAGACCTTCATCCGATAGACCTTGCCCTCGGTCGAGAAGAACAGGACCGGCGTGTGGGTGGAGGTGACGAAGAGATGCGTGATCGCATCCTCGTCCTTGGTCGCCATGCCGGCGCGGCCCTTGCCGCCCTTGGCCTGCGCACGGAAGGTATCGAGCGGGGTGCGCTTGATATAGCCTTCCATCGTCACGGTGACGACCATGTCCTCGCGCTCGATCAGATCCTCATCGTCGATCCCGTCGGCGGCGGCGGCGATCTCGGTCCGGCGCGGCGTGGCATAGGCCGCGCGCACCGCGACCAGCTCGCCGCGCATCACTTCATACAATTTGGCGCGGTCGCCCAGGATCGCGAGCAGTTCGGCGATCGTCTCGGCCAGCCCGGCAAGCTCGTTGCCGATCTCGTCACGGCCCAGTGCCGTCAGGCGATGCAGGCGCAGATCGAGGATCGCGCGGACCTGGACGTCGGACAGGCGATAGACGTCGCCGGTGATTTCGGTTTCCACCGCCTCGACCAGGCGGATGTAGGAGGCGATCTCGGCGATCGGCCATTCGCGCCGGAGCAGCGCCTCGCGTGCCGCCGTCGGGCTCGACGATCCGCGGATGATGCGGACGACTTCGTCGAGATTGGTGACCGCGACCACCAGACCGAGCAAGATGTGCGCCCGGTCGCGCGCCTTCGCAAGCTCGAACTTCGAGCGGCGGGTGATGACCTCTTCGCGGAACTTGACGAAGGCCTCGATGATGTCGCGCAGGTTGAGCAATTCGGGCCGGCCGCCGCGGATCGCCAGCATGTTCGCCGGGAAGGACGACTGCGCCGGCGTGTTGCGCCAGAGCTGGTTGAGCACGACCTCGGGAGTCGCGTCGCGCTTCAGGTCGATGACGATCCGCACGCCCTCGCGGTTCGATTCGTCGCGAATGTCGCTGACGCCTTCGATCCGCTTTTCCTTGGCCGCCTCGGCGATCAGCTCGACCAGGCGGTTCTTGCCCTGCTGGTAGGGGATTTCGGTGAGCACGATCGAGCGCCGCTCGCCGCGCTGTTCGGTGATGTGCCGGCTGCGCAGCATGATCGAACCGCGCCCGGTCTGGTAGGCCGAACGACAGCCCGCGCGGCCCAGGATGATGCCGCCCGTGGGGAAATCGGGGCCGGGGACGATCTCGATCAGTTCCTCGATCGTGATGCCTTTATTGTCCATGTAGGACAGGCAGGCGTCGATCACTTCGCCCAGATTGTGCGGCGGGATGTTGGTCGCCATGCCGACCGCGATGCCGCCCGCGCCGTTGACCAGCAGATTGGGATAGCGGGCGGGGAGGACCGTCGGCTCACTCTCCGAGCCGTCATAATTGTCCTGGAAGTCGACCGTGTCCTTGTCGATATCGTCGAGCAGCGCCGACGCGACCTTGGCGAGCCGCGCCTCGGTATAGCGCATCGCCGCGGGGGGATCGGGATCCATCGAGCCGAAATTGCCCTGGCCGTCGATCAGCGGCACCCGCATCGCCCAATCCTGGGCCATGCGCGCCATCGCGTCATAGATCGAGCTGTCGCCGTGCGGGTGATATTTACCCATCACGTCACCGACCAGACGGGCCGACTTGCGATAGGCGCGCCCGGCGACATAGCCGCCTTCCTGCGCGGCATAGAGGATGCGGCGGTGGACGGGCTTCAGACCGTCGCGAACGTCGGGGAGCGCACGCGCCACGATCACGCTCATCGCGTAATCGAGATACGAGGCCTTCATCTCGTCGACGATCGAGATCGGGGTAATGTCGGAGGGGTCGGCGAGGATGGTCTCGTCGGTCAAGATATCGCGCTTTCGGGTTTTGTGACGTTCCTGTGGCTCTAGCGCGCGGCATACCACCTGCCAAGCCCGCGCGCTCGCGCGCACGCGTGAGGAAGGCTTTAGGCGGCGGAGGGATCGCTCTCATTCAAATGGCGTTCATGCCTCGATTGGCATCGAACTAAGAGCGCCTCGCGCTTGTATGGTGCGATGCAGCCAATTAGAGGGTCCCCCGACCCCGTACGCCGTTCCCACGAGGAGAGTTCTTAATGACGTTCGCTTCGAAGCTCGCGCTGGCCACCGTGCTGACGCTGGGCACTGCCCTTCCCGCAGTGCCTGCCGCCGCCCAAGACGCCAAGGCGCAGGCAGCCCCCGAACTCAAGGTCAGCAAGGAATTCCGCGAAGCCGCCGCCGCCGCCGATGCCGCGTTGAAGGCAAAGGATCTGACCGGCGCCGACACCCAGATCACCGCCGCCGAGACGCTGTCGAAGAATGACGACGAGAAATATTATTCGGCGTGGCTGCGCCTGCAGCTCGAACTGGAGCGCAAGAACGAAGCCGGGCAGATGAAGGCGCTCGGTATTTTGGCCACCAACCCGCGCACCCCGGTCGACCGCGCGAAGGCCTATGGCTCGATCTATCAATATATGGTGGGCGCGGCGCTCGCGACGCAGAAGAAGCATGCCGAGGCGATCCCGGCGCTGCTCAAGGCGCGCGAGCTCGGCTCGACCCAGGCCGATCTCCCCATCCTGCTCGCCAATTCCTACAGCGCGACCGGCAAATCGGCCGAGGCGATCGCCGAAGTGGACGCCGCGATCACCGCGAGCAAGGCGGCAGGCCGAAAGCCGCCGGCGGACTGGTACAAGTTCGTAATTCCCAAGGTGAATGCCGGCGGCAATCGCGCTGCAATGGCCGGGTGGCTGACGCGCTTCATCCAGGAATATCCGACCATGCAGAATTGGCGCTGGGCGATCCAGGTGTTCCGCCAGGGCACGACCGGCGACGCCGCCAAGCTTGAGCGGATCGACCTCTATCGCCTGATGCGCTCGACCAATTCGCTGGCCGATCGCGGCGACTATTCGAACTACGCCTTCGCGACGCAGCAGGCCGGCCTCCCCTGGGAGTCGGTTGCGGTGATCGAGGAAGGCCGCAAGTCGGGGAAGGTTCCGACGACCGACCGCGATACCCAGACCACGCTCACGGCGGCGCAGACCGCAGTGCGGACCGAGGGATCGCTCGACACCCAGGCCAAGCAGGCGGCCGCCGCCCCCAACGGCAAGCGGGCAGCCAGCACCGGCGACGCGTTCCTGGCCAGTGGCAACTATGCCCGCGCGCTCGAACTCTACGATCTCTCGCTCACCAAGGGCGGCGTGGTCGCAGAGGAGGTCAATCTGCATCGCGGGATCGCGCTGCTGCGGCTGGGCCGCAAGGACGAATCGCGCGCGGCGTTCGCCTCGGTCCAGACCGGGCCCTACGCCAACATCGCGTTGCTGTGGCAGGCATCGATCGACTTCCCGCCGCTCGCCTGAGCGGCCCGCATAGCGACGGACGGGGAGGGGCGGCAGCGATGCCGCCCCTTCTTACATTTCGGGGACGGGGACGCCGGGAAGCGCCTTCGACGTGCGGATCGTCAGCGAAGTCTTCACATGCTCGACATTGGGCGCGGTCGTCAGCTTGGTCGTCAAAATCTGCTGGAAGCTCTGAAGGTCCGCGGCGACGATCTTGAGGATGAAATCGATTTCGCCGTTGAGCATGTGGCACTCGCGCACCTCGGGAATCTCGGCGACCAGCTTCTCGAACGCCTGGAGGTCGCTTTCGGCCTGGCTCTTGAGGCTCACCATCGCGAAGACCGTCAGATTATAACCGAGCGCGGCGGGGTCCAGCGCGGCATGGTAGCCGCCGATCGCGCCTTGCTGTTCCAGCGCGCGAACCCGGCGCAGGCAGGGTGGTGCCGTGAGCCCCACCCGTTCGGCCAGCTCGACATTGGTCATCCGGCCATTATCCTGAAGGAGCCCGAGGATCCGCACGTCGATATCGTCGAACCGCATCTGGATGTCTCTCTTTCACTTTGGTTTCGTTGCACCTGAGCCTCGGTAACTATAAGAATATTACAGCGCAACGCAATTGTCCCACATTGCGACGTACTGAAATCAGTGGTTCCGAAGCGGCGTTCCAGCAGTTAAGGAATCCTTACGGCACGCGTTCGCGCGCCGGGACATTGGGTGAGCATCGCGTGCGTTTCGACGACACATTGGGGACGGTGCTGGCAGCCGATCTGGGTACGCCTTATGGTGTGCAGTCGGCGTGGCGGCAGCTTGTCGATCTGATCGGTCGCCGGCGCGTCGGGGCCGAAAGTGGGGCGATGGCCACGCTCCGCGCGATCCGCGCCCAGGTGCCCGCGTCGATTCGGGCGGCCAGCGCCCGCGCGCTGGAATATGCCAATCCGCCCGGGCCGCTCGTTCGCTTGTTCGCGCTCGACGATCTTCCGATCGCAGCCCCGGTGATTCGCACCGCGCGGCTGACCTCGGCCGAGTGGATTCAGCTGCTCCCCGATCTTGCACCGGCCGCCCGGTCGCTGTTGCGCAACCGGCGCGATCTCGGCCCGCTCGTGAAGCGTGCGCTCGAAGCCTATGGGGCGGTCGATTTCGTCCTGCCCAACCATGCCCCGGCGTCGCTCCAAAGCGGGACGGGGAACCCCGACACGCGCATTGCGGAGCCCTCCGCCGCGGCGCAGGATTCGGGCATGGAATTCGCCGCGTCGATCGAAGCCGAGCCTGCCCAGACCGCCGCCGCGGCCGACGCGGGCACGTTCGCGATTTCCGAAGTCGTCGCCCGGATCGATGCCTTCTGGCGCCACCGCGAGGAAAGCGGCCCGTCGCCCTTCGCCGCGCCCGCGCTCGCCGTAGATTTTCGTTTCGAGACCGACGCCAAGGGCGTGATCCGCTGGGTCGAGGGCGTCAGCCGCGGTCCGCTGGTCGGGCTCTCGCTCGATCTGCAGGGGCGGACCGATGGTTCGCGCGTCGATGGCATCGCCGCGGGTGCGTTTCGCCGCCGCGCCGGGTTCTCCAACGCGCGCCTGGTCATCGAAGGCGACTCCGACGCCACGGGCGACTGGCTGATCTCGGCGATCCCGGCGTTCGATCCTGCCAACGGGCGTTTCAGCGGCTATCGCGGCACCGCGCGGCGCCCCCGCATCGACGAGCGCGCCGAACCGGTCCGTCCCGCGACCGCGGCGATGCCCGCGGACTCGCTGCGCCAGCTCGTCCATGAATTGCGCACCCCGACCAACGCGATCGCCGGCTTCGCCGAGATGATCGAGACCCAGATGCTCGGCCCCGTCGCCGAAGTCTATCGCGGTCGCGCGAATGTCATTCGCAGCCAGGCGCGCGAACTGCTCGGCGCGATCGACGATCTCGATCTCGCCGCGCGGATCGACAGCGATGCGCTGTCGCTCGTCCCCGGCCAGGTCGCGTTGCGGCCGCTGCTCGCCGGCATCGTCGAGGATCTCGACCAATTATCGCAGTTGCGCGGCTCGGCGATCGCCTTGCCCGTCGACGATTTCGCGGTCTCGGGCGATCGGCGCGCGGTCGAGCGGCTGCTCGCGCGGCTCATGGCGACGCTCGTGTCGGCCAGCAGCCCCGGCGAGCGGATCGGAGTCCACACCGCGATCGAAAGCGCGGACCAGGTCGTGATCGCGATCGATCGGCCCCGGGCCCTCGCCGATTATCCGGGCGACGCGGTTCTGGGCATCGACGACGAGCGCGAGGATTCGACGCTGCTCGGCACCGGCTTCGCGCTCCGGCTCGCGCGCAATCTTGCCCGCGAGCTCGGCGGAAGCCTGGTGATCGAGCCCGAGCGCTTGACTTTGCGCCTCCCGGCCTCCGTAACCGCCCAGGTGGGACAGGCAAATCTGAACTGATCGTGGGGGATGGCGATCTCCGGGGGGGCTATCGCCCGGTAGCGCCTGCGCAAAATGCCGCCCTGGATTGGCCGGACATGTTCGGCACGCGCTTCACGATCTTCGTCGATACCGAAGAGGAGTTTGACTGGCGGCTGCCGTTCGATCGCGCGGCGCGGGGAACCACGCATGTCGCGGCTATACCCGCTGCCCATGCGCGCTTCGCCGCGCACGGCGTCCCGCTCACCTATCTCGTCGATCACCCGATCGCGACTTGCCAGCGGTCGATCGATATTCTCGGCGATCTGATCGGAGACGGACGCTCGGCGATCGGCACCCAGCTTCACCCCTGGGTCAATCCGCCGTTCGACGAACCCGTGAACGGTTTCAATAGCTTCGCCGGTAATCTTCCCGCCGGGTTGGAAGACGCCAAACTGGCGGCGCTGACCGACGCGATCGCCGTCGCATGGGGCAAGCGGCCCGTCGTCTATCGTGCCGGTCGTTACGGGATCGGGCCGGCGACCTTCGCCGCGCTATCCCGGCTGGACTATCGCATCGATAGCTCGATGCGCGCACGCTACGACTATTCGGGCGAAGGCGGCCCCGATTACTCGCACATCGGGAACCACGCATTTCGCGTGGGCGACCTGGTCGAGCTGCCGTTGACGACCGTCTATACCGGCGCGCTGCGTCGTGGCGGTCCCGCGCTGTATCGCGCGCTCGGCCGGCTGCCGCGCGGACGCGGCGTCGGCTCTCGGCTCGGCCTGTTCTCGCGCGTCGCGCTGACACCCGAGGACATGCCGCTGCACGAGGCGAAGGAAGCGGTCCGCGTCGCGGTGGGCGAGGGGGTGCGCCTGCTCAACTTCAGTTTCCATTCGCCCTCGGTCGAGCCCGGCCATACGCCCTATGTCCGCGACGCTGCCGGTCTGGCGGCATTCTTTAGGTGGTGGGAAGAAATACTGACGCTACTCGCACGGCTGGGCGTCGCGCCAGCCTCGCTCGACGAGATCGTCGACGCCGCTTGCGGCGAGCCCGCTTCCTCCGCTATCGCCACCCCTGCGGCTGGGGGCCTGTAGCTCAACTGGTTAGAGCTGTCCGCTCATAACGGATAGGTTGCGGGTTCAAGTCCTGCCGGGCCCACCAGCGCCGCGCCGGGCGAAGCGATAGCGAAGCTATCGCACGCCTCAAGGCGCGGCCGGCCGGCGGCGCCTTGAGCGCCGTCCGACGACGCGGCTTTGCCGCGGCGGACCGTTGGCACTCAGATGCCCTTGTGTGTTCCGCCCGAACCGCCTAACCGACCCCAGCGTCGGGGAGTGGCGCAGTCCGGTAGCGCGCCTGCTTTGGGAGCAGGATGTCGCAGGTTCGAATCCTGTCTCCCCGACCACTCAATCCGGATCCATCTCCACCGCCGGCGCCGCGGGCAGCGCGTCGGGCACTCCGTTGAGCGCACGATGCAGCGCATCCTGGTCCAGCGCGCCCTCCCAGCGGGCGACAACCAGCGTCGCGACGGCATTGCCGATGAAGTTGGTGATGCTGCGGCATTCGCTCATGAAGCGATCGACTCCCAGGATGAGCGCCATGCCCGCGATCGGCACCTGCGGCACGATCGCCAGCGTCGCCGCCAGCGTGATGAAGCCCGATCCGGTCACCCCAGCCGCGCCCTTCGAGCTCAGCATCGCCACCCCGAGCAAGGCGAGCTGCTCGCCGAGCGACAGCTCGACCCCCGTCGCCTGGGCGATGAACAGGGCCGCCAGCGTCATATATATGTTGGTGCCGTCGAGGTTGAACGAATAGCCGGTGGGCACCACCACCCCGACCACTTCCTTGTCGCAGCCGGCGCGCTGCATCTTCTCGATCAAGGCGGGCAGGGCGGCCTCGGACGAAGAGGTGCCGAGCACGAGCAGCAGCTCGGCCTTGAGATAGCGCAGCAGCTTGAGGATTGAGAAGCCGTTGAGCGCCGCCACGCCGCCCAGGATCGCCAGCACGAAGATCGCCGAGGTGAGATAGAAAGTGCCGACCAGCGCGCCCAGGCTGATCAGGCTGCCCAGGCCATAGCGTCCGATCGTGAACGCCATCGCCCCGAACGCGCCGACCGGCGCCGCCCACATCACGATCGTCGCCAGCCGGAACACCACCAGCGCCAGCCGCTCGAGCATCTCGGTCACCGGCCGGGCAGGGGCGCCGACCAGCGCCAGCGAGATGCCGAACAGCACCGCGACGAACAGGATCTGGAGGATCGATCCGCTGGTGAATGCCGAGACCAAAGTCGTCGGGATCACGCCCAGCAGGAAACCGGTGAGGGTGGATGCGTGCGCCTTCTCCTCGAAGCCGTGCACCGACGCGGCGTCGAGCGTCGCGGGGTCGATGTTCATCCCCGCGCCGGGCTGGAACAGGTTGGCGACGATCAGCCCGAGGATCAGCGCCAGCGTCGAAAAGAACAGGAAGTAGGCAAAGGCCTTGAAAACCACCCGGCCGAGCGTGCCCAGCCCGTGCGATCCGGCGATCCCGGTGACGACGGTGAGGAAGATCACCGGCGGGATGATCATCTTGACCAAAGCGATGAAGCCGTCGCCAAGCGGCTGCAGGCTTGCCCCGAAGTCGGGAGCGAAATGGCCGACCGAGATGCCGGCGACGATGCCGACGACCACCCAGAAATAGAGCAATCGCCAGAATGGGCGCGGCGGGACGGCAGGGGGAAGCGCAGTGAGCATCGCTCTACATATACCGCAAACGCGAAAAGGGCGCCCCCTTGCGGGAGCGCCCTTCAGCCTGGTCGAGTCCGACCCTTTCGGGCCGGACGTCCGATCAGTTAGCGTTCGCCTCGGCGGCGTCAGCCATATTCTCTTGAACGTCTGCAGCGTTCTCGAGAACGGCCTCAGCGACTTCGTTCGAAGTGTTGTCGGCTGCCTCTTCGTAGATCGCTGCGTTCGCCTCATGGCTCTCGGCAACATTCTCGGCAGTGGTGTTGGTGGGCGTGCCACCGCAAGCTGCGAGCGACATCAGGCCGGCAGTTGCGGCGAGAATGAGAATCTTCTTCATGGGGTGCTCCCTTGGAACATAAACGTTTCGCTCCCGGCCCGAACGCCGATGCGAAACGCTGGAATAGCGTTCGTTGCGGTGCGGTCAATCGCAAATGTGCCGCACTGCAAGAAAGTTGCCACTTTTTGGCCCGATTGTAGACATGTGGGATCGACGCGTTTTCGCGGTTTAGCGCCTCGCGGGCGCCGGCGCGGGACCGATCGTTTCGGGTGCGTTCGCCACAATCGCCAGCATCGTCGTCCAAGCTGCCACATTCTGCCGCAGCTGGGCCGGGTCGACCTTGTCGAGCGTGTCGTCGGGCGTGTGGTGCAGGTCGAAATAGCGCAGTCCCGATTGGCCGAGCGCGACCACCGCTGTGCCGGCCCGAATGACTGCCCCTACGTCCGCGCCACCATCAGGCTCGCCCGACCCCTTCGCGATGCCCAGCGGGGTGAGCGCCGTCACCAGCCGGTCGCCTACAGCCTTGGCGCTCTCGGGCAGTCGCATCTCGACCCGCCAGATGCGGTCCGCACCGAAATCCGATTCGGAGGCGAGCGCATGATATTCGGACTTGTGCGCCGCGAAATACGCCGCGCCGCCGAACACGCCGGGCTCCTCGGCGCCCGCCCACAGCAGGCGGATGGTCCGCCGCGGCTGGCCGGCATCGGCGACGCGCTTGGCGGCGGCGGTGACGATGCCGCAGCCCGATGCATCGTCGATCGCGCCGGTGCCCAGGTCCCAGCTGTCGAGATGGCAGGCGATCAGCACGATTCCCGCCGCCGGATCGCTGCCCGGCACTTCGGCGATGACGTTGCCCGATCTGCCCTGGCCCTTCATTTCCGAGGTCACGACCAGCTTGAGCCGCACCGGCCCGCGCTTGAGCAGCCGCTGGAGCTGCTCGGCGTCGGGGAGCGACAGCGCCGCCGCCGCGGTGGGCTTCACCCCCTGCGCCCAGGTCGTGCCGCCGGTATGCGGGTTGCGGTGATGATCGGTGCCGATCGAGCGGATCAGCGTGGCGACGGCGCCCTTGCTCGCCGCGAGCGACGGCCCAAGCCGCCGCGCTGCGCCCGACGGGCCATATTGCGAGCCGTCCTGGGTCGCGGTCATCGCGTGGCTGATGAAGGCGATCTTGCCCTTCAGGCTGCCCGCGGGTGCGGCCTGCAGATCGGCGAAGCTCGCGAAGTAGACCACGTCGCCCTCCACGCCGCGCGACCCGGTGGAGCCCGAATTGCCCAATGCCGCGATCGTCAGCTTCTGCGCCGACGCGCCCAGGACATGGGCTTCCTCGTCGCCGCGCTCCCAGACGGGCATCGTGAACGGCTCGATCCGGACATTCTGGAAGCCGAGCGCGGTCAATTTCTTGACCGACCAGTCGCGCGCCCGCGCCTCGGCCTCGGTCGCCGCCAGCCGCTGGCCGATCTCGGTGGTCAGTCCCTCGGTAATCTCCCAGGCGAGATCGTCCTCCAGCGCCGCCTCGCGCAGCGCCGCCACGTCGGGGGCGGTCTGCGCCAGTGCGGGGAGGGGAAGGGCGAAGGCGGCGATGGCCGCGAGCAGGGTGCGCTTGTTCATGGGGGCGGTGCTAACCGCCCGCGCGCCGTTTGCCAATGCGCGGTCCAATCGCTACATGCGCCACCGACTTTCCAGCCCTTTAAATTCCCGGAGACCGCACGTGGCTGCGCAATATGCCTTCGTCATGAAAGACATGACCAAGACCTTCCCCGGCGCGCCCAAGCCGGTGCTGTCGAACATCAATCTGCAATTCTATCAGGGCGCCAAGATCGGCATCGTCGGCCCCAACGGCGCCGGCAAGTCGACGCTGATGAAGATCATGGCGGGCGTCGACACCGACTTCACCGGCGAGGCGTGGCCGGGCGAATATATCACCGTCGGCTATCTCGAGCAGGAACCCCAGCTCGATCCGACCAAGACCGTGCTTGAAAACGTCAAGCAGGGCGCGCGCGAGACAGCGGACCTGGTCGATCGCTTCAATGCGATCTCGGCAGAGATGGGCGATCCCAAGGACGACACCGATTTCGATGCGCTGATGGAGGAAATGGGCGATCTCCAGGCCAAGATCGACGCGGTCGACGGCTGGACGCTCGACAATCAGCTCGAAGTCGCGATGGAGGCTTTGCGCTGCCCGCCGGGCGACTGGCCGGTCGAGAATCTCTCGGGCGGTGAGAAGCGCCGCATCGCGCTCACCCGCCTGCTGATCCAGAAGCCCTCGATCCTGCTGCTCGACGAGCCGACCAACCATCTGGATGCCGAAAGCGTCAACTGGCTGGAAAACCATCTCAAGGAATATGCCGGCGCGGTGCTGATGATCACCCACGATCGCTATTTCCTCGACAATGTCGTCGGGTGGATCCTCGAAATCGATCGCGGCAAATATTTCCCCTACGAGGGCAATTATTCGACCTATCTCGAGAAGAAGGCCAAGCGCCTCGAGCAGGAAGAGCGCGAGGAATCGAGCCGCCAGACCGCGATCAAGAACGAGCTCGAATGGATTCGCCAGGGCGCCAAGGCGCGCCAGACCAAATCCAAGGCGCGTATCGCCAAGTTCGAGCAGCTGGTCGAAACGCAGAAGAACCGCAAGCCCAACAGCGGCCAGATCGTCATCCAGGTGCCCGAGCGGCTGGGCGGCAAGGTGATCGAGGTCGAGAATATCTCGAAGGCCTATGGTGATAAGCTCTTGTTCGAGAATCTCAGCTTCACGCTGCCGGCGGGCGGCATCGTCGGCGTGATCGGCCCCAACGGCGCCGGCAAATCGACCTTGTTCAAGATGATCACCGGCCAGGAAACCCCGGACACCGGCACGATCGAAATGGGCTCGACCGTACGCCTCGGCTATGTCGATCAGAGCCGCGACCATCTCGACCCCAAGAAGAATGTCTGGGAGGAAATCTCCGACGGGCTCGATTATATGAAGGTCAACGGCCACGATGCCTCGACCCGCGCCTATGTCGGCGCGTTCAACTTCAAGGGCGCCGACCAGCAGAAGAATGTCGGCAAGCTCTCGGGCGGCGAGCGCAACCGGGTGAACATCGCCAAGATGCTCAAGAAGGGCGGCAACGTCCTCCTGCTCGACGAACCGACCAACGATCTCGACATCGAGACGCTGGGCGCGCTCGAGGAAGCCATCGAGAATTTCGCCGGCTGCGCCGTGGTGATCAGCCATGACCGCTTCTTCCTCGATCGCCTCGCGACGCACATCCTGGCGTTCGAAGGCAATTCGCACGTCGAGTGGTTCGAGGGGAATTTCGAGAGCTATGAGGAAGACAAGCGGCGTCGTCTGGGCGATGCGGCGGATCGGCCTACGGCGCTGTCGTACAAGAAGCTGACGCGCTGAGCCGATGACGGTGGAAGTTGCGCGCTGGAACGGGTCCCTGGCGGAAGCCGCGGACCCGTTGCTCGCGCTGTGCCGATCGGTGTTCGACGACTTCAGCGACGCCTATCTGCTTGATCGCCTGCCAAGCCTGAGCGACCCCGACCTGTGGCTCGCAGTCGAGGATGGCGCGTGGCGCGGCTTCAAGCTCGGCTACCGCCGCGGCCCGCACCTGCTCTATTCCTGGCTAGGCGGCGTCGATCCGTCGCTGCGC
The DNA here is from genome assembly GCF_026167525.1 of Sphingomonas sp. M1-B02. Taxonomy (NCBI): domain Bacteria; kingdom Pseudomonadati; phylum Pseudomonadota; class Alphaproteobacteria; order Sphingomonadales; family Sphingomonadaceae; genus Sphingomonas; species Sphingomonas sp. M1-B02. The sequence continues at coordinate 781,354 of NZ_CP110679.1, read as the reverse complement.
GGGCAGGGCATCGCTTCGGAGCTGATGCGCCGCCAGCATGATCATGCCGCAGCGAACGGCTACCGTTTCGTCGAGACCCGCACCCGTGCGGCGAACAATCCGATGATCGTACTGAACCTGCGCCACGGCTTTCATGTAGCCGGGTTCGAGATCGACAGCGGTGGCATCCCGATCGTCACCCAGCGCAAGAAACTGGTCGCAGGCTAAGTCACGGTGACGCTGGGGATCATGGCGTTCAAATCCCCGCCGTTTCCAGCGTCAGCTCTGGAATCGTGGCCGCCTCGATCCGGTCGCCGAACGCCACCTCGCACCGCTGAACATAGCCATCGTCCTCAGGCGCCCACATCTGGTGGATGACCCGAGCATTCACATCCGCGACCCAATATTCGCGGATGCCCGCCCGAGCATAAAGGACGGACTTCCGGCCGAGGTCGCTTATCAAAGTCGTGTCCGCCACCTCCACCACCAACGCGACCGAAGTGACAGGCACCAACCCCTCGCCCACGGGAAGGGAAGTCACGACAATATCCGGCTCGGGTGAATCATGCGGGGGGATCGCAACCGAAACCTCCACGAGCGCCTCCAGATCATTACCTAAACTCTTGAGGGCATCGGCGAGCAAGCGATAAAGGTTGCCCTTCAGCCGGGCGTGCGGCCGATGCTGCGCGTTCATGAAGAAGATTTCTCCTTCGATCAGCTCGGTCTTGGCATAATCGGCGAATGCGCCAAGTTCATTGAGCGCGAGATAGTCCTCGATCCGCAACTTGAGCGGCATCGGTGAAGTGTTGAGCGGGCGCTGCTCGGTCATGCGCGAAACCTATCACATCGGACGTAGCTCTCAAATCGCCAAACCTCAGCGCAGCCGATAGGTGCCGTCGGGCTGCTGATATGCCCGACCGTCGATAATCAGCACCGGCAGCCCCGGGCCGCGGGCCTTGTCGGAAAGCGCCACCTTTGCCGCGCAGACCCTGACATCGGTCAGGCTGCGCCAGATGCCTACGCGGGCCTTGGCAAAGGCGCCGAAGCGCTTCTTGCCTGCCGCGCAAGCCGTGTCGTCGCGCATCGTCAGGATCCAGGGCTCGCCGAATACCGGTCCAGTCGCAACGCAGCTTGCCGCCTTGATATCACGGTGGACCAGCCCCTCTTCCGCATCGAATGGCTTGGCGAGTTGCTTCGCCGCCACCAGCCTCGCAGCGGGCGTGCAGGCGAACATCACCGGCCCCACGGCGCCCCGAGGGATTCCGCCGGGCGCGGGTTGGGCGGCTAGCAGCATCGGGATCGACAATGCGATGATCGACATGGCAGGCTCTCCTCAACCTATCGAGACATCTTCGCATCTGTGCAGCAATCGTCAAGCGCGCGATTGGCGCCGGGCTCAGCGTTGCGCGCGCATCGCGTCGACGCTCCAGGGCCCGGGGCCTGCCGCGGCAAGATACAGGAAGATGAAGCAGTAGAGCATGATCGCTTCGCCGCCATTGACCGACGGATAGAGGCCATTGCCGGCATGCGCGTAGAAATAGCCGACTGCCGACATTCCCGAGGCGACGAACGCCACCGGTCGCGTGAACAATCCAATCAGCAGGAGCGCCCCGCCGACGAGCTCGATCGCCCCGGCCGCCAGCAGCAGAGGCGGCAGCGGGCCCTCCATCGCGAAGGGCGGGATCGCGAAGAATTTGGACGTGCCATGGTGCAGGAAACCGAGCGCGGCGGCGATCCGCAGCACGCTCAGTAGTTGCGCAGACCAGTTGGTCGGTATCGGCATGTTCGTTCCCCCCACGGAGAGGAAAGGCTCCCACAGCCCCGCGCGAGCGTCAACCTCAGGCGGTGAACCGCTTCGTGAAGCCTTTGCTTGCCTTGTCGTCGTCGGTGGGGAAGGCCTCGACATTCTCGACACGGGCATGGACCGGCCCCTCGCGCGCGCCTTCCACCAGCGCCGCCAGCGCTTCCTCTTCGCCGGTGGCAAGGATTTCGACGCGGCCATCCTTGAGGTTGCGGACCCAGCCGGTCAGCTTCGTGCGCTGCGCGGTGCGCACCACCCAGTCGCGATAGCCGATGCCCTGCACGCGCCCGGTTACGAAAATCCGCTGTGTCGCCATAAATCCTACGCTCGCTGGAGCCCGCAGATGGGCTCGCGCGCTCTCCTCTAGCATGGCGGCGGCGGAGGCAATGCCCAAGGCGATTCGGCTCGCCGCAACTGGGGCACGCATCAGGGGTAGGTGATCGCGATCACTTCATATTCGCGCTCGCCGCCGGGGAGCGTCACGCGCCGTACGTCGCCGACGCCCGCACCCCGCAGTGCCCGTGCGAAGGGCGAGTTCCAGCCGACCCGGCCGGTGCCGGCATCGGCCTCGTCGTCGCCGACCAGCGTCAGCACCCGCTCGGAATCGTCTTCGTCGGCAACGGTGACGGTGGCGCCGAAATAGACGCGCGTACGATCCACCTGCTGCGCCGGATCGACCACCTTCGCCGCCTTCATCCGCCGCGACAGAAAGCCCAGCCGCCGATCGATCTCGCGCAGCCGCTTGCGGCCATAGATATAGTCGCCATTCTCCGAGCGGTCGCCATTGCCCGCCGCCCAGGAGATGGTCTCGACCAGCTTCGGCCGCTCGCCGCCGAACAGGGCGTCATATTCGGCCTTGAGCGCGGAATAGCCGGCAGGGGTGATGTAATTGGGACGGTCCATGCGATGTCTTTACAACCAACCGTCACCCCCGCGAAAGCGGGGGACCATCTCCCGGGCGCGCCAGAAATGCGACAGCGGTGGCAGTCGAGGCACCTGCAGGAGATGGACCCCCGCTTTCGCGGGGGTGACGGCGGTAGGCTAGCCCGGCCGCTTCCCCAGATACCAGCTCAGATTCGCCGGCCCGCGGCTGCGCGCATGCTGCGGGTTGAGCAGATCGTAGACCACGGCATTCTCCAGCACCCGCTGGACGTAATTCTTGGTCTCGAAGATCGGGATATCTTCCACCCAGCGCAATATGTCGCCGCCCGGCAGGCGCGGATCGCCGTTCGCGCGGATCCACTTGTTCACATTGCCCGGCCCGGCATTATAGGCCGCCACTGCCAGCGGGTAGCTGCCATATTGGTTGTAGACGCGCTGGAAATAGCTCGATCCGAGCTGGATATTGTAATCGGTGTCGGTCGTCAGCGAATCGCGGTTGTAGCTCAGCCCGAGCTTGCCCGCAGTCTCGCGCGCGGTGCCCGGCATCAGCTGCATCAGCCCGCGTGCGCCGGCATGGCTCACAGCGGCGCGATCGAACTGGCTCTCCTGCCGCGCGATCGCGTGGATCATCGTCCAGTAATTCTGGTGCCCGCTCGGCACCCTTACCGACGGGTAGCCCGCCGCGGTATAATCGGAGAGCCCGTTCTGCAGCGCGCTGCGGCCCACCATCACTCCCAGATCGGGGCGGCCGATCGTGCGGCTCAATTCGGCGGATAGGATATGATCGGTATCGGTCGTCGCCGCCTGGGCGATCTGGCGCACGAACATATTCTGCGCCGCTCGATCGCCCTGCGTGCCGAGCAACTGCGCCGCGCGGACGATCTCCTGGCGGAAGAAGGCATCGCGCGTCGCCGGGTCGACGGTCCCGGGCTTGAAGTTGGGCGCGGTCAGCGCCTTGCCCATCCGCTCGGCGGCGAGCTGGCCGTAATAGAGATCGGGAAAGCCCGCTGCGCGCTGATAATAGCCATCGGCTGAGGCCCGGTCGCCCGCCGCTTCCGCCGCACGCCCGGCCCAATAGAGCCCCTTGGATTGAGTCGTAGGCGTCTTCGATCCGCGCGAATAACGTTCGAACATGCCGATCGCTTCGCGAGGGCGCGAAAGATTATAGAGCGCGGTGGTGCCCGCCAGCCAGGTCAGGCTGGTATAATCGTCGCGCTCGCCCAGCGGCAGCGCACTGATATCGGTCCCCGCCGGGAAGGCGTCGTCGACATTGGCCGCGATCTGATAGGCCACATTATACTGCCCGTCCGCCGCCGCCCCGCGCGCCGCCGTCAGCAGCACCTCATACCACGCCTCGGCGTCGCCGGGATAGGATGTCAGCTGCGGGCGCTGCGCCAGATAGGATCGCATCGCCGCGCTCTGGCCGGTGTCGCGCAGCCACAGCGCGCGATCGGCGATATAGCCCGGATCGCTGCGGCCGGCTGCCATTGCCGCGGCGCTCTTGTCGCCGGCATCCGCAGCCCTGGTGCGAAGCGCGATCCGCGCCTCGAAGATCGGCCGCTTCGCCGCCGATACGTAGCCCAATTGCCGCTGCGCCAGCGCCATCGATCCGCGCCACAGCAGCATATCCATCCGCGCATCATGATCGGCGGGGGTGAGCGCGCTCGAAAAGCCGCTCAGCAGCTTGCTCTCGTCGGCGGTGCGCAGCACGCCCGCGCGCCAGGCGCGCCGCGCCTGCTCGTCGGCCTCGGCGCGCTTGCCCGATACCGCCAGCGCCTCGGCATAGCGCAGACGCCCGGCCGGAGTCAGCGGTGCGAAGCGCTCGAAGAAGCGAATCGTCAGCGAAGGCGCCGAGGCGCCGCTGTCGAGCGCCGTCTCCGCCGCGGCGCGCCGGCTCGTCTCGCCGGGCCAGCCGGGATGCGCGAGGATGAAATTGGCATAATCGGAGAAGGGCCAGTTATCGGATTGCTGGAGCCGCTTCCATTCGACCAGCGCCTGATCGAGCGCGCTCGACTGGACATATTGCGGCGGCGTTCGCGGCATGCCGCTTTCGATCGCCTGGCCATACCAATCCATCTGCTCGCGCACGAGCTGCGACGAGGCGGCCAACCCCGAAACACCCGCGAGCAACAACGCGCTCTTCAACCCAAAACCCAGCATGCTGGACATGATACGCGACCACCGCCTATCTGCCACCCCTGTAATCGCCCGCTAAGGAAGTTTTCGCCGCATGTTTTCCGGCTCCATTCCGGCACTGGTCACCCCGTTTCGCGACGGCGCCTTCTCCGAGCCCGATTTCCGCGCGCTCGTCGAGTGGCAGATCGAGCAGGGCTCGGCTGCGTTGGTTCCCTGCGGCACCACCGGCGAAGCGGCGACGCTCACCAAGGAAGAACAGTTCGAGATCGTCCGGATCTGCGCCGATCAGGCGAAGGGCAGGGTGAAGATCCTCGCCGGCGCCGGCTCGAACGACACGCGTGTCGCGATCGGCAATGTCGAGGCGGCGCAGGCCTCGGGCGCCGACGCCGCCTTGATGGTCCCGCCTTATTATAACCGCCCCAGCCAGGAGGGTATCTTCCGCCATTTCGAGGCAGTGGCGCAGGCGACCGATCTGCCGATCGTTCTCTACAATGTCCCCGGCCGCACCGTCACCGACATCCAGCCCGCCACTGTCGCGCGGATCGTCAAGGCCTTCCCCCGGACCTTCGTCGGGATCAAGGACGCCAGCGGCAGCCTCGGCCGCGTCACCGAGCATCGCCAGGGCTGCGGCCCCGCTTTCGCCCAGCTTTCGGGCAATGACGAGACCGCGCTCGGCTTCAACGCGATGGGCGGCACCGGCTGTATCTCGGTCACCGCCAATGTCGCGCCAAAGCTGTGCGCCGAGTTCCAGGCCGCCTGGGCGGCGGGCGACACCGCGCAGGCGCTCGCGCTGCACGATCGGCTCTATCCGCTCCACATCGCGATGTTCAGCGATGCCTCGCCCGGCCCGGTCAAATATGCGCTCGCCCGCGTCCGCCCGGGCTTCCCCGCCGAGTTGCGGCTGCCGATGACTGCGCCGTCCGAGGCCAGCCGCGCCGCGGTCGACGCCGCGCTCGAATATGCTGGGTTGATCTAACCTTATCGTAGCTTTTTGAGTCTATCCGCGGGTTCGTAAGGAGCTTGCGGACGCGCATGATGCACGGGAAATTCGAGATGCAGGCGGATTGCGTGAGCGTCGAGATGCGGCACGGGTTCCCCGCGCTGCTCGACGGTCTAGCCGATCGCGCGCTCGGCCCGCGCGCCTTCCTGCGCTCGGCCTGGTATGCCGGCGACGGCACCGACGGCACGACCCTGATCGCGCGGCGGGTCGACGGCAGCGCGGTGGCGGCGATCCCCACGGTATCGATCGGTCCTTCCTTGCTCGGGGCACGCGCGGTCCCGGGCTGCTATTGGCCGTTCCGCTCGATCCTGATCGATCGCAGTGCAACCGCGGCCGAACTTGCCGAGACGTTCAAGCATCCGCTCACCCGATCCGCACTGGCCCCTCTGTGGCGCGTCGGCCCCGTCTACAAGGACGATCCGGCAACGGTCCTGCTCAAGCGCGCGGTCGCCCGCGCCGGCTGGACCGTGCTCAGCCGCAGCATCAGCAAGACCTTCCTCTTCGATCTGGCGGCGAGCGGCGAGGAGGGCGGCTGGCCCCGCCGTTCGACCCGGCGCCGGCTCGCGGGCTACGAGAAGCAGCTCGCGCAATCGGGGCCGGTCAGCTACCGCCACGTCACCGGCCCAGGCTGGGACGAAGCCGCGCTCGCGGCGCTGGCGGCGATCGAGGCGAACAGCTGGGTCGGCAAGACCACCGACGGCAGCGGCGCCAAGTTCCTCAACGAAGACCAGCGCCGCCGCTGGCGCGAAAAGGTCCGCGATCCGGTGCTCGCGCAGGCGCTCTCGGCGACGATCCTGTTCGTCGGCGACACCCCCGCCGCCTTCTCCTTCGATCTCCAGGACGGCGCCGTCCAATATAGTATCGCCAGCAGCTATGACGATCGCTTCGCCGCCGGGCGACCGGGGCGGATCGTCACCTGGCGCCAGCTCGAATGGGCGCGGGGCAGGGGCATCACCACCGTCGATCTCGGCGCCGGCGACAGCGGCTACAAGCAGGACATGGGCGCGGTCCAGGGGTCGGAAATTCTCGATCTGCTGATCGTGCGCAGCCGCTCCGCGGCGAAGCTGCTGCGGCTCAAATGGGGCGAGGAATCGGCGATCGGGCGCGACGCCTTCCTGCCCGCGACCGATCTCGGCCATGCAGCCTTGCTCACGCGGATCGAGCCGTGGCTCGCCGCGGGCGCGATCACCGCCGCCGCGCTGGCGCTTTCCGAATGAAGCACGAGGCCCTCCAGCCCGGCGAGCCCGAGCGGCCCGGCGCGCTGCTCGCCCGCGTGCGCCAGGCGGTGATCTGGCGCTCGGGCAGCCAGATCGTCGCGCAGGCGGTCGCCTGGGGCGCGACCTTCATGGTCATCCGCTTGCTTGATCCGGCCGATTACGGCCTGTTCGCGATGACCCAGGTGGTGCTGGTCTTCCTCAACCTGATGAACGGCTATGGCATCGCAAGCGCGCTGATCCGCGCCGAGCAGGTCTCGCGGCTTGAGCTGCGGCAGGTGTTCGGCATGCTGCTTCTGCTCAATCTCGGCCTCGGCCTGGCGCAGTTCGCCGCCGCCCCGTGGATTGCGGCTTATTATCGCCAGGATGCTGTCGCCGCGCTGCTCCGGGTCCAGGCTCTGCTCTATATCGCCACGCCCTTCATCGCGCTCGCCCATGCGATCCTCAGTCGCCGGATGGACTTCAAGCGCCCCGCGCAGGTGCGGCTGCTGTCCGCGCTGGCGGGGGCGGGAACCGCGCTCGGCTGCGCGCTCGCCGGCTTCGGCGTATGGACGCTCGTCGCGGCGCCGATGGCGATCTTCTATGTCGAGGCGATCGGCATGACCTGGGCGGCGCGGTCGCTGATGTGGCCCAGCTTCCGCTTCCGCGGCTCGGGCGGCCTGTTCGGCTATGGCGCGGCGATGATGCTCGCGCAGTTCTTCTGGTTCCTCCAGAGCCAGGCCGACGTGCTGATCGCCGGCCGCGTCGTCGATCCGCACTCGCTCGGCATCTACACCACGGCGCTGTTCCTCACCCAGATCATCGCCTCCAAATTCGTGCCCCCGCTCAACGAAGTCGCCTTCGCAGCCTATTCTCGCGTCCAGGGCCAGAGCGACGTGATGCAGGGCGCATTCCTCAAGACGGTGCGGCTGATCATGCTGGTGGCGATGCCGGCCTATATGGGGCTTGCGGTGACCGCCGGGCCTTTGGTCGCGACGATGCTCGGCGAGAAATGGCTCGAGACCGCCGCGATCGTGCCCATCCTCGCGCTGGCGATGCCGCTGCTGACGCTGCAGATATTGTTCGCCCCCGCCACGAATGCGCTCGGCAAGCCGGGCATCTCGCTGCGCGCGTCGATGGCGGGCGGGGTGGTGTTGCCGGCCGCGTTCCTGATCGGCGTCCATTACGGAATCGCGGGGCTGGCCTGGGGCTGGCTCGGCGGCATGGCGTTGGTGCTCGCCTTCACCGCGATGCAGTCGTTGCCCGCGATCGGGGTGAGAGCGCGCGACGTCGTGCTGGCCGTTGCCCCCGGGGTGCTGGCCTCGCTGGCGATGGCGGGAATCGTGATCGCCGTCGACGGGATGCTTCCGACCCTGCCCCCGGCCGAGCGGCTGGTCCTCCTGATCGGGGCAGGGGCCGCCTCTTATGCCGCCTTGCTCTTCCTCTTTGCCCGCTCGGTAGTGAACGACGCCTGGTCGCTGATCCGCACCGCCGCGCCGGCCTGAGCAAACGCCGCTAGCGTTTCGACCGCCGCGCTCCTACATCGCGGGTCCAATGGCCCGTCCTGTTCCGCTCAAATTCGATAAAGTGAAGACCGTCGCCGAGAATAGGCGCGCGCGGTACGATTATTTCATCGACACGACCTACGAGGCCGGAATCGCCCTCACCGGCACCGAAGTGAAGGCGCTGCGCGGTGGCGAAGGCTCGATCGCGGAGAGCTATGCCGAGGTCAACGACAGCGGCGTCTGGCTGATCAATTCGAACATCCCCGAATATAGCCACGGCAATCGCGAAAATCACGAGCCCAAGCGTCCCCGTAAATTGCTCCTTCATGAGCGCGAGATAAACAAGCTCCATGGCGCGGTGGCCCGCCAGGGCATGACGCTCGTCCCGCTTTCGGTATATTTCAACGCGCGCGGGCGTGCGAAGATCGAGATCGCGCTCGCAAAGGGCAAGAAGACGCATGACAAGCGCGAGTCGACCAAGGAGCAGGACTGGAAGCGCGAGCAGGGACGCCTCCTTCGCGATCGGGGCTGATTTGACCCAGCCGACGCGCCTCCGCCGCTGGATCGACAAGGCGACGCCGAGCCGCGAATCGATCGAGGGCAATCGCTGGCTCAAGCCCTTTGCGCGGCGGATGATGCATTCGTCGCTGTGGCGCTTCACCCGCCGCTCGGTCCCGCGCGGCGTGGCGCTCGGCATGGTGACCGGCATCCTCGTGCCGATGGGCCAGATCCCCGCCTCGGCGGTGCTGGCGCTGCCGTTCCGCGCCAATATCCCCGCGGCGGCGGCGACCACCTTCTTCACCAATCCGATCACCACGCCGCCTTTGTGGATCTTCGCTTACTGGCTGGGATCGCAGTTCGTCGGCGAACATGGCGCGGGGCCGCAATCGGCCACCGTCCGGCAGGGCTGGGGCGAATGGCTGCTCAACGACGCCGCGCCGACTTTGGTCACCGGCCTCGTCACCGTCACGATCATCCTAGCTTTGATCGGCTATTTCGCCAGCGCGCTCGCCTGGCGCCTGTGGATCGCGCACAAATGGCACAAGCGCAGCCGCGATCGGGCGATGCGGGCGGCGGGCTGACCGATCGTCGGAGCGTCCCCATGCCGTCACCCCCGCTTTCGGGGGGTGACGATCAGGTTTGTCGAGCCTCCCCAACACATTGACCCACCGTATCAACGGCCTAATACGGCGCATCACTTCCCCTGAGGAATAGTTCATGCGTATCCTGCTTCTTGCCACCACCATTCTCGCCACGCCGCTCGCCGCTCTGGCCCAGACGACACCCGCGCCTGCCCCCGCCGCGCCTGCGCCGCAGACCGGGGCCCCAGACAAACCCACCTTCGGTACCTATGGCTTCGATACCGCCGGCATGGACAGCTCGGTCCGCCCGGGCGACGATTTCTACGATTATGCCAACGGCACCTGGGCCAAGACCACGCCGATACCTGCCGACAAATCCAATTTCGGCTCGTTCAACCTGCTCTCCGATCTTTCGCAGGAGCGCACGCAGGAAATCCTCAAGCAGGCCCAGGCCGATCCCACTTCGAAGATCGGCATAACCTATTCCACCTATCTCGATACCGCGGCGATCGACGCCAAGGGCCTCGCCCCGATCCAGCCCTGGCTCAACCAGATCAAGGCGGTGAAGTCGAAGGCGGGCCTGCCGGCGCTCTACGCCCAGGCCGCGCGCAACGGCGTCCGCTCGCCGATCGGCGGCTATGTCGGCCAGGACGACAAGGAGCCCGAAGTCTATGCGCTGTCGATCGCCCAATCGGGGCTCGGCATGCCCGATCGCGATTATTATCTCTCGACCGACGCCAAGCTGGTCGAGACCAAGGCCGCCTATCTCAAGCATCTGACCAACGTCCTGACGCTGGCCGGCGAGCCCAACGCCGCCGCCCGCGCCGCGGCGATCCTGGCCTTCGAGACCGAGCTGGCCAAGGTCCACTGGACCCGCGTCGACAGCCGCGATTCGACCAAGACCTATAACAAGATGACCGTCGCGGCGCTGGCGAAGAGCGCCCCCGGCTATGACTTCAAGGCCGCTTTTGCCGCGGCCGGCACTCCGGTCGACAGCGTCATCGTCGCGCAGCCCAGCGCGATCACGGGCACCGCGAAGCTCATCGCCGCGACGCCGATCGGGGTGCTGACCGATCAGCTGATGGTCCGCAGCCTGGATTCCTTCTCGGACGTGTTGCCGAGCGCGTTCGACAAGGAGTATTTCGCATTCTCGGGCACGGTCCTCTCGGGCACGCCCGAGCAGGAAGCCCGCTGGAAGCGCGGCGTCGATTTCACGACCGGCGTGCTGAGCGACGACGTCAGCAAGCTCTACGTCGCCAAATATTTTCCGCCCGAGACCAAGGCCGCGGCCGACGCGCTGGTGAAGAACGTCATCGCCGCATTCGGCGAGCGGATCGACCAGCTCGACTGGATGGCGCCCGAGACCAAGGCCAAGGCGCATGAGAAGCTCGCCGCCTTCGTGCCCAAGATCGGCTATCCCGATCGCTGGAAGGATTATTCGAGCCTCAAGATCGTCGCCGGCGACGCCTTCGGCAACAATCTGCGCGCCAACCAATGGTCCTATCAGGACAATATCGCGCATCTCGGCAAGCCGCTGCAGCGCTGGGAGTGGGGGATGACTCCGATGACGGTGAACGCCTATGCCAATTTCGGCATGGTCGAGATCGTCTTCCCCGCCGCGATCCTCCAGCCGCCCTTCTTCGATCCGAAGGCCGACGACGCGGTCAATTATGGCGGCATCGGCGCCGTGATCGGCCACGAGCTCAGCCACCATTTCGACGATCAGGGCGCGAAGTATAACAAGGAAGGCCGCCTGACCGACTGGTGGACCCCCGCCGACGTCGCCGCCTTCAAGCAGCGCACCGACGCGCTGGTCGCGCAATATGACCAATATGAAGCGCTGCCCGGCATGAAGGTGAAAGGCGCGCTGACCCTCGGCGAGAATACCGCCGATCTCGCCGGCCTGACGGTCGCCTACGACGCCTACAGGAAGTCGCTCAACGGCCAGCCCGCGCCGGTGATCGACGGCACTTCGGGCGATCAGCGCTTCTATCTCGGCTGGGCCCAGGTCTGGCGCCGCAACTATCGCGAGGCGAACCTGCGCCAGCGCCTGCTGACCGATCCGCACAGCCCCAGCGAACAGCGCGCCGCCGTCGTCCGCAACCTCGACCCCTGGTATTCCGCCTTCGCGCCCGCGCCGGATTCAAAGCTGTTTCTCGCGCCGGCGCAGCGCGTAAGGATCTGGTGACCAAACTCCCTCTCCCATTGGGAGAGGGGATTTGCTTGACCCCCGCCCAACTACCGAACATCGCTATTCGCATGGCGACCCTGCCCAACATCCCAACCTCGGCGCGCACGCACAGGCTGCCGTTGGTCGCCGCGATCGCCGCCGGCTTCGTCGCGGCTGCGCTCGTCCTGCTCACGCTCGACGAGCGCGCGGTGGCGATCGGCTTCGCCGGCGCGGGCATCCTCGTCGCCGGCACGCTCTACGCCGCGGGCCGCATGCTGCGCAGCGAGGCGCCCGAGGACGCCCCCACCGACTGGTCCGTCGCGCACACACTCGCCGCCGCGTCGGACGATGCGCTCGCGGTCACCGATCGCGCCGGGCGAATGGTCTGCGCCAATGCCCGCTTCGAGGCGCTGTTCGCCGGCTGGCCGACTCCGCCCAACCTGCCGATCAGCGATTCCTCCGCCACCGCGCTCGGCACCGCCGCGCGCACGGCATGGCGCGACGGAGAAGGGCGGTGCGACGGCATCCAGGTGTTCGGCGCCCCCGTCTCCGCCCGCGTCACCCGCGTCGGCCAGGAATCGCTGGTCTGGCGCTTCATCGGCGTCCAGGCACTCGATCTCGCCGCGCAGGTCGAGACGCTGATTGCGGGGCACACCGGCGATCGCCTCGGCGGCTCGGGGATCATGACCGCTTTGGTCAATCCCGACGGACGTATCCGCTCGGCCAACCGCGTCTTCACCACCCGCGCGATGGGTGGCCCCGATTTGGCGATCGAAGGCCGCGACTTCGCCCGCTTCCTGATCACCGACAGCGCCGGCTTGGTCCGCTTCGAGCGCGAGGGGCTCGACGGCACGCCCCTGCGCGTCCTCCAGATCCCCTTCCTCGATGGCGAGGACGCGCCCTTGCTCGTCGCCTTGCTCGACGAAGAGCCGAGCAACCTGCCGACCCCCGCGATCGGCGCCAGCGCCACCGCGCATGTCCGCTCGCTGATCGCCTTGCTTCCCTCGGGCATGGCACTGGTCGATCGCGACGGTCGCTTCGTCCACATGAACGACGCCTTCGTGCGCGCCACCCGGATCAATCCCGCCGCGCCGCCGTTATACCCGATCGACCTCGTCGTGCGCGAAGACAAGGGCGCACTCGCCGACGCGGTCCGCCGCTTCGCCGGCGGCGCCGGCCAGTCGGCGGAGATGACCGTCCGCTTCACCGACGCCCCCGAGGAGCCCGTCGCGATCGCGATCGCCGGCGCGCGCGGGCTCGGCGAGGCCGCGGTCCTCATCAGCCTTCGCGATTCGGGCGAGGAGGGCAAGCTCAAGCGCCAGGTCGCCCAGGCCACGAAGATGCAGGCGGTCGGCCAGCTCGCCGGCGGCGTCGCCCACGATTTCAACAATATCCTGACCGCCATCATCGGCCATTGCGACCTCATGCTGATGCGCCACTCGCCCGGCGACGGCGACTATGACGACATCCAGCAGATCCGCGCCAACTCGAACCGCGCCGCCAGCCTAACCCGTCAGCTCCTGGCCTTCTCGCGGCAGCAGACGCTGCGCCCGCAGGTCCTCCAGCTCCCCGACGTCATTTCCGAAGTATCGAACCTGCTCAAGCGCCTGCTCGGCGAGACCGTCCGGCTCGAGGTCAAGCATGGCCGCAATCTCGGCCCCGTCCGCGCCGATCCGGGCCAGCTCGAACAGGTCGTGGTCAACCTAGCGGTCAACGCCCGTGACGCCATGCTGGCAAACCGCGCGGGTGGCGGCGCCGTCCTGACGATCGAGACGCTCGGCGTCTCCGCCAGCCAGGTCCGCCAGATGGGCGACGACGTGCTTCCGGTGGGCGACTACACCGCGCTGCGCGTCTCCGACAATGGCAGCGGCATCCCGCCCGACATTCTCGGCAAGATCTGGGAGCCCTTCTTCACCACCAAGGATGTGGGGAAGGGGACCGGGCTCGGCCTCTCCACCGTCTATGGCATCATCAAGCAATCGGGCGGCTTCATCTTCGCCGACAATGTCCCCGGCGGCGGCGCGCAATTCACCATCTACCTGCCGGTCCACGCCGCGGCCGAGGCGACCGTCGCCAAGGCCCCCGTCGGAAAAGCCAAGCCGGCGGACCTGTGGGGCAGCGGCACGATCCTGCTGGTCGAGGACGAGGATATGGTCCGCGCCGTCGCCGAGCGCGCGCTTACCCGCCAGGGCTATACCGTCGTCACCGCCGAGAATGGCGAAGTCGCGCTTGAGATGCTCAAGAACATGGACCCGCCCGATCTGCTCGTGTCCGACGTGGTGATGCCGCTGATGGATGGCCCGACGATGGCGCGCCACATCCGCAAGCGCTTCCCCAAGCTGCCGATCCTCTTCATGTCGGGCTATGCCGAGGAGCAGCTCCGCAAGTCGATCGATCTCCCCAATGTCGCCTTCCTGCCCAAACCCTTTTCGGTTCAACAGCTTGCCGAAGCCGCGCATGACGTTCTCGCACCGAAATAACTCTTGGCGGGCGCGTAAATTCCTTGCAAAGGGCAGCGCATGCCCGCCCTCCGCAACATCCTCATCGTCGAAGACGAACCCCTGATCGCGATGATGCTCGAGGATTTCCTCGACGCGCTCGATCGCAAGGTCGCCGGTAGCGCCGACAATGTCGCCGCCGCGCTCGAGCTGATCGACGCGGGCGACGTCCATGCCGCGATCCTCGACGTGAACCTGCGCGCCGGCGAGCAAAGCTGGCCGATCGCCGATCGCCTCGCCGAGCTGAACATCCCCTTCGTCCTTGCCACGGGCGGCTCGGGCGACACCATCGCCGAAAACCACCGCGGCCGCCCGGTCCTGTCCAAGCCCTTCACGATGGACGGCGTGGAAAAGGCGCTCAACGGGCTCGACGGGTAAACCGGTAAGCCGTCGACCGGCCCGATGCGGGCGAGCATCCCCTCGCAAAATGTCGGGCGGACCCGTCGGCCAACAAGCCCCGCGTCCGGTGGCGATCCGGCGTCGGTTCCGATAGGTTCGCGCCGATGCGCCTTATCTTCATCCATGGGCCGCCGGCGTCCGGAAAGCTCACGATCGGCCGAATCCTCTCCGAGAGGACCGGAATAGCGCTGTTCCACAATCATCTCGTGGTGGACGCCGTTGGCGCGGTTTTCCCCTTCGGATCGGAAGAGTTCATTCGGCTGCGAGAGAAGTTCTGGATGGATATGTTCACGGCAGCTGCGCGCTCGGGCCGATCGCTCATCTTCACCTTCGCCTCCGAAGCCAGCGTGGCCGAGGATTTTCCGCGCCGGACGTCCGATCTGGTCGAGGCCGCGGGGGGCGAGGTGACCTATATCGCGCTGACGGTAACCGACGCCGAGCAGGAGTCGCGCATCGGCACCGCTGCCCGCGCCGAGTTCGGCAAGCTTCGATCATTGGACCTGCTGCGCGAGCTGCGCCCGTCGATGAAGCGCGCCGAAGCGATGATGCCCAGACCGAACCTCGTGATCGATACCTCCGCCACCGCGCCGCGCGATGCCGCCGACGCCATCGCCCGACTGCTGAAAGACTGACCGTGTGGCCCTGAGCCGAGCTTCGGCAACCCCGGGCCGCCATCCCCGTGCAGGCGGCGATAGCGAAGGCAATCACCCCATCACGCGAACCGCATCCCCAATCCGCACCAGGCCCTTGCGCAGCGCAGTCGCATATACCCCATAGCCATTGCCGAACCGCTGGGCGACGGTCCGCAGAACCTCAGCATAGCGCACGCCGCTATCGGGATCGATCGTCACCATCGCACAGCGCGGGATCGCCGCGGTCACCCCCAGCAACGGGCCATCCTCCCCGAACGCCAGGCGCTTGCCGGCAAATTCGATCTCGGGCACGTCGCTCTCGATCACCACATTCATCCGGAACCGCCGCAGGTCGAGCGCCGACCCGTGCGCCGCCTCGACCAGCTTATGCCCCGCCGTCGTCACCACCGACAGCGGCATCGCATCATAGGTCCCCGTCGCCAGCTGGATCAGCCCGATGGGCCGTCCTACTGCGGCCGACAGCCGCTCGAGCAGCGCTGCGTCGGTGACGGTTCCCCGCCACCCATCGGGTGCGGCCACCTCGACTGCGGCTGTCCTGGGCGCGCCGCCCTCGGCATAGCGCGCCACGTGCAACACCATTTCGGACCACTTCCGCGCCGTGCACCAAGGAAAGCGCGAACCATCGTCGCGGAAATAGAAACCGTATTGCCGATCGCCCTCCATCCCCTGCCAATCGATCTCGGCGACCGCTAACGGCTCCCCGGCCATCGACTTGACCGGAAAACGCGTGAGCGCGGCGACATGGCCGACGATATCGCTCATGCGACGGTTGCCGGACCGGCATAGGGCAGGCGAGGGCTCATCGCGGCAGCGGCCCGCTCTCCAGCCGGCGCATGCGGAAGCCGAAGCCGTTCTCGCGGGTCCACGTCATGGTCGCCGGCACTTCGCGGCGCGGCGCATTGTCGACGCGCTCGGTCAGGTCGATACTGCCCTCGATCCGCACCCGATCCGCACGCTCGCCAAAGATCCGGCGCGGCCGGAAGCGATGCGTCGCCGCCTCGCGCGCCCAGACTTCGGACGCGGCCTGCGAGCCCTTCACGGGCGCGAGCCCCGGCCAGGCGAAGTCGACCTGTTCGTGGAACTGATATTGCAGCGCCCGCGCGAAATCGGGCCCGCGCGGATTGGCGAACCAGGTCGCCTCATAGGCATTGAGCGCCTGCGCCGCGGCCTGCCGGTCGCCGCCCAGCATCGTGCAGACACCCAGCCGGGTAATGTCGTTGCGGCTCGTCTCGGGATCAATCAGCCCGCAGGCCGGCATCGCCGCCACCGCCGCCTTGGCGAGGCGGAAGGCAAAGGGCACGGCCAGCCCGGCATCGCAGGCGCCCTCCGTCTTGCGACGGATCGAGCCGTTCGCATCCACTGCCTCCACCGTCACGACCCAGGAATGCAGGCAGATGCTGAGCATGGCGCTCGCCGGCGCGGGAGCGAGCTTGCGTTCGAACAGGCGTCCCTCGGCTACCAGCTCGTCCCAGACCGCCGCGGTTACCGTCGCCGTGAGCGACGGCGGCTCGGCCGGGCCGGCATCGGCCTTCGGGAAGCGCACGTCGACCCGCGGTTCGGTCGCCGGCGCACGCACGAAGCTGACCAGCGCCGCATCCCTGCCATAGCCGTCGACGAAGAAGGCGCGCATCATGACCGTCTTCGCCGCCGCAACCTGGTCGATCGGTGCCACGCCATAGGCGGCGCGCTGGCGCGCCTGCGCCTCGGGCAGGCAGCGATCCTGGCCGCTATCGTCGCGGCAATCGGCCTCCCTGGGGGCCGATTGCGCCGTGGCAGGGGCGGCGGCGAGGCATGCAAAAGCGAATGCGAGTGCCGGAAGGACGCGGGTGCGGGCAGGGCTCATGCAGAACTTCTGGCACGCGCGCGCGCCGGCTGCCATGGGTTTAGGCGGAAATCCGCCGCCAGGCGTAGTTCCCCTCTTGTTCCACGAGAACAAATGCGATACATACTCGATCAAGAGTTGAACGCGTGGTGCAAACCTTCTAGCGACTGGGGACGAAAAATGGCGGCATCTTTGAAGGTCATCGACAGCAAAATGGCAGCTCCCAGCACGGACAAGCAAAAGGCGCTCGAAGCCGCCCTCGCCCAGATCGATCGCGCCTTCGGCAAGGGTAGCGCGATGCGGCTCGGCTCGAAGGAGACGATGCAGGTCGAGACGATCGGCACCGGCTCGCTCGGGCTCGATATCGCCCTGGGTGTCGGCGGCCTGCCGCGCGGCCGCGTCATCGAAGTCTATGGCCCCGAAAGCTCGGGCAAGACCACGCTCGCGCTCCACGTCATCGCCGAGGCGCAGCGGGGAGGGGGCACCGCTGCCTTCGTCGACGCCGAGCATGCGCTCGACCCCGTTTATGCCAAGAAGCTCGGCGTCAATATCGACGAGCTGATCGTTTCGCAGCCCGATACCGGCGAGCAGGCGCTCGAGATCGTCGACACGCTGGTCCGCTCGAACGCGATCGACGTGCTCGTGGTCGATTCGGTCGCGGCTTTGGTGCCGCGCGCGGAAATCGAGGGCGAGATGGGTGACAGCCATGTCGGCCTCCAGGCGCGTCTGATGTCGCAGTCGCTCCGGAAACTCACCGGCTCGATCAGCCGGTCGCGCTGCATGGTGATCTTCATCAACCAGCTGCGCATGAAGATCGGCGTGATGTACGGTAATCCGGAGACCACGACCGGCGGCAATGCGCTCAAATTCTATGCCTCGGTCCGCCTCGACATCCGCCGCACCGGCCAGATCAAGGATCGCGACGAGATCATCGGCAACACCACCCGGGTGAAGGTCGTCAAGAACAAGGTCGCGCCGCCGTTCAAGCAGGTCGAATTCGACATCATGTATGGCGAGGGCATTTCCAAGATCGGCGAAATCCTCGATCTCGGGGTGAAGGCCGGGCTCGTCGAGAAATCGGGCGCCTGGTTCAGCTATGACAGCATCCGCATCGGCCAGGGTCGCGAGAATTCGAAGACTTTCCTCAAGGAAAATCCCGAGCTCTGCGCCCGTCTCGAAGCCGCGATCCGCGCCCGCACCGACAAGGTGGCCGAGGAGCTGATGGCCGGCCCCGAGCCCGACGACGATATCTGAGGGACGCGGCCTGGCCTCGAACCTCTCTCTAGCTTCGGCCGCGCCGCCACCTGCTGGTGCCTGGCAGCGGTCACGGGACGCTCGTTCCCATCGGAAGACCCGGCGCATTGCCCTGCGCCGGGTCTTTCGCTTTGTTGCTTCGTCGGGCAATCTTGTGAGTCAAAACACGCGAAAAGTGCGAAGCTAAGCCGGGAGCGCCGCCATGATCATCGTCCACCATCTCGAAAATTCGCGCTCGCAGCGCATCCTCTGGCTGCTCGAGGAGCTCGGGCTTCCCTATGAAGTGAAGCGCTACGAGCGGAACAAGACGACCATGCTCGCGCCGCCCGAACTCAAGCGCATCCACCCCTTGGGCAAGTCGCCGGTGATCGAGAATGACGGCCGCGTCGTCGCGGAAACCGGGGCGATCATCGACTATCTGGTCGAGCATGCCGACGGTCGCCTCGGCGCCCCCGCGCACCGCGACGATGCGCTGCGCTACCGCTTCTTCCTCCATTATGCCGAGGGCTCGCTTATGCCGCCCTTGTTCACCAAGCTCGTGCTCAGCCGCATCCCCCTGCTCGGCAAGGTCGCGCAGAAGAAATTCCAGCCGATGATCGACGTCCATCTCGATTATGTCGAGGCCGAGCTCGCATCGCGCCCCTGGTTCGCCGGCCAGGACTTCACCGCCGCCGATATCATCATGAGCTTCCCCCTCGAAGCCGCCGTCGCCCGCGCCGCGGCCACCGAAGGCCGCCCGCATCTCGCCGCCTGGATCGCCAAGGTCCACGCCCGCCCCGCCTACCAGGCGGCGCTCAAGGTCGGCGGGCCCTATGCTTATGCCTGATCGGGGAGGACTGCCCGCATGACCAAATATCTGATCTCCTTCCCCAGCGAAGCCATGGTCGTCAGCGACGCGGAACTCCCACGGGTGGCCGCCGAGTCGCTTGCCGTGATCGAGGAGGCCAAGGCCGCCGGCGTCTATGTCTTCGGCGGCGGCATCAACGAGCAGGTCGCGCCGGTCCGGCTCTCCGGCGACGGATCGATATCCGCCGAAACCTATCCCGGAAGCCGGCTCACCGGCGGATTCACCGTGCTCGAACTGCCGTCACGCGGGGAGGCGATCGCCTGGGCGCGCAAGATCGCCGTCGCCTGCCGCTGCGCCCAGGAATTGCGCGAATTCATGTACCATCCGGCGAGCTGATCAGGGCGCTCGCCGGCAAGACGGCACCCCTCAGCTCTTGCCGTAATCCTGGAAGCTGTCCTCGCTTCCCGGCCGCCCGGCAACTGGCAGCACGATCGCCTCGTCCGGATCCTCGGGCGCATCGAGCTGCCCCTCCCAGCGCGCCACCACCGTCGCCGCGACCGCATTGCCGATCACGTTGGTCGCGGTCCGGCCCATGTCGAGGAAATGATCCACCGCCAGGATCAGCAGGATGCCCGCCTCGGGGATCTGGAAATGCGCCAGCGTGCCCGTGATCACCACCAGGCTGGCGCGCGGCACGCCGGCGATGCCCTTGCTGGTGATCATCAGGATCAGCAGCATCGAGATCATCGTCGCCCAGTCGAGCTGGATGCCGTAGGCCTGCGCGATGAAGATCGACGCGAAGGTCATGTACATCATCGAGCCGTCGAGGTTGAACGAGTAACCCAGCGGCAGCACGAAGCTGGCGATCCGCGGCGGCACCCCGAACTTGTCGAGCGCCTCGAGCGTGCGCGGATAGGCGGCTTCCGACGACGCGGTCGAGAAGCCGAGCAGGATCGGATCGCGCAGATAGCGCAGCAGGGTCCCCGTCCGCCGCCCGACGATCAGGAAGCAGGCTCCTAGCAGCACCGACCACAGCACCGCGAGCCCGATATAGAAGGTCCCCATGAAGTAAGCGAGGTCGCCCACCACGCCCAGCCCCCGCGTCGCCAGCGTCCGCGCCACCGCGCAGAACACTGCGATCGGTGCGAACAGCATGACATAGCCGGTGACCGTCAGCATCACGCTCACCAGCGCCTCGAGTCCGTCGAGCAGCGGCTTGGCCTTCTCGCCCACCGCCGCCATGCCGACGCCGAAGAAGAGCGAGAAGATCACGAGCTGGAGGATGTCGTTGGTCGCCATCGCGTCGATGGCCGAGGTCGGGATGATATGGGTGAAGAATTTGGCCGCGTCGAAGCCGGTACGGTCGACTCCGCTGGCCGCCGCCGCGTCGGGGAGCGGCAGGTTCAGCCCCACGCCCGGCTGGAGCACGTTCACCAGGATCAGCCCCAGGGTCAGCGATATCAGGCTGGCGCAGACGAACCAGAAAAATGCCTTGATGCCCACCCGCCCGATCGCCCCGGTCCCGCCCATATGCGCGATGCCCACGACCAGGGTGGAAACCACCAGCGGCGCGATGATCATCTTGATCAGGTGCAGGAACATCTGCGTCGGGATGTCGAACCAATAGCTGGCGCCGGCCAGAAATTCGGTGCCCGGGCCGCCATTGTCGTCATAGGCGACGTTCATCCCCCAGCCGACCAGCCCACCGAGCAGAAGCCCGGCAATGATGTACCACGTCAGACGCTTGCCCACGCAAATCCCTTTACTTTCGTTGCCGGCAACGAAGGGGATTGTCGCCGCCGGGTCAACCCCTGCGCGACGGGGATTGCCCCGGCGGCCCTCCGCGCCCTATCGCGGGAAAGCCATATCGGAGCTGCTGCATGCCATCCCTCACTCGCCGCCAGATGATCGCCGCCGGAGCCGCGCTGCCGCTGCTCACCGCCCCCGGCCTGCTGGCCGCTGCCCAGCAGGACGTTTCCGAGCTCAAGGACCTCACCACCGGTGCGCAGCCGATCGGCCCCGCCGAACGGCAGGCGCGGATCGCCCGCGCGCAGGCGCTGATGAAAGCGGCAGGCATCGGCGCGGTGCTGATCGAACCGGGCTCGTCTCTACTCTATTTCACCGCCGTCCGCTGGGGCCGCAGCGAGCGGCTGACCGCGGCGATCCTTCCTGCAGAGGGCGAGGCCTGCATCGTCACGCCGTTTTTCGAAGAGCCATCGGTTCGCGAGAGTTTGGGCGTGCCCGCCGAGATCCGCGTGTGGCAGGAGGATGAGGATCCGCTCGCGCTGGTCGCCGCCTTCCTGCGCGAGCGCAGGCTCGACAAGCTGCCCCTCGGGATCGAGGAAACCAATCGCTATTTCATCGTCGACGGCCTCCAGCGCGCGCTGCCCGGCGCCCGGATCGTCTCGGCCAACCCGGTCGTCCGCGGCTGCCGGATGATCAAGACGCCCGCCGAGATCGCCTTGATGCAGCTGGCGACCGACGTGACGATCGCCGCCTATCGCTGGACCCATCGCCGCATCACCGCCGGCATGACGCCGCAGGATATCGCCGCGTTGATGAGCGCGGCCACCCGCAAGCTCGGCGGGTCGAACGAATGGAACCTGATCCTGCTCGGCGAGGCCGCGGCCTATCCGCACGGCACCCGCAAGCCGCAACGCGTCGTCCCCGGCGAAGTCGTCCTCATGGACTGCGGCTGCAGCGTCCAGGGCTATCAGTCCGATGTCTCGCGCAGCTTCGTCTTCGGCGAGCCGACGCTGGAGCAGCGCAAGGTCTGGGACGAAGTCGCCCACGGCCAGCAGATCGCCTTCGAAGCCGCGAAACTCGGCGTTCCCGCGGGCAGCGTCGACGACGCGGTCCGCCGATACTACACGTCGCTCGGCTACGGCCCCGACTACAAGCTCCCGGGCCTCTCGCACCGCACCGGCCACGGCATCGGCATGGACGGCCACGAGCCGATCAACCTCGTCCGCGGCGAAAAGACCTTGCTCGCCCCCGGCATGTGCTTCTCCAACGAGCCCGGCCTGTATCTCCCCGGCAAGTTCGGCATCCGCCTCGAGGATTGTTTCCACATGACCGATGCCGGCCCGAAATGGTTCAGCGTCCCGCCCAGGTCGATCGACGCGCCGTTCGGGTAAGCGCGCCGGGGACGGCACAGGGGCATTGCGGCGCTAAAAGCCGCTCTTGGCGTGAAACGCAGTTACCGGTCCATGGGCGGTGTCCAGGCAGCCAGGCCCAGCGCCTTTCGCATCTTGATGATTCCGTCGAGCTGGGTTGCCTGCTCGCTGCCGACTCGGTCGATCTTCCAGCCAGTCGGCGCCTTCACCAGTTCCAATGTCACCGATCGCGTCGCCGGCTCGCCGGTGAAGAGTGCAAAGCGCGCGATCGCACGGGCGCGGCCCGGCGCGATTTCGGCTGCCGTCACCCGAAGCGTCCGCTTCAAGACCGCTTCGTCCATGTCCTGGCATCCGCACAGCGCGCCGGCATCCTCGGAACAGAGCCCAAAGGATTCACTCTCGCCGAGCTTGCGATCGTAGCGCGTCTGTAGCGCTGCGCATTCTGCCGCGATGGCATCGGCGCGCGGCGTCATCAGGGACGGTCCTGTTTCCTCATATGCGTAGGCGCGGCGCACCACCGTTTCGATCGCAGCGAGGTCGGTCGCGGCCAACCCGCCGGTCGCGCGTGCGGTAGGAGCGGATGACGGCAAGGCTGTTGCTGCGCTTGGCTTGTAACAGCTCGCCAGCGCGGCAGCGAAGGCGGCATCGGCGCCCGCCAGCGGAAACCCCGCGGGCGGCATCCCGGTCACATGCAGCGAAGCGACGCCGCCCGCCGCCATCCGGCCGAGCAGCGCGGGATCGGTGATCGGGATCATCCATGTTTCAGACGTGCCGATCCGTGCGAGCCCGACCTCGTGGATCGCCGCGCCGACGATCAGCCGACCGCGCGCCGCGCGCGCCGTCGCCTTCGTTGCCAGACGTACGGCCATTAACGGCCGCCCGCGATCGCAGGTGACAGCCACGCCGCGAAGCGACGTTCCGGGCACTTGCACCCGCGCCGCGGTCGGCTGGCCTGGCTGCTGCACTGCGGTCCAGCCCGCCTGCGCATGCGCAATCGACGGTGAGAACAACAGCGTCGCAACAGCGGCGCAAACCAGTCTCATTGCCATGTTTCCCCCCAGACCGTTGAGCCACCGTAACTATACCATGATTGCTACGTCTCCAAAATGGCTAGGATCCTGGAGGCGGCCCGCACGGGGTGGTCGTGTGGGCGATGCGCTCGGTACATCGTCTTCGTAACCTCGGGGACGATCCCGGCCAGCCGCGACCGGTCCTCCTCTTGGCCACTGTCCAGCGCCAGGAACCGGCAGCGATCTCGCTCGCAGCTTCCGCTCCCGTCGCTGCCTCGCAGGCGCCTGGACCGAAAAGGTCGGACCCAGGCAAAACTGGTCGCCATATCCGCTCAACCGTTTCGCTTGAGGAAGACGCCGCGCGCCCCTAAGTCGCATCCATGACCTCGACCAACGACATCCGCCGCAGCTTCCTCGACTATTTCGAAGGGCAGGGCCACGCGCGCGTTCCTTCCGCCCCGCTGGTGCCGCATAACGATCCGACCCTCATGTTCGTCAATGCGGGCATGGTGCCGTTCAAGAACGTCTTCACCGGTCTAGAATCGCGGCCTTATTCCACCGCTACCAGCAGCCAGAAATGCGTCCGCGCGGGCGGCAAGCATAATGATCTCGACAATGTCGGCTACACCGCGCGCCACCACACCTTCTTCGAAATGCTCGGCAACTTCTCGTTCGGCGACTATTTCAAGGAACAGGCGATCAGCCGCGCCTGGACGCTGCTGACCAGGGAATGGGGCCTCTCGCCCGACCGGCTGACCGCGACCGTCTATCATACCGACGACCAGGCGTTCGACCTGTGGAAGAAGATCGCCGGGCTGCCCGAAAGCCGGATCATCCGCATCGCCACCAAGGATAATTTCTGGGCGATGGGGGCCGACGGGCCCTCGGGTCCCTGCTCGGAAATCTTCTACGATCATGGCGATCATATCTGGGGCGGCCCGCCGGGATCGCCCGAGGAGGACGGCGATCGCTTCGTCGAGATCTGGAATCTGGTCTTCATGCAGCATCTGCAGGAAGCCGACGTGATCGTCGCCGATCTGCCCAAGCCGAGCATCGACACCGGCATGGGGCTCGAGCGAGTCGCCGCGGTGCTCCAGGGCGTCACCGACAATTATGACACCGACACGTTCAAGGCGCTGATCGAGCAATCGGGCGCACTTACCGGCTCGGTCACCACCGGCGACAATCAGGCGAGCCACCGCGTCATCGCCGATCACCTCCGCGCGTCGGGCTTCCTGGTGTCCGACGGCGTGCTGCCCGCCAATGAGGGCCGCGGCTACGTTTTGCGCCGGATCATGCGCCGCGCAATGCGTCACGCCCATTTGCTCGGCGCCAAGGAGCCCTTGATGCACCGGCTGGTGCCGTCGCTCGTCGCCGAGATGGGCGCGGCCTTCCCGGAGCTGCTCCGCGCCCAGCCGCTGATCGAGGCGACCTTGCTCCAGGAGGAAACCCGTTTCCGCCAGACGCTCTCGAACGGCCTGCGCCTGCTCGACGAGGCGACGCATGGCATGATGGCCGGCGATACGCTGCCCGGCGCGACTGCGTTCAAGCTCTACGACACGTTCGGCTTCCCCTATGACCTGACCGAGGACGCTCTGCGCGCCCAGTCGATCGCGGTCGATCGTGCCGGCTTCGACAGCGCGATGGCCGAGCAGAAGCGCGCCGCCCGTGCCGCCTGGAAGGGATCGGGCGACAAGGCATCGGACGATCTGTGGTACGATCTCGCCGACGAACTCGGCAGCACCGAATTCATCGGCTATTCGGGCACCGATGGCGAAGGCCAGGTGCTCGCTTTGGTCAAGGACGGAGCGCGCGTCGAACGCGTCGGCGCCGGCGAGAGCGTCATCGTCATCACCAACCAGACGCCCTTTTACGGCGAGAGCGGCGGCCAGATGGGCGACGCCGGCATCCTCTCCAACGACAAGCTGCGCGCGGTCGTGCACGACACGTCCAAGCCGCTCGGCCGCATCCACGCGCATCAGGCCAAGATCGAAAGCGGCGAGCTTGCAGTCGGCGACACGGTCCATCTCCAGGTCGATGTCGAGCGCCGCGACGCGATCCGCGCCAACCATAGCGCGACGCATCTGCTCCACGCGGCGCTGCGCGCGCATCTGGGCGGGCATGTCAGCCAGAAGGGCAGCCTGGTCGCCGCCGATCGGCTGCGCTTCGATTTCTCGCACCCCTCGGCGCTGACCGGGCAGCAGATCGCCGACATCGAGGTCGATGTGAACGCGCAGATCCGTCACAATGAATCGGTCACCACCCGGCTGATGACTCCCGACGACGCGATCGCCGCGGGCGCGATGGCCCTGTTCGGCGAGAAATATGGCGACGAGGTCCGCGTGCTGTCGATGGGCCGGGGGGCGGATGCGTCTTACTCGGTCGAGCTGTGCGGCGGCACCCATGTCGAGGCGACCGGCGACATCGCGATCTTCAAGATCATCTCCGAAAGCGCCGTCTCCTCGGGCATCCGCCGCATCGAGGCGTTGACCGGCGAGGCTGCGCGGCTGTGGCTCAACGCCCGCGACGAGCGGCTGCGCGAGGCGGCGGCGGCGCTCAAATCCTCCCCCGACGAAGTGCCGGCGCGCGTCGCCGCCTTGGTCGAGGACCGCCGCCGACTCGAGCGCGAGCTGGCCGAGGCGAAGAAGGCGCTGGCAATGGGCGGGGGCGGGGCGTCCGCGCCTGCCGGGCCCGAGCAGGTAGCCGGGGTCAACTTCATCGGCCAGGTGATCGAGGGGATCGATCCCAAGTCGCTGCGTGGCGCGGTGGACGAAGCCAAGCAGCGCATCGGCTCGGGCGTGGTGGCTTTGGTGGTGGTGAACGAGGGCCGGGCGTCGGTCGCCGTCGGCGTTACCGACGATCTCGTCGCCAGCCAGAGCGCGGTCGATCTCGTCAAGCGCGCGGTGGCGGTGCTGGGCGGGCAGGGCGGTGGCGGCCGTGCCGACATGGCGCAGGGCGGCGGTCCCGACGGGACGAAGGGCGTCGAAGCGCTCGCCGCAGTGCGCGAGGCGCTGGCCGAGGCGAAGGCGGCGGTCTGACCCGCCGCCTCCGGCCTTACTGGCCGATCTTGTACCCCTCCTCGGGCTTCACCCAGGAGATCTTCTGGTTGAGCTCCGGCCGCGCCACCCCGTCCAGCGTGACCTCGACGGCAACTAGATCCCCGTCGACTCGGTCGCGCGCGCAGCCATTCTTGCCGTCCATGGACGCGATCGCGCCCAGCACCTGGCCCTTGATCGCCTCGGCGGTCGCGGCGTCGGCGGGCTTGCCGTCGACGCTGAACTTCGACGCGGCATAATCCTGGCTGCGAACCAGCCCGCACACGGCGCCGTCCTCCACCTTGCCCGACGAACGCGTCTCCATCGTGATCAGCGGGGCGGGCGCGATCATCGCGACGACGACGCTGTCATAGCTGCCATCGGGCCGTACCGTGTAGGTCGCGGTCCCCATGCAGGTCTTCTTCTCCTTGTTGGGAGCGATGCATTGAATCTTGCCTTCGCGTGCCGGCGCCAGCGGGTCGGCGGCCTGGGCGCCGCTGGCGGCGAGGATGAGAAACAGCGATTCGAACATGCGAGAGGCTCCCATTTGGTCGCCTGATCATGCGTCTCGCCCTTGCCGCGGGCAAGGCGAATCAGATCGGCGTTTCGCCTTTTCGCAGCAACCGGATGCGCGGATCGCGCTGGAGGCCGGCGGCTTCCTTGATCGACTTGCGCATCTCGTCGCGCTTCTCGTGGATCGATGCGATCACCGGGCCGACCGCCATGCCGACATCGACCAGCACGGCCTCCGATAGCTGCAGCGAGCTTTCGAGCGTCTCGGGGACGGCATCGGTCGCCCCGGCCTTGTACAGCTCGGCGGCGTGGGCCGCATCGCGGGCGCGCGCGATGATCGGCAGATCGGGGACCCAGCTGCGCACGCGCTTGGTGAGCCGCACCGTCAGCACCGGATCGTCCATCGTCAGCACCAGCGCCTTGGCGTGGCCGAGCTTCAGCTGATCGACCAGTTCGGTGCGCGCCACGTCGCCGAACAGCACGGTATAGCCATCGCGCCGCGCGGCATTCACATTGTCGATATCGGCGTCGACGCCGATATAGGGCTGGTCGTGGCGGCGCAGCATGTCGGCGACGGTACGCCCGACCCGGCCGAAGCCGATCACGACCGTGCCGGGCCCGTCGACGCCGATGTCGGTCTCGGCGAGATCGGAGACCGGCGCGCCCTGATCGATCAGCCGCGAGGCAAATTGTCCGGCCTTGGCGAGCAACGGCGTCAGCGTGAGCCCGATCGCCGTCACCGTCGTCCAGAAAGCCGCGGTCGCTGGCAGAATCAACCCCGCCGCGCCGGCGACGCCGAGCACGATCAGCGTCGTCTCCGACGGGCTTGCCATCAGCACGCCGGTCTCGGCCGCGGTGCCGGTGCGCGCGCCGGCGATCTTGAGCAGCCCCATCGTCACGGCGACCTTGACCGACATCACGACCACGGTCGCGAGCAGCAATGTCGACCAGTTATCGACGACGAAGCTCAGGTCGAGCCGCATGCCCACGGTGATCAGGAAGACGCCAAGCGCCAGCCCCTTGAACGGCGCGGTGATCGATTCGACTTCGCCATGATATTCGGTCTCGGCGATCAGCAACCCCGCGATCAGCGCACCGACGATCGGGGAGAGCCCCGCCGCGGTGGTCGCCAGGCTGGCGACGATCACTGCCAGCAGGCTCGCCGCCAGGAACAGTTCGGGGCTCTTGGTGCGCGCCGCCTGCGAAAACATCCGCGGCAGCAGGAAGCGCCCGCCGACGAACAGGATGGCGATGGTGACGATCCCCGCACCCAGCGTGGTCAGCAGCCCCATCATCCCGGCATCGTTCGCGGCGGGGGCGAGTGCGCCGAGCATGAAGATGATCGGCACCAGCGCGAGATCCTCGAACAGCAGCATCGCGAATGCAGCCTTGCCCACTGCGCTGGTGGTCCCGGCGATCGGCACGACCAGAGCAGTGGAGGACAAAGCCAGCGCCAGCCCGAGTCCGATCGATCCGCTGGTGCTGAGTCCGGTGAGGTAGAGCGCCGCGGCCAGGATCAGTCCGGCGCCCAGCAGCTCGGCGGCGCCTACGCCGAAGACGAGCGTCCGCATCGCCCATAATCGCTTGAACGAAAGCTCGAGCCCGATCGAGAAGAGCAGCAGGATGATGCCGAATTCGGCGAAGGGCTCGATCGAGTGCGGATCGCTGATCGTGAGATAATAGAGCCAGGGCTGCTGGCCCACGAGCGTGCCCAGGCCGGCCGGGCCGACCAGCACGCCGACCAGAATGAAGCCGATCACGGGGCTGATCCGGAAGCGCGCGAACGCCGGAATCACGAGCCCGGCGGCGCCCAGGATCACCAGCGCATCGCTGAATCCGCTATTGGTGAGGGTGAGCATATCGCCCTAATAAGCGGTTCGGAACGGCAATGTCATGGTCTGATATGCATCGCATGCGAGTCTGTATTGCCGGGGGCGGACCAGCCGGGATGATGGCGGGTCTGCTGTTCGCGCGAGCGGGCGTCGATACGGTGGTGCTGGAGAAGCATGCCGACTTCCTGCGCGATTTTCGCGGCGATACCGTCCATCCCTCGACCCTGGACCTTTTCGACGAGTTGGGGCTGCTCGATTCATTCCTTGAGCGCCCGTTCGACAGGGTCGACAATGTCGGCGCGGTGATCGGCGGCAGCGACTATCGCGTCGCCGATTTCAGCCATTTGCCGGTGCGCGCGCGGTTCATCGCGTTGATGCCGCAATGGCATTTCCTCGATTTCGTGGCGGAGCAGGCGCGGCTTTACCCCAATTTCACGCTGCGGATGGAGACCGAGGCGACCGAACTGATCGAGGAGGAGGGGCGCGTGGTTGGGGTGCGCGGCGCCGCGGGCGAAGCATTCCCTGCCGATCTCGTCCTCGCCGCTGACGGTAGGGGATCGCGGCTCCGCGACGGCCTACCCTTGCAGGATCTCGGCGCGCCGATCGACGTCCTGTGGTTTCGCGTGTCGAAGCAGCCCACCGCCGCCAACCAGACCCAGGGCTATATAGCGGGCGGCGAGATGATCGTCGCGATCGATCGCGGCGACTATCTCCAATGCGGACGGGTGATCGAGAAGGGCGGCGCCTCGCGCGTGCTGGCACGCGGGCTCGATGCGTTTCGCGCCGAAGTCGGCGCCGTGGTCCCGAATGCGCGCTGGGGCATGGAGCGATTTGCCAGCCTCGACGAGGTCAAGCTGCTCAGCGTCTCGCTGGACAGGCTCACCCGCTGGCACCGGCCCGGATTGCTTGCCATCGGGGACGCGGCGCACGCAATGTCCCCGGTCGGCGGGGTGGGCATCAATCTGGCGATCCAGGACGCGGTGGCGGCCGCCAATATCCTTGCCGGCCCCATGACGCGGGGCGAGGATCCCGATCCGCTGCTCCACCGTGTCCAGGCGCGGCGCATGTTTGCCGTCAGGCTGGTCCAGGCCGCCCAGCGGACCGCGCATCGCACCGTGCTGCGCGCCGCGCTGGCGGGCAAGATCGTACGCGCACCCTTGGCGGTGCGGCTGATCGATGCCGTGCCGCTGCTGCAGCGCATCCCGGCTCGGATGATCGGGCTGGGCGTCCGCCGCGAGCATATCCGCTCGCCCGTCGCCACCCGCTAGGCAGATAGCGGGGAGCATCGCTGCCCCCCGCCGCCGCAATTACTGCCAGCTGCCCATCGCCTTCTCGAGGTTGACGCGAACGGTCTCGAAGAACTGCTCGGTGGTCATCCAGGCCTGTTGCGGCCCGATCAGCAGCGCGAGGTCCTTGGTCATCGCGCCGCTCTCGACGGTCTCGATGCACACGCGCTCGAGCGTCTCGGCGAAGCGGGTGACGTCGGGCGTCTCGTCGAACTTGCCGCGATACTTGAGGCCGCCGGTCCAGGCGAAGATCGATGCGATCGGGTTCGTCGATGTCGCCTTGCCCTGCTGGTGCTGGCGATAATGGCGTGTGACGGTGCCGTGCGCCGCCTCGGCCTCGATCGTCTTGCCGTCGGGCGACATCAGCACCGAGGTCATCAGTCCGAGCGAGCCGAAGCCCTGCGCGACCTGGTCCGACTGGACGTCGCCGTCATAATTCTTGCAGGCCCAGACGAACTCGCCATGCCATTTCAGCGCCGATGCGACCATGTCGTCGATCAGGCGATGCTCGTAGACGATGCCCGCTTCCTTGAACTTGTCCTTGAACTCGCGCTCGAAAACGTCGGCGAAGATGTCCTTGAAGCGCCCGTCATAGGCCTTGAGGATCGTATTCTTGGTCGAGAGGTACAGCGGCCAGCCGCGGCCGAGGCTGTAATTCATGCTCGCCCGCGCGAAATCGGTGATCGATTCGTCGAGATTGTACATGCCCATGGCGACGCCGGCCTCGGGGAAGTTGAACACTTCCTTTTCAATCGTCTCGCCATTCTCGCCTTCCCACTTCATCGTCAGCTTGCCCGCGCCGGGCACCTTGAAGTCGGTGGCCTTATACTGATCGCCAAAGGCATGGCGGCCGACGACGATCGGCTTGGTCCAGCCGGGAATCAGCCGCGGCACGTTCGAGATCACGATCGGCTCGCGGAAGATCACCCCGCCCAGGATGTTGCGGATCGTGCCGTTGGGCGACTTCCACATTTCCTTGAGGCCGAATTCCTCGACGCGCTGCTCGTCCGGAGTGATCGTCGCGCACTTCACGCCGACGCCATATTCGCGGATCGCATTGGCCGAATCGATCGTGATCTGGTCGTTGGTCTCGTCGCGCTTCTCGACGCCGAGGTCGTAATATTTGAGGTCGATGTCGAGATAGGGGAGGATCAGGCGCTCGCGGATCCATTCCCAGATGATCCGCGTCATTTCGTCGCCGTCGATTTCCACGACGGGCGTTGCAACCTTGATCTTCGCCATAAGCTCGCTTCCTCTGAATAGGGTTTGGCGAGCGTCTAGGGGGAAGGGCAGGGGCGATCAAGCGCCCCGCGGCGGGATCAGTCCTTCCACGCCCACCAGAGCTGCGCCGGCGGGATGTTCCACCATTCGACCTTGTGATCGATGTGCTGCCAGTGCGGGGTCAGGAAATTGCGGACCTTGGGGTTATATTGATAGACCAGGAAGGCGCCGCCGGGGCGCAGCACTTCCTTGGTCGCCTTGGCGATCTTGTCGCCCACGCCCGTGGGCAGGGTCGAGAAGGGCAGGCCGGAGACGACATAGTCGGCCTGCTCATGTCCATGATCGCGGACGATCCGCTTCACGTCCTCGGCCGATCCCAGCACCGCGAAGAAGCGCGGATCGTCGATCGTCGCTTTCAGATATTCGATGAAATCCGGGTTGGGGTCGATCGCCACCAGCTTCGCCTCCGGGCCGAGACGATCGAGGATCGGGCCGCAAAAGGTGCCGACGCCCGGGCCATATTCGACGAACAGCTTGGTATTGTCCCAGTCGCAGCGGCTGATCATGTGGCGCACCAGCGTGCCGGACGAGTAAGCGACTGCGCCCACCATCACGGGATGCTTGAAAAAGCCGCGGATGAACATGCCCCAGGGAGAAGGGACACCTGCGGCGCGGCGGCGGCGCGTGCGCTGCTCTGCTGCGGTCGATGCGGGCATGGTGATCCTTCTTGGAGTTTTTAATGGGGGAAGCGTGGCCCTGCGCAAAATCGAACGAACTTTCAAGCATGGAGGTTGCATCCCCAGCGTGGCGCCACCGCCGCACCGTGCAAAAAGGGGACGAAGCGGCCTGCTGGGGTCCCGGTGCTGTCGCCATGATATCGGACGCCGGTCTAGGAAAGCGCGAGCGGTACGGCTACACGCCGCGCATGGCATCGCTCGACAAGCCCCCCATCGGCACTTCGACGGTGAAGTGGCGTTTCCCCGACATTCACCCCGAGGGGCGGAAATATGTGCTGATTGCAGGCGCGATCGCGCTGCTCAGCCTGTTCGTTTGGGATTTCATCACCTGGCCGCTGGTATTCCTGACGCTGGGCGTCGCGGCATTCTTTCGCGATCCCGTGCGCGTGACGCCGCAAGGGGAGGGGCTGATCGTCTCCCCGGCGGACGGCCTCGTCACGATGATCGAGCGCGTGCCGCTGCCGCCCGAACTCAGCGGGCCCCATGCGCTGGGCGACAAGCCGATGATCCGCGTCTCGGTTTTCATGAGCATGTTCGACGTTCACATCAATCGCACGCCGATCACCGGCACGGTGCGCCACGTAATCTATCTCTCCGGTAAGTTCATGAACGCCGATTTCGACAAGGCCAGCGAAGAGAATGAGCGCCAGCATCTGATCGTCGAGGACAGGAACGGGCTGCGCGTCGGCTTCACCCAGATCGCCGGGCTCGTTGCGCGCCGCATCGTCGCCTTCGTGAAGGCGGGCGACATGGTGGTCGGCGGACAGCGGATCGGGCTGATCCGCTTCGGTAGCCGAGTCGATATATTCATACCCGACGCGTTTGGCGTCCAGGTCTCGCTTGGCCAGCGCGCGGTCGCTGGCGAGACGATCCTCGCTTGCAAGGGCGCTCCGGCTACGCTCGGCGTCGCTCAATGAGCGCCGCCCGGACCAAGCGACCCCGCCGCGAGCGGGGAATCCCGCTTCGGGCCGTGCTCCCGAACGCGGTCACCGCGCTCGCATTATGCTCGGGCCTGACCGCGATCCGCTTCGCCATTCTCGGCAATTGGGAACTGGCGGTGCTGATGGTCCTGGTGGCCGCGGTGCTCGACGGAGTCGATGGCCGGATCGCCCGTTGGGTCCGCGCGGAGAGCAGGTTCGGGGCGGAGCTCGACAGCTTGTCCGACGCGATCTCCTTCGGTGTCGCGCCGGCGCTCATCCTCTATCTGTGGACGCTTAACACGCTGGGCAGCTTCGGATGGCTGGTCGCCTTGCTGATGGCGCTGGCCTGCGCGCTCCGCTTGGCGCGCTTCAATGCGAGCATCGATGGCGAGATTCAGCCGCACAAATCGGCAGGTTTCCTAACCGGCGTGCCGGCGCCGGCCGGGGCCGTCCTGGCGCTTACACCGCTCTTTCTATGGCTCTGGACCGGGGCGGAAATCGTGCGCACCCCCATTGCGATTGCCGTCTGGACCGTGTTCGCCGCGAGCCTGATGGTATCCAGCATCGCCACCTTCTCCCCGACCGTGCGCCTGCGTCGCAACATCCGCTTCGAATTCGTGGTGGCGCTCGTCGTGTTCATCGCCGCGCTGGTATCGGCGCCCTGGCCGACGCTCGCGATCGTCGCGATCGCTTATCTGGCGACGATCCCGTTCAGCATCCGCAGCTATCGCCGGATCAGGCTGCAGCGCGCAGCGGCGCCCGCGCCGGCATCCGCGCCGGAGCCGAGCGGACCGTCAGGCGCGTAAGCCGAGGCGGCAAGGCGGGAACCGCCGAGACCCGGCCGAACAATTCGGCATAGCGATGCAATTGCGGGCGAATGCTCGAAACCAAGGTCCAGGCCGACGCGGCGAACGCAGCGCTGAACAGAATAAGAATAGCGAAACCAGTCATATCCAGGCTCCAAAACGCCCCTACAAGGCAGGAATCTAGCAATTCCAACCGCTTGAGGCCGCAAGACGTTCCATGTCCGCGTTGTGAACCCTTTATGTTCCGTTAACGTTCCGCTGTCAACGGGTTGTTCCTTCATTGTTCCGCTTGCGCACCCCGCACATATCGGCTAACCGCGCCGCCTCAACCCCACATGGGAAGCAACATAACCCGGTGCCGTGGCCTCCACGGTTCCCGCTTCCCAGAGGATCAACCGGAAGGAGTTATCCCTATGGCGGCACCAGTCGTCTCCATGCAGCAGCTGCTCGAATCGGGCGCGCATTTCGGCCACCAGACGCATCGCTGGAACCCGAAGATGAAGCCGTATCTCTTCGGAGACCGCAACGGCGTCCACATCATCGATCTTTCGCAGACCGTGCCGCTCTTCGCGCGCGCGCTCGAATTCGTGAACTCGACCGTCGCCGCCGGCGGCAAGGTCCTGTTCGTCGGCACCAAGCGCCAGGCGCAGGAGCCGATCGCGGACGCGGCGCGCCGTTCGAACCAGCATTTCGTCAACCATCGCTGGCTGGGCGGCATGCTCACCAACTGGAAGACCATCTCGGGCTCGATCAAGCGCCTCAAGACGCTCGAAGAGCAGCTTTCGGGCGAGACCGTCGGTCTCACCAAGAAGGAAGTCCTCCAGCTCACCCGTGAGAAGGACAAGCTCGAGCTCAGCCTCGGCGGCATCCGCGACATGGGTGGCATTCCCGACATCATGTTCGTGATCGACGCGAACAAGGAAGAGCTGGCGATCAAGGAAGCCAACACGCTCGGCATCCCCGTCGTCGCGATCCTCGATTCGAACGTCAGCCCGGACGGCATCGCCTTCCCGGTGCCGGCGAACGACGACGCCAGCCGCGCGATCCGTCTCTATTGCGAGGCCATCGCCATTGCCGCCACCCGTGGCGGCCAGGAGCGTCAAGCCAGCTTCGGCAACGACATCGGCGCCATGGATGCGCCGCCGGTCGAGGAGGCCCTTGCAGCACCGGCACCTGCCGTGGCTGACGAGGCACCTGCCGCCGACGCACCCGTCGTCACCGCAGAAGAGTTCGAAGCGCCTGCCGCTGCCGCTCCCGAGGCTCCCGCCGCAGATCCGGAAACCCCGGCCGCTGCGACCGAGACCCCCGAGCAGGCCGCCGAGGGCGAGCGCCAGATCGACGCATAAGCGTCACCGAACTGACATTGGGGACGGGGTAGGGCGAAAGCCCAACCCCGTCCCGCAATTTTTCCAGACCAGAAGGACAGCAACATGGCAGAGATCACTGCAGCAGCGGTCAAGGAGCTCCGCGAAAAGAGCGGCGCCGGCATGATGGATTGCAAGAAGGCGCTCACCGAAAATGGTGGCGACATCGAAGCGGCCAGCGACTGGCTGCGCTCGAAGGGCCTCGCCGCCGCCGCCAAGAAGTCGAGCCGCACCGCGGCCGAGGGCCTCGTCGGCGTGGCCGTCGCGGGGACCAAGGGCGTCGCCGTCGAGGTGAACAGCCAGACCGATTTCGTCGCGAAGAACGAGATCTTCCAGGGCTTCGTCCGCGAAGTGACTGCGATCGCGCTCGAAAAGGGTGACGATGTCGATGCCCTGAAGGCCGCGCCGATGGCCGCCGGCGGCAGCGTCGACGAAGTGCTCGTCGCGAACATCGCCACGATCGGCGAGAACCAGGTTCTGCGCCGCGCCAAGGCCGTATCGGTCAACCAGGGCGCCGTGATCCCCTACGTCCACAACGCCGCCGCCCCCGGCCTCGGCAAGATCGGCGTGCTCGTCGCGCTTGAGTCGGACGCCGGCGTCGCTGTGCTCGAGCCGCTCGGCAAGCAGATCGCGATGCACATCGCCGCGGCCTTCCCGCTGGCGCTGTCGGTCGCCGATCTCGATCCCGAAGTCGTCGAGCGCGAGGCTGCGATCCTGCGCGAGAAGAATGCCGAGAAGATCGTCGGCAAGTCCGCCGAAGTCGCCGACAAGATCCTCAACGGGCCGATCGAGAAGTTCAAGAAGGAGAATGCGCTGCTCACGCAGGCGTTCGTCATGGACGGCAAGACCCCCGTCGGCGACGTCATCGCCAAGGCAGCCAAGGATGCCGGCGCGACAATCACCCTCGTCGACTATGTCCGCTTCCAGCTCGGCGAAGGCATCGAGAAGGAAGAGAGCGACTTCGCCGCCGAAGTCGCAGCCACGGCAGGCCTGACCAAGTAAGGGGCGGGAAGGGCGGTTTCGGGCTTCCCTTCCCCTCTCGACAAGCATCACTGCTTGTTCCAGCGGCGCGGCCCCTCTAAGGTCCGCGCCGCTTCGCTGTCCGCTTCCCAACCCGCAGGTATCATGACCAATCCCCGGTTCAAACGCATCCTTCTCAAGCTCTCGGGCGAGGTCCTGATGGGCGAGGGCGGGCTGGCGATCGATCCGGAAGTCACCGCGCGGGTGGCCGGCGAAATCGCCGATGCGCGGGCGCAAGGCTATGAGCTTTGCGTCGTCGTCGGCGGCGGCAACATCTTCCGCGGGCTTTCGGCGGCGGCGAAGGGAATCGAGCGCGCCACCGCCGATTATATGGGCATGCTGGCGACGGTGATGAACGCGCTTGCGGTGCAGAATTCGCTCGAGCAGATCGGCGTCGAGACCCGCGTCCAGTCGGCGATCCCGATGGCATCGGTCTGCGAGCCCTTCATTCGCCGCCGCGCCGAGCGTCACCTCGAAAAGGGCCGCGTCGTGATTTTCGCGGCGGGCGTCGGCAGTCCCTATTTCACCACCGACAGCGGCGCCGCGCTGCGCGCGGCCGAAATGAAGTGCGACGCCTTGTTCAAGGGCACGTCGGTCGATGGCGTCTATGATGCCGATCCCAAGAAAGTGCCGACCGCCACGCGTTATGAAACCGTGACCTACGACACGGTCCTCTCGCAGAATCTCAAGGTCATGGACGCAAGCGCGATCGCCTTGTGCCGCGACAACCATATCCCGATCGTGGTCTTCAACATCCGCGAGCCCGGCAATCTTGCCGCGGTGCTGAGCGGCGACGGCGTTTCCACGATCGTCCAGAACGAAGCCGAATACGCATAGGAGAGCCCGAAATGGCCGCATATAACAAAGCAGACCTCGAGCGCCGGATGGCCGGCGCGGTCGAGGCGCTCAATTCCGATCTGCAGGGCCTGCGCACGGGCCGCGCCTCGATCAATCTGCTCGATCCCGTCACGGTCGAAGTCTACGGCGCCAACATGCCGCTCAACACGATCGCCACCGTCTCGGTCCCCGAGCCGCGAATGCTGTCGGTCCAGGTGTGGGACAAGTCCAATGTCGGCCCCGCCGACAAGGCGATCCGTTCCGCTGGCCTCGGGCTCAACCCGATCGTCGACGGCCAGACGCTGCGCCTGCCGATCCCCGATCTGACCGAGGAGCGCCGCAAGGAGCTTGCCAAGCTCGCAGGCAAGTATGCCGAGGCGGCGCGCATCGCCGTGCGCAACGTCCGCCGCGACGGCAATGACAGCCTCAAGGCCGACGAGAAGAAGGGCGTTATCTCCGAGGACGAGCGCAAGCGGCTCGAGACCGAAGTCCAGAAGCTCACCGACGCCACCGTCGCCGAACTCGATGCCGCGGCGCTCGCGAAGGAAAAGGAAATCCTCGGCAAGTGACCGTGGGCGATCGCCCTTATTCTGTCGAGCATCGGCATGGCGGCTAAACCGGCACCCGAGCTCCCCTCGGGAAGCACGCCGCGCCACGTCGCCATCATCATGGACGGCAATGGCCGCTGGGCGAAGTCGCGTTTCCTGCCGCGCATCGCCGGGCATCGCCAGGGCGTGGAAGCCGTACGCCGGGTCAGCCGCGCCGCGCGCAAGCTCGGGATCGAGGTGCTTACGCTCTACGCTTTCTCGTCCGAGAATTGGCGCCGCCCCGAGGAGGAAGTTCGCGACCTCATGGGGCTGCTGCGCCACTTCCTGGCGAGCGAACTTGATGAGCTGATTGCCGAGGGCGTCCGCCTGCGCGTCATCGGCGACTGGCGCAGCCTCGCGCCCGATCTGGTCGCGATGATCGACATCGCGATCGTCCGCACTGCAGACAATCCCGGTCCGACCCTGGTGATCGCGCTGAACTATGGCGCGCAGGCCGAGATTCTCGCCGCCGCACGGCGCCTCGCGGAACAGGCGCGCGATGGCACGCTCGATCCCGCCGCGATCGACGAGGCGCGCTTCGAAGGCGCGCTGGAGACCGCGGGCTTGCCGCCGCTCGATCTGCTCATCCGCACCTCGGGCGAGCAGCGCCTGTCCAATTTCCTGCTCTGGCAGGCGGCGTATGCGGAACTTCTGTTCGTCGATACGCTTTGGCCCGACTTCAACGAGAAGATTCTGGCGGCGGCGCTCGATCAGTTCGGGCAGCGCGAACGCCGCTTCGGAGGGTTGTGAGCAAAGCAGGGTCCGATCTCGGCACGCGGCTCGGCGTTGCCTTCATCCTCATAGCAATCGCTGCGGCGGCGCTCTGGGCCGGCGGTCTGGGCTTCTGGCTGCTCACCGTCGTCGGCGCGCTGTTGCTGATGTCCGAATGGGCGGAGCTCGATGGCGCCAGTCCCAGGCAGAAGCGCCTGGCCCAATATGCGCTTTCGGTGCCGCTGGCGATCATGGCGCCGGGTCTTGCTGCAGGACCGGGCTTCCTCGCATTGGGCCTCGTGATCGGCGCAGGCTTCTTCGTGGGCGCGGTCACGCGTCGGCCACGCCTCGCCGGGGGTGTTCTCTATGTCGGGCTCCCGGTCCTCG
Organism: Sphingomonas sp. M1-B02; assembly: GCF_026167525.1. Taxonomy (NCBI): domain Bacteria; kingdom Pseudomonadati; phylum Pseudomonadota; class Alphaproteobacteria; order Sphingomonadales; family Sphingomonadaceae; genus Sphingomonas; species Sphingomonas sp. M1-B02. The sequence goes on along the minus strand of NZ_CP110679.1, from coordinate 742,811 downwards.
CCTTGATCCTGCTGCGCGAGCTGCCCGAACGGGGGCTGCTCCTCGCCTTCTGGGCGATGGCGCTCGTCTGGGCGGCAGACAGCGGCGCCTATTTCGCCGGCCGCGCGATCGGCGGCCCCAAGCTCGCGCCCTCGATCAGTCCCAACAAGACCTGGGCGGGCTTCATCGGCAGCCTGTTCACCTCGGGCCTTTTTGCCGCGATACTCGTCTGGCAGTTCGCCCTGCCGGTCGCGCTCGCGCTGACCACGCCGCTGCTCGCGGTGATCGCGCAGCTCGGCGATCTCTACGAAAGCCATCTCAAGCGCCGCGCCGGGGTCAAGGATTCGGGCAATATCCTGCCCGGCCATGGCGGCATCCTAGATCGTCTCGACGGCCTGATCGCCGTCGCCCCGGTCGCGGCGCTGCTCGTGCTGGCGCTCGGCCGATGAAACGCGTCACCATCCTCGGCGCGACCGGTTCGGTCGGCAGCTCGACGCTCGATCTGATCGAGCGTACGCCCGAACGCTTCGAAGTTGTTGCGCTCACGGCGAACAGCGACGTCGACAAGCTCGCCGCCGCCGCGATCCGAACCAAGGCGAAGGTTGCCGTCGTCGCCGACCCCGCCTGCCTCGAGGCCCTGCGCGAGCGCCTCGCCGGCACCGGCACCGAGGCGCGGGCAGGGGCCGAGGCGGTCTGCGACGCCGCGCGGCTCGGTGTCGATTGGACGATGGCCTCGATCGTCGGCACCGCCGGGCTCAAGCCGGTCATGGCCGCGCTGGAAGCCGGCGGCATCGTCGCGCTGGCAAACAAGGAGGCGCTGGTCTCCGCGGGCGAAGTCATGATGGCCGCCGCCCAGGCGCATGGCACCACGCTGCTGCCGGTCGATTCCGAGCATAATGCGGTGTTCCAATGCCTCGATCGCACCGCGCCGAAGGGCGTGAGCCGGATCATCCTCACCGCCAGCGGCGGGCCGTTCCGTCGGACCTCGATCGAGGACATGCGCGCGATCACTCCGAAGCAGGCGGTCGCACACCCGAATTGGTCGATGGGCGCCAAGATTTCGGTCGATTCGGCGACGATGATGAACAAGGGACTCGAGCTGATCGAGGCCTACCATCTGTTTCCGGTGCGCGCCGATCAGCTCGACGTGATTGTCCATGCCCAGTCGGTCATCCACTCGATGGTCGAATATGTCGACGGATCGGTGCTGGCCCAGCTCGGGTCGCCCGACATGCGCACGCCGATCGCCTTCGCGCTCGCCTGGCCCGAGCGGATGGAGACGCCCTGCGAGCGGCTCGATCTGGCGAAAATCGCGCGGTTGGATTTCGAGGCGCCCGATTATACCCGCTTCCCCGCGCTCCAGCTCGCCCGCGATGCGCTGACCGCGGGCGGCGCCCGGCCCGCCATCCTCAACGCCGCCAACGAAGTGGCAGTCGCCGCATTCCTCGCTGGCCGGGTCGCCTTTCTTGAAATTGCCGCAATCGTCGCAGATACGCTGAGCCGTTACGATCCGGCTGCCCCGGACTCGCTCGATGCCGTGCTGGCAGTCGATGCCGAGGCGCGGGTTCGTGCGGTCGAGCGTGTGAAGGACTGCGTCGTTTGATCGAAACCCCCGGCATCCTGCTCACCGTCCTGGCGTTCGCGCTGGTGATCGGGCCGCTCGTTTTCCTGCATGAGCTCGGACATTATCTTGCCGGACGCTGGTTCGGCGTAAAGGCCGAGGAATTCTCGATCGGCTTCGGCCGCGAGGTTGCCGGCATTACCGACAAGCGCGGCACGCGCTGGAAGTTCGGCTGGCTGCCGCTGGGCGGCTATGTGAAGTTCGCCGGCGACATGAACCCCGCTGGCCAGCCCTCGCCCGAATGGCTGGCGCTGCCGGCGCACGAGCGCGCCCAGACGTTCCAGTCGAAGCCCTTGTGGCAGCGCGCGATCATCGTCGCCGCCGGCCCGATCGCCAACTTCATCGTCGCGATCCTGATCCTGTCGGCCTTCGCGCTGGCTTATGGTGACAATCGCACGCCCGCCACCGTCGGTTCGGTGATCGCGGGAAGCCCCGCCGCCGCGGCAGGACTGCAGCCTGGCGATCGGATCACCGCGATGAGCGGGCGTTCGGTCGAAACCTATGGCGATCTGCTCAAATATACCCAGCTTCGTCCCAACGAGGCGGTGCGGATCGACTATGAGCGGGCAGGGCAGGCGCAGGCCGTCGATGCCGTCATCGGCATGCGGACCGAGACCGATCGTTTCGGAAACGAATATCGCGTCGGCCGACTCGGCATCGGTGCCAGCGCTCCGGTGCAAGAACCGGTCGGGCTGCTCGAAGCGCCGCTGGTCGGCATCCGGATGACTGCCGACATCGTCCAGATGACGCTCGACGGCCTCGGCCAGATCATCACCGGCCGGCGCTCGGTTGCTGAACTGGGAGGCCCGCTGAAGATCGCGCAAGTCTCGGGCGAGCGCCTTGCACTGGGCGCCACAGAGTTCGTGTTTCTGATCGCGCTTATTTCCATTAATCTCGGATTCATTAACCTTTTGCCAGTGCCAGTGCTGGATGGCGGGCATCTTCTGCTCTACGCAGTCGAAGCCGTTCGCCGCCGCCCGGTCGAGCCGCAATTTGTGGAATGGGCTTTCCGAGGCGGCATGCTCGCAATATTGGCGTTGATGCTGCTGGTTACGTTCAATGATCTCGGCGCGATCGGCGTCTGGAGAAATCTGGCCGGGTTGATCGGCTGACGCGGTTAAGGCAGGGGCGGTTCCGGCGTCGCATGGGCAGCGGCATTACTCGAAATCCGACTTGGGGTGGGATGTGACGATCAAGGTAAATAGTTTCGGCGTACGCGCCACCGCAACGCTTCTCGCGGGCACGATGCTCTCGAGCATGACGGCTGCGGCTTATGCGCAGACCGCCCCCGCCCAAACGGCGCCCGCACCTGCTCCCGGGGCGACGCCGCCTGCCGGCGCGCCGAATGCCACCCAGCCTCAGACGGCCGCGCCCCCGGTCGCCCCGCAGGTGGCACGCCCCATTCGCTCGATCCGCGTCGAGGGATCGCAGCGGCTCGAACCCGACACCGTGCTGTCCTACACCAGGCTGCGCACCGGCGGCACCTACACCAACGAGACGATTGATCAGGCGCTCAAGGACCTGCTCGCGTCCGAGCTGCTGGCCGACGTCGCGATCGAGGGTGTCGAGACCGGCGACCTCATTATCCGCATCCGCGAAAGCCCGGTGATCAATCGCATCATCTATGAGGGCAATAAGCGCCTCAAGAACGACAAGATCGAGAAGGAAGTGAAGCTGGCGCCGCGCCAGATCTTCACACGCACCGCGGTTCGCGCAGACGTCGCTCGCATCGTCGAGCTCTATCGCCGACAGGGCCGTTTCGCCGCGCAGGTCGAGCCGAAGATGGTCAGCCTGGACCAGAACCGTGTCGACGTGGTGTTCGAGATCAACGAAGGGCCGAAGTCCAAGGTCCGCCAGATCAACGTGATCGGCAACGAAGTCTTTTCGGACGGAAAGCTTCGCGGCGAGATGGCGACCAAGCAGGCGCGCATCACCTCGCTGTTCAGCTCGAACACGACCTATGACCAGGATCGGCTGGCCTACGACCAGCAGAAGCTGCGCCAATTCTACCTGACCGAAGGCTATGCCGATTTCCGGGTGATTTCCGCGGTCGCCGAGCTCACGCCGGACAAGCGCGATTTCATCATCACTTACGTAGTCGAGGAAGGCCCGCGCTACAAGTTCGGCCCGGTCACCGTCGACAGCGCGATCCGCGATTTCGACGACAAGCGCCTCGCCTCGGCCTTGGCGATCAAGGAGGGTAATTGGTACAATGCCAAGCTCGTCGAGGACACGGTCGAGCAGCTGAGCGAGACCGCGGGCGCGTTCGGCTATGCCTTCGCCGAGGTGAAGCCCGATTTCCAGCGCGACCGCGAAGCGCTGACCATGTCGATGAGCTTCAACATCGCCGAGACGAACCGCACCTATATCGAGCGGATCGACATCACCGGCAATCGCCAGACGCAGGACAAGGTCATCCGCCGCGAATTCCGCGTGGCGGAAGGCGACGCCTTCAACACCTTCCTGGTCAAGCGCTCGCAGGACCGGATCAATTCGCTCGGCTATTTCCAGGACAAGTTCGAGATCGAGCGCAAGGAAGGTTCGGCCCCCGATCGCATCGTTCTTGCCGCGAATGTCGAGGAACGGCCCAACGGCCAGCTGACCTTGTCGGCGGGCTTCTCGAGCCTGGAGCGCTTCATCCTCCAGGCGTCGATCCGCCAGGGCAATTTCCGCGGCATGGGCCAGACGGTGTCGGCCTCGGTCGATTATTCGAGCTATTCGAAGTCGGTCGAGCTCGGTTTCACCGAGCCTTATGTTTTCAATAGCAACGTGGCGCTGGGCGCGACGCTGTTCCGCCAGGATTACAACGCGTTCAACTATATCGGCAGCGATCGCAACACGACCTACAGCCAGGTCGCGACCGGCTTCCAGCTCGTCGCGGGCGTCCCGCTTACCGAATATTGGACGCTGTCCGGCCGCTACACGCTGCGCCAGGACGACGTGACGCTCGACCAGTCGAGCTTCTTCACCAACGGCGTCTGCGATCCGCTCAAGGCGGGCCGTTATTATTGCGAGGCGGTGGGCAATCGCATCACTTCGCTGGTCGGCGTCTCGCTGATCTATGACAGCCTCAACAGCCGCCTGCGCCCGACGCGTGGCCAGCGCCTGACCGTCGGCGGCGACTTTGCCGGTCTGGGCGGCGAGGTTCGCTACCTTCGCGCTCGCGCCAACGGCGAGAAATATTTCAACGTCGGCAGCGGCTTCATCTTCTCGGTCTCGGCCGAGGGTGGCTATATCCACAGCCTGGAAAAGACCGGGGCAGGGATCGATCCGGTCCGGATTACCGATCGCTTCTATCTGGGCGAGCCGCAGTTCCGCGGCTTCGATATTCGCGGCGTCGGCCCCCGAGTCCAGCGTATCGCCTTCACCGGCAGCGCGCTCGACGGCACCCAGGCGCTGATCACCGATCGCGAGCAGATCATCGACGATGCGCTGGGCGGCAAGGCCTATTACATCACCAAGGCAGAGCTCGAGATTCCGCTCGGCGCCGGTGCGGCCGAACTGGGTCTGCGGCCGTCGATCTTCGTGATGGCGGGCAGCCTGTTCAACATCACGCGTCCCGGTCTGACGATCAACTTCCCGCAGGCGCGCGATGCGTCGGGCGCGCTGCTGTTCAACAAGGACGGCTCGCCGACCTTGTTGCCCGCGGACAATTTCCAGAAGGATGCCGCCGGCAACCAATATTATCTCGTCGGCGCCGGCGACTCGGTCAATGCCGGGGCGGCGACCACCTGCACCGTCGGCTACTCGGCGACGCCGGGTGGGCCCTGCGTTGGCACTTCGGTCAATACCATCTATAACATCCCGACAGCGGCCTTCTTTGAGCGCTTCGTCGGAGACTCGCCGAAACCGCGCCTGTCGATCGGTGTCGGCGTCAACTGGAATTCGCCGTTCGGCCCGCTGCGCATCGATGTGGCCAAGGCGCTGCTTTCGCAGCCCGGCGACGACACCAAGCTCATCACGTTCAACGTAGGGACTCAGTTCTAATGACCAGCAAGAAAATCCTCTTGGCAGCTCTGCTCGCCGCGCCTGCAGCGATGGCAATCGCGGCTCCCGCCAGCGCGCAGGTTTCGGGCATCGCATATGCGAACCCGACCAGTGTCGTCGCCGCCTCCAAGGCGTTCGCTGCCGCCAACCAGCAGATCTCGACGACCTACAAGGCGTCGTTCGACCAGATCCAGGCGCGCCGCACCGCGATGCAGACCGAGCTGCGCCCGATGCTGACCCAGCTCGACACCAACAAGGACACCCAGATCTCTGACGCCGAAATTCGCGCCGCGGAGACCGCCAAGAATCCCGTCCTCGATCGCCTGAAGGCCGCGCAGACCCGCGCCGAGACCGAGATCAACACGCTCTCGGCGCCCGCGTCGCGCGCCGAGCTGTTCGCGATCGAATCGATTCTGCGCCAGTATGAGGCGGCCCAGCTCCGCGTCGTCAACGCGCGCAAGATCAACGTCGTGCTCTCGCCCGAAGTGTTCATGTACGCGCCCGATTCGGCCGACATCAGCGCCGCGATCACCGCGGAGATCGACAAGGTCGCGCCGACCGTGACGATCACGCCTCCTGCAGGCTGGCAGCCTTCGCGCGAAACCGTCGGCATCCAGCAGCAGCTGGTCCAGGCGGCGCAGTTGCGCGCCTATCGTGCGCAACAGGCTGCCGGCGCCGCTGCGCCTGCGGCTGGTGCACCCGCTGCCGGCGCGCCCGCAGCCGCCGCGCCCGCAGGAGCGACTCCGGTCCGGCCGGCCGAACCGCGTTGAGCGAAGCCGAGAACGGGGGCGCCAATATCGGTCCGCTCGATATCGGGCGGATCCTCGCGGCGCTCCCGCATCGCTATCCGATGCTGCTGGTCGACCGAGTCGAGGCGTTGATCCCCGACCGGTCGATCGTCGCCATCAAGGCGGTGAGCATGAACGAGGAGTTCTTCCAGGGGCATTTCCCCGGAAGGCCGATCATGCCCGGCGTTTTGCAGGTCGAGGCGCTGGCGCAGGCCGCGGGCGTCCTCGCCGTCGAGAGCCTCGGGCTCGCGGGATCGGGCAAGCTGGTCTATTTCATGTCGATCGACGGCGTGAAGTTCCGCAAGCCGGTCGAACCCGGCGTGCTGTTGCGGCTTGAGGTCGAGTTCATCCAGAAGCGCTCGCGCGTCTGCAAGTTCGCCGGCCGCGCGCTGCTGAACGGCGAAGTCGCCACCGAGTGCGAATTCACCGCCATGATCGCAGACCCGCCGAAGTAAGCGAGAGCCGCGCCCCCCGAGGTTGCACCCACAGCCGGTCTCTGTTAGGCGCGCGCGTCCGCTGCTGGTCGGTAACCAGCGGCTATCCCGAGGAATATAGACCGTGAAGAAAGATACCCATCCCGAATATCACCGGATCACGATCCAGATGACCGATGGCTCCGTGTACGAAACCCGCTCCACCTGGGGCAAGGAAGGCGACACGATGCAGCTCGAAATCGATCCGCTGGCGCATCCGGCCTGGATCGGCGGCCGCGGCCAGATGCTCGATCAGGGCGGCCAGGTGGCACGCTTCAACAAGCGCTTCGGCGGCATTTCGCTCGCCAAGAAGTAAGGGTCTCAGCGGCGCGTTGACCTCGTTAACGCGCCGTTAGCCACCCCGCGCCTAGCGTGCGCGGATGCTGATTTCCGAGAAACCACGATCCTTCGCAGCAGAATATGAGCCGGCCGAAAGCCTCGGTCGCCGCCGCAGCCCGCGTGCGCCGGTCTCGCTCGATGCGAAGATCGGCCGGGGCGGCCTCGATCGCGCCTTGTGCAAGGTTACCGATCTTTCGCTGCTCGGCGCGCGTCTTCAAACCTATTCGGAATTGCGTGCCGGCGTGATGATCTGGCTCGCATTGCCCAAGGTCGGGCATATCGCCGCCAAGGTGGTCTGGGCGAATGATTTTGAAGCCGGCCTGGAATTTCAGACGCCGCTGACCCTCGAGGCCTTCGAAGCGCTTACCGGTCCTCCCGCGGTCCCGCCCTCGCTGCAGTGAGGCGTCCGCGCGGCAGGCCGTTGGCCGCCGCATTGGCAATCATGACAAAGCCTGTCATTCTTGTGCTTCACTGGTTGGGGAACCGTGATGTTGAGGGCGTTGGTTGTCTGTGCGTTCGCTTGCTCGCCTTTTCCCGCGAGCGCCGGTGATCGTATCGTGCCCGCGCTCAAGTCAGCCACGCCCGCGACTCTTCCCCGCGACACCCCCACCAGTTACGGCCAGAAACCGGCGCCGGTGGTCAGGTCCGGGCCTGCGCGCCTCGATGATAGACCCTTGCCCTTCACGCTTCCTGCCGCATCGGCGCGGATCGAGGCACCAGCGCCGCGAATCGATATGATCCGGGCCGGGCAGGGCGCACCCGACAGCTTCGATATGGTCGCGCCACGCTCGGCGGATCGTTGGAACCTGACCCCGGGGATTGAAGAGACCACGTCGGCGGATGGCGGAAGCTATGCCGTCCGCGATATCCTGCGCGCGCAGCCCCGCCGCAGCCGGCGCGGCTCTCCGCTTGCCGCAGCGCTCGTCCTGCGTCTCGACGGCCAGGAAGACAGCGAGCCGTTCAGCATCGGCGGTGGGGGCGTCGCCGCCGCGCTCTGGCGTGCCGTTCCGAAAGAATAGCGCGACGCCAACCCCGCGCGGGCGGCCCTTGGCGGAGAGGGTGGGATTCGAACCCACGGTGAGCTTGCACCCACGGCGGTTTTCAAGACCGCTGCCATAGACCACTCGGCCACCTCTCCGCGCAGGCCCCCGCTATCGCGCGATGCGGCGGCGCGCCAGAATTTCTTGGGCGCCACGCGCTTCGGGGCTTCATGCTGCCGCATTGCTGTGGCACAAAATCCCCATGTTGAACTTGCGTACCCTGTTGGGAAGATTTGCGACGCTCGGCGTGGCGGTGGTGGCGGCGGCGCCCGCCGGGGCTCCGGCGATCGCCCAGGATGAATCGGGCTTTCAGGCCTATCTGCAGACGCTGGGCCGCCAGGCGGTGTCGGAGGGCGTCAGCCGCCGCACCGTCGATGCGGTGATCCCGACCTTGTCCTACAATGCCCGCGTGGTCGAGCTTGATCGTCAGCAGCCCGAAACGCGCCCCAACGCGCCGATCCCGGCCTTCGCGCCCTATAAGGCCCGCCATGTCGATGCGGCGCGGATCGGGCAGGGGCAGGTGGCCTATCGCCGCCAGCGCGCGAAGCTCGAACGGATCGAGCGCGAGACCGGCGTGCCCGAATCGGTGATGGTCGCGATCTGGGGGCATGAGACCAATTACGGCCGCGTGATGGGCGGCTTCGATCTGCCCCGCGCGCTGGCCAGCCTGGCCTATGAGGGGCGTCGGCGAGCCCTGTTCTCGTCTGAATTCATCGCCACGCTCAAGATGATCGATCGCGGCGTGCCGCGCGACAAGCTGGTCGGCAGTTGGGCAGGGGCCTTCGGCGGCCCGCAATTCCTGCCTTCGGTCTATCTGCGCCTCGCGGTCGACGGCGATGGCGACGGGATGGCCGATATCTGGAGCAGCGAAGCCGATACGCTCGCCTCGATCGGCAACTATCTCTCCAACGCCGGCTGGCGCGCCGGTCAGCCCTGGGGCTTCGCGGTCAGCGTGCCGCAGGGGCTGAACCGTGCCGCGCTGGCGAGCACCACCGTCTCGCCGCGCTGCCCGCGCGTGCATGAGCGTCACAGCCGCTGGAAGACGATGGCGGAGTGGCGCGCGCTCGGCATGGTGCCCACCGGGCGCGGTTGGCCCGCCGATTCGGTGCAGGCGACCCTTCTCGAGCCCGACGGCCCCGGAAAGACCGCTTATCTGCTCACCGGAAATTATCGCGTCATCCTCGATTATAATTGCTCGAATTTTTACGCTTTGTCGGTAGGTCTGCTCGCCGATGAAGTCGAACATTAGCCTGACGGCAGCCCTCAGCCTCCTTCTCGCCGCCTGCGGCGGGGGACGCAGCTATTCCAACTACGCGCCCGAGCCCGCCGGCCCGCCGGAGCCGACGACGTGGCGCACAGCCGACGGTTCGCTCCGCTCGCGCCCGGCCGATGATTTCGGACCTCCAGCGGACGGCCCGGCGCCCTATATCGCCCCGGGGGCGGACTATGCGGCCCCTGGCGCGGGTTATACTCCGCCACGCCCCAATGCCGCCCCGCCGCCGCCACGGCCCTTTACGCCGCCGCCGGCGCCGCAGGACGGCATGATCGATCCTGCCGCCGGTGCCACCGGGCCCAGCGGCTCCTCGCGTCCCGGCCCGGGCGAAACGCGCTACGACGAGCTCGGTTATGCCGGCGTGCGCCCGGTCGCGGGCGGCGGCGCGGCCGATGCCGCCGTGGTCGCGGTCCACCGCTCGCTCCCCGTCAACACGATCGTCGAAGTCACCGCGCTCGATACCGGACGCACGATCCTCGTCCTGATCACCGGCACGATGGATACGGGCGCCTATCCGATGGCGCTTTCCGCGGGCGCCGCCCGCCAGCTGGGGGTCGATGGCGCCCAGTCGATTGCGGTGCGCGTGCGCCGGGTCGCCGCAGCGCCGCAGGATGTCGCCGCGCTGCGCGCCGGACAACCCGCCGCCGCCCGTCCCGATACGCCCCCCATACTCCTCACTGCACTCCGCAAGCGGCTTCCGGCCGCCGCCGCTGCGGCACCGACGCGCCCGGCGCCGGCGCCCGGCCGCGCCACGCGCCCGCCCGCACCCCCGCGTGCTGCGCGCGCGCCTGCCGGCAGTGGCTATTTCGTGCAGGTCGCCGCACTTTCGAACGCGCGCAACGCGCAAGCGCTTGCCCAAAGCATGCGCGGCTTCGTAAAGCAGGGCGGAGGGCTCCATCGCGTGCAGCTCGGTCCCTTCGCGACGCAGCGGGAGGCCGAGACGGCACGGGCCGGGGCCGTACGCGCGGGTTATAGGGACGCGCGCGTTTTCGCCGTCAACTGAGTAACCCGCGGGACCCTGAATACATGAAGAAGCTGATCGCCGCCTCGATCCTCGCGATCGCCATCGCCTATCCCACGACCGCGCAGACCCCGCCCTTCGATACGCCGGCGCCGATCGCCTATCTCGAGGACCTGTCCTCGGGCGCGGTGCTCTATGCCAAGGATGCGGATCGCCGCATCCCGCCGGCATCGATGGCGAAGATGATGACCGCGTATGTCGCCTTCGACCTGATCAAGCAGGGCAAGCTCAAGCTGACCGACACGTTCGAGGTTCGCCCCGAGACGTGGAAGAAGTGGCACAGCCAGGGCTCGACCATGTTTCTGGCAGTCGGCGAAAAGCCTACGGTCGAGGATCTTCTCAACGGCATCGTCGTCCTGTCGGGCAACGACGCCTGCGTCGTGCTGGCCGAGGGAATCGCCGGCACCGACGAAGCCTTTGTCAACCTGATGAACCAGCAGGCCAAGAAGCTCGGCCTCAACAACAGCCAGTTCGGCACCACCAACGGCTGGCCCGACGAAGGACGCACCTTCGTCACCGCGCGCGATCTCGCGCATCTGGCAAAGGCGACGATCCAGGATCATCCGCAGCTCTACAAGCAATTCTACAGCCGCACCTCCTACACCTGGGGCAAGACGCTCGGCGCGGGCGCGGCGATCACCCAGGGCAATCGCGATCCGCTGCTCGGCAAGGTCGCCGGCGCAGACGGGCTGAAGACGGGCCATACCGAGGAAGCGGGCTACGGCTTCACCGGCTCGGCCGAGCAGAATGGCCGCCGGCTGGTGATGGTCGTGGCGGGACTCGATTCCTACAACGGCCGCGCTTCCGAATCGGTGCGCTTCATCGAATGGGGCTTCCGCGCCTGGAGCCCGCGGCCGATCGCGTCGAAGGGCCGCAAGATCGGCGATGTCGAGGTCCAGGGCGGCGGCGCCGATACCGTCGCGGTCGCCGCGCCGCGCGATCTCAACGCAACCGTCCCCGCCGGCACCTCCCCCGAGCTCAAGGGCCGCATCGTCTATCAGGGCCCGGTCAAGGCGCCGATCAAGGCGGGCGACCATATCGCCGACCTGATCGTCGACACCCCCGGCATGCCCAGCCAGACGCTGCCGCTGGTCGCGCAGGCCGACGTCGCCGAAGCCGGCTTCTTCCGCCGTGCCTGGCTCGGCCTGACCTCGCTGTTCGGCTGAGTCCCCAACTAAATCCCGTCATCCCGGCGAAGGCCGGGATCCAGGGTTTTCTCAGCCGTCCCGCTTGTGACTCTGGATCCCGGCCTTCGCCGGGATGACGAAATTGGGTATGAAGTGCGAATGCCCCTCCTCGGCAACGACTCCGCCCGCGAGGCGCTAGCCGCCGCGATGGCCAGCGGCGCACTCCACCACGCCTGGCTGATCGCCGGGCCCGAGGGGGTAGGGAAGGGCAGCTTCGCCCGCATCGCCGCGCTGCGCATGCTCGCCGAAGCCTCCGAGCCGCAAAAGCTGAGCCCCGGCTGGGACACGCCAGAGACCAGCCAGACCGCGCACCTGATCGCCGCCGGCGCCCACCCTGACTATCGCGTCCTGGCCCGCCTGCCCAAGGATCCCGACAAGCCCGACGAAGCGCTCGCCCGTTCGATCACAATCGCCCAGGTCCGCAGCCTCCAGCCGCTCTTCGCCAACAAGCCGTCGCTGTCCGAACGGCGCGTCATCATCATCGATTCGATCGACGATCTCGAGCGCAGCGGCGCCAACGCCCTCCTCAAAAATCTCGAGGAGCCCCCGCAAGGCACGATCTTCCTGCTCGTCAGCCACGCCCCCGGCCGCCTGCTGCCCACGATCCGCTCGCGCTGCCGCCTGCTCCGCTTCGAGGCGCTCGCGCCCGAGCAGGTCGCGTCGATCCTGCGCGCCGAACTGCCCCAGGCCACCGCAAGCGAGGTCGAAGCGCTGGTCCGCGCCGGCGAAGGCTCCCCCGGCCGCGCGCTCGGCTTTGCCGGCCTCGACGTGGCCGCCCTCGACGCCGCGATGGCCGAACTCGCCGAAACCGGCGACCCGAGCAACGTCACCCGCTCGCGCCTCGCCAAACTGCTCGGCACCAAGGCCGCGCAACCCCGCTACGAAGCCTTCCTCGACCGCGCCCCCGCCTTCATCGCCGCCCGCGCGAAGCCCTTGTCGGGCGAGTCCCTGCTGACCGCGCTCAACGCCCACGCCGCCGCTCGCGACCTCGCCGGGGCGGCAATCGGCCTGTCGCTCGATGCGGGGGCGACGGTGTTCGAAATGTCGGGCCTCATCGCGCGGCTTTCATTCCAAAAATAGTCGTCATCCCGGCGAAAGCCGGGATCCAGAGTAACTCTGCCTTGCCCTCCGCCACCCTGGATTTCGGCTTTCGCCGGAATGACGGACAAAAGGCGCGTGTTGCTCCGGTGCCCCACCCCCCCTAAAGCCCGGGACATGTCCAACCCTTACTATATCTCCACCGCGATCCATTACCCCAATGGCCGCCCGCACATCGGCCACGCGTACGAAATGATCGCAGCAGACGCCGTCGCCCGCTTCCAGCGCCAGCAAGGCCGCGACGTCTTCTTCCAGACCGGCACCGACGAGCATGGCCTCAAAATGGTCAAGACCGCGCGCGAGCGCGACATGACCCCGCGCGCCCTCGCCGATGAAATGTCCGGTTATTTCCGTGAGATGACCGAGGTTCTCGATATTTCGTGCGATCGTTTCATCCGCACCTCCGAGCCCGAACATTATGCCGCGAGCCAGGCGATCTGGCAGGCGATGGCCGATGCCGGCGATCTCTATCTCGATCGCTACGAGGGCTGGTATTCGGTCCGCGACGAGGCCTTTTACGAAGAGAAGGAACTGACCGAAGGCGAGGGCGGGGAGAAGCTCTCGCCCCAGGGCACGCCCGTCGAATGGACCGCCGAGGAGACCTGGTTCTTCCGCCTCTCCAAATACCAACAGCCGCTGCTCGATCATTTCGCGGCAAACCCGGACTTCATCCGCCCGGAATCGCGCCGCAACGAGATCCTGCGTTTCGTCGAGGGCGGGCTGGTCGATCTCTCGGTCAGTCGCACTAGCTTCGATTGGGGCGTCCCCGTGCCCGGCTCGCCCGATCACGTCATGTACGTCTGGGTCGATGCGCTGACCAATTACATCACCGGCGCCGGCTACCCGCACGATCCCGAGCGCTTCGCCAAATATTGGCCTGCCGATCTGCATCTGATCGGCAAGGACATCGTCCGCTTCCACGCAGTCTATTGGCCCGCCTTCCTGATGTCCGCCAAGCTGCCGCTTCCCAAGCAGGTCTTCGGCCACGGCTTCCTGCTCAATCGCGGGGAAAAGATGTCCAAATCGGTCGGCAACGTCGTCGATCCGATGGAGCTTGCCACGCTCTACGGCAAGGATGCGCTGCGCTATTTCCTGCTCCGCGACGTCAGCTTCGGCCAGGACGGCACGTTCAGCGACGAAGCAATCGTCACCCGCGCCAATGCCGATCTGTCGAACAGCTTCGGCAATCTCGCCCAGCGGACTTTGGCCTTCATCGCCAAGAATTGCGACGGCCAGGTAGAGGAGGGGAGGGTCGAAAAGGCCGACGCCATCCTGCTCGCCGAAGTCGACGTCGCCTGCGCGGCCTTCCGGTCGGCGTTCGAGGACCTTGCGCTGAGCCAGGGGATCGAGGCCTGGATGACCGGCGTGTTCGCATGCAATCTTTACATCGACACCCAAGCTCCCTGGGCACTTCGGAAAACCGACCCCGATCGGATGCGCGCAGTCCTCCGCACGCTGGTCCGCGCGATCCGCCATCTCGCCACCACGATCCTGCCGGTCATCCCCAGCTCGACCGCCAAGCTGCTCGCGATTCTGCCCTCGGAGGATGACGAGGCCTTCCGCATCGGTACCCCCACGCCCATCTTCCCTCGATTGGAGCTGCAGGCGATCGAAGCATGAAACTGGCCGACAGCCATTGCCACCTGATCTACAAGGGCCTCGGCGAGCAGCAGCCCGAAGTCCTCGCCCGCGCCCGCGAGGCCGGCGTGGTGGCGATGCTCAACATCTCGACGCGCGAGAATGAGTGGGACCAGGTCATCGAAGTCGCCGAGCGCGAACCCGATGTCTGGGCGTCGGTCGGCATCCACCCCCACGAAGCCGACAAGCACGAACATATCGACACCGCCAAATTGGTGGACCGCGCACGCCACCCCCGCGTGGTCGGCATCGGCGAATCCGGGCTCGATTATTATTACGACCATTCGGACCGCGATCGCCAGCGCGCCAGCTTCCGCGCGCATCTCGCGGCATCGCGCGAGACGCAGCTGCCGATCATCGTCCACACCCGCGATGCCGAGGAAGACACCGCCGAGATCCTGCGCGACGAGATGGGGAAGGGGGCCTTCCCCGGCGTGATTCACTGCTTCACTGCCAGCGGCGCCTTCGCCGACGCGGCGCTGGAACTCGGCTTCTACATCTCGATCTCGGGCATCGTCACCTTCAAGAACGCCAGGGATCTACAGGAAACCGCCGCCCGCCTGCCGCTCGATCGCCTGCTGATCGAGACCGACGCCCCCTTCCTCGCCCCGGTCCCACACCGCGGCCGCACCGGCGAACCCGCCTTCGTCGCCGACACGTGCAGGTTCCTGGCCAAGCTGCGCGGCGAGGATCCCGCCGCGCTTGCCGAGGCGACCCGGCAAAACTTCCACAAATTGTTCGCCAAGACCGTCGCGTGACGTTGTTCGCGCAACGACGCGACGACGCGAAGATGTTTGCGCGCAGAGGCGCAGAGGACGCAGAGATCGCCGCGTCAGCGGCTTTGATCTCCGACTCCTCAAAACTTAGCGCCCTTTATGCGCTGCGCGCAGCCCCAAAGCGCTCTGCGTCCTCTGCGCCTCTGCGCGAACTCAACCTCTTCTTCGTCGCGTCGTCGCGTCGTTGCGCGAACAAATGAAAATCCGCCTCCTCGGCTCCGGCACCTCATCGGGCGTCCCCCGCATCGGCAACCAATGGGGCGCGTGCGACCCCCACGAGCCGCGCAACCGCCGCACCCGCGCCTCGGTGCTCGTCTCGACCGACACCACGACGATCCTCGTCGACACGAGCCCGGACATGCGCGAACAGCTCCTCGCCGCGAACGTCGGGCATGTCGACGCCGTACTCTGGACCCACGATCACGCCGATCACACCCACGGCATCGACGATCTCCGCCAGCTCATGCACCTGCGGGGAGGGGAGCCGATCCCCGGCTTCGCGCGGCCCTTCACCCACCGGCAGCTGGAACAGAAGTTCGCTTATGCCTTCTTCGGCGGCGACGGTTACCGCCCGACGGTCGATCTTCAGCCGCTCCCCGACAGCCTACGGATTGGCGACATCCACATCCAAGTCGCCGATCAGCCCCACGGCAATATCAGCTCGGCCGGCCTTCGCTTCGATAGTAACGATAAATCAATAGGTTATGCTACAGACTTCCATGAGATGACGAAGGAGATGCGCGCGCTCTACAACGGCCTCGACGTCTGGATCGTCGATGCGCTGCGCCGCGCGCCGCATCCCACGCACCCCCATCTCGCGCAGGTGCTGGGCTGGGTAGGGGAGCTTGTCCCCAAACGTTCCGCGCTGGTTCATATGGACCATACGATGGACTATATGAGCCTGGCAGCCGAGCTGCCCGACGGGGTGGAGCCAGGCTTTGATGGTCTGGAGATGGTCGCGTGAACTGGGACAGCTGGGATAGTATGGACATGATCTGGCTGGTGGCCGTCCTGGTCCTGGCCGTCAGCGCCCTGACTGCGCGCCGGCTTTCCTTCGGCTATGTCCTCCGATCGCTGTTGAGTTGGGCGGTCATCGCGCTCGTAGCGTTCGTCGCCGTTGCAAATCGCCACGAGCTCGGCGCGCTATTTGCCAGCGCCTCGGCCAAGCTCGGGCTCGACGATCAGCAGGTCGATGGCGAGACCGTCCGCATCCGCATGGCGCCGGACGGCCATTTCTGGGCGCGGGTCACGCTGAACGGAGTCGAGCGCCGGATGCTGATCGACAGCGGCGCGACGATCACTGCGATCTCCGATCGCACCGCGGCCTCGGCCGACATATCGGCAAGCGGCGGGCTGCCGGTGATGATCGAAACCGCCAACGGCACCGTAGCGGCGCGCCGCGGCCGGATCGACGAGCTCGCGATCGGCCCGCTCAAGACCAGCGATCTCGGCGTCGTGGTGTCAAGCAGCTTCGGCGAACTCGACGTGCTCGGCATGAACTTCCTGTCGCGGCTGCACAGCTGGCGCGTCCAGGGCAATGTCCTCATCCTCGAGCCCAAGCCTGAGGCGATCGACGGCGGCAGCGACGCCACGACGAACAGCGCGGAGAATGCGCCGGCACGCCGTCGGCAGGGCGATGCCGGTCGATCCGATCGCCCCCCCGCCTGAACCGACCTCGACTTTACATAATGTATATTATCGTTCCGATGCATTAGCTGAGAAAGGGCCCCGCTCCGTGACCCCCATCGCCCCCGTCAATATCGAACGCCTCGTCGACATCATGGCCCGGCTGCGCAATCCCAAAACCGGTTGCGAATGGGACAGCGTCCAGACCTTCGCGACGATCGCGCCCTATACGATCGAGGAAGCCTATGAGGTCGCCGACGCGATCCAGCGCGCCGACATGGCCGAGCTCCAGGACGAGCTCGGCGACCTGCTCCTCCAGGTCGTCTTCCACGCCCGCATCGCCGAGGAAGCCGGCCATTTCGCATTGCCGGACGTAATCGCCTCGATCAGCGACAAGATGGAGCGCCGCCACCCGCATATCTTCGGCGACGCTGCCGAGGGCGGCCATTATCTCTGGGAACAAATCAAGGCCGCCGAGCGGGAGCGCAAAGGCGAGCAGGGCGCGCTCGACGGCGTAGCGATCGGCCTCCCCGCCCTCCTCCGCGCCGAAAAGCTCCAGAAGCGCGCCGCGCGCACCGGCTTCGACTGGCCCGATCCCAGCGGCGCCCGCGCCAAGATCGACGAGGAACTGGCCGAGGTCGAAGCGGCCACCAGCGATGCCGAGCGCGAGGAAGAGATTGGCGACCTGCTCTTCGCGGTGGTGAATTGGGCGCGCAAGCAAGGGGTCGACCCGGAGGCGGCGCTGCGATCCGCCAACGCCAAGTTCGAGCGCCGTTTCAAGGCGATGGAGGCCGAAGCCGGCAACGCCTTCGCCGGGCTCGATCTGGATGCCAAGGAGGTTCTTTGGGTTGCGGTGAAGCAAGCCCGCCCGTGAAGAACATCCTCTTCATTTGCAGCCAGAACCGGCTCCGTAGTCCTACCGCTGAGCAGATTTTCGCCAGCCATCCTTCGATCGAAGTGAGTTCGGCGGGCACGAATCACGATGCCGAAAACCCGTTGAGCCGGGAATTGATCGAATGGGCAGATCTGATCTTCGCCATGGAACGCCAGCACCGCAGCAAGGTGCAGAAGCGTTTCCGCGCCTCGCTCAACGGGAAACGGATCGTCGTCCTCGATATTCCCGACGATTACGAATTCATGGACCCCGCCCTGATCGCGCTACTCGAGGCAAGGATGAAGCGCCATCTTCCCCCGGCCCCATTGCCTACGGAATAGCCCCTCTCGGCACGGGCTTGCAGAATAGGACTTCCTGTGCCTCGTTCTCTGCTTGTTCTTTGGCATTGGAATATAGCTAGCCGCCAAGACAGGCGGCGCGACATTTCGAGATTGGCCGACGGATGAATGCCGGCGCCGACGCGGCTTGCGGTTTCGCATTACACTGGTCATCCCGGCGAAAGCCTGGAGCCAGGGTCACGAGCGTCGGTCTGTCCGGCTCTCGCCGCGATGCCGATAGTGTGACCTTGGTGTGACTTTCGGCGCTAGCCGCGCTGCCCGAACCGCTCATAATCCCGCGGCGCCATCCGCACTTCATAGACTGCGCGATCGTCCTCGACGGTCTGCTCGATCACTTCGCCATGCTGGTGCAGCCACGCCGCCGCGGCGCCGTCGCCGGCCTCGAGCTCGATGACATAGCGCCGATGCCCCTCGGTCAGCCGCGCGGCAACGGTCTCGAGCAGCGTCGCCACCCCTTCCCCGGTCCAGGCCGAGATCGGCATCACATCCTCGCGCTTGGCCGCATCTTCGAGCAGCGCCGCGCGATTCTCGTCATCGACCAGATCGAGCTTGTTCCACGCCTCGAACCGCGGCGTCTCCAGCGCAACCCCGATCTCCCCCAGCACCTTCTCGACGTCGGCGCGCTGCGCCTCGGAGTCGGGATGCGAGATGTCGCGGACATGGATCAGCAGATCGGCCGAGATCACTTCCTCGAGGGTCGCCTTGAACGCCGCGACCAGCTGCGTCGGCAGCTCGGAGACGAATCCCACCGTGTCGGAAAGGATCGCCTTGTCGATCCCCGGCAGTTCGATCTGGCGCAGAGTCGGGTCGAGCGTGGCGAAGAGCAGGTTCTCCGCCATGACGTCGGCGCCGGTCACGCGGTTGAACAGGGTCGACTTGCCCGCATTGGTATAGCCGACCAAGGCGATCACCGGCCACGGTGCGCGCTGGCGCCGGTCGCGATGCAGCGCGCGAGTGCGGCTCACCTGGTCGAGCTCTTTCTTGAGTCGCGCCATCCGGTCGCGGATCAGCCGGCGATCGGCCTCGATCTGGGTCTCGCCCGGGCCGCCGAGGAAGCCGAAGCCGCCGCGCTGCCGTTCGAGGTGGGTCCAGCTGCGCACCAGTCGGCCCGCCTGATAATCGAGATGCGCCAGCTCGACCTGCAGCCGACCCTCGGCGGTGCGCGCCCGCTCGCCAAAGATCTCCAGGATCAGCCCGGTGCGGTCGATCACCTTGCAGCCGAGCGTGGTCTCGAGATTGCGCTGCTGCACCGGCGTGAGCGCCGCGTCGAACACTGCGAGCTGCAGCTCCGCGTCGCGCACGGTCTCGGCAAGAGCCTCGACCTGGCCCGATCCGATCAGCGTGCCCGGCTTGGGCTGGCGCAGCTTGAAGCTGACCTTGTCGACCACCTCCACGCCGATCGCCATCGCCAGGCCCGCAGTCTCCTCGAGCCGCGCGTCGGAATCGCGCGAGCTGCCGCCCGTGTCGGGGTAAATGACGACAGCCCTCGCGCCACGCGAGAACTCGGTGGCGTCGCGATCAAATCCGGTGCTCATGCCATGCTCAATCGTCGTCGGACCCGTTGGTTTCCTCGGCCAGGTTCAGCGGATGCGCCGGCTGCACCGTCGAGACCGCATGCTTGTACACCAATTGCGCCATGCCCTCGCGCTGGAGCAGCATGCAGAACAGGTCGAATGCGGCGATCTGGCCCTGCAGCATGACGCCGTTGACCAGGAACATCGTCACATTTTCCTGCTGCCGGCGCACCGCGTTCAGGAAGATCTCCTGCAAGACCGGGTTCTTGGCCTGATGCTCTCCCGCCGCTTCGAGCAAAGCGGTGAGGTCGACCGGGCCCGACGGCATGATCGTGGAAATGGCATGCTTGTAGATCAGCTGCGATTGTCCGTCGCGACGCAGCAGCACGGAGAAATTGTCGAACCAGGTCACGATGCCCTGCAGCTTCACACCCTTGACGAGGAACATCGTCACCGGGGCCTTCGAGCGGCGGAGCGAGTTGAGGAACAGGTCCTGGAGCGAGGTTTGCTTCTCGGCCATGGCTGGAGGTCCTTATATTATTGGCGGGGTCTGTCCCGCAACGCGCCGTTTCCCGGCGTCGGAGTGCCGCACCACCTCGGCGCGCCGTGCCAATCTAGGGTCTGGGACCGCCAACGTCCAGAAGCGCTATTCGTCCCGGGTATCGGTGATGCCGAGCAGCTTCAGCTTGCGATGCAGCGCCGATCGCTCCATCCCGATGAAGCTGGCGGTCCGCGAGATGTTGCCCGAGAAGCGGCGGATCTGGACGCGCAGATATTCGCGCTCGAACGTCTCGCGCGCTTCCTTCAGCGGCGCGCCCATGATCGCGTTGGCACCCGCGCCCGCGCCCAGCTCGCCGGGCTTGCCGAGCACCTCGGGCGGCAACAGGTCGAGGTCGATCCGCCCGATCCGATCGCCCGGCGCCAGGATGACGGTCCGCTCGACCACGTTGCGCAGCTGGCGGACATTGCCGGGCCACTCATAGCTCTGCAGCGCCACCATCGCATCCGGCGCGACCTCGGGCGTCGGCACGCGGCGATCGCTGGCATAATGGGCGACGAAATGATCGACCAGCACCGGTATGTCCTCGCGCCGATCGGTGAGCGGCGGGATCGGCACCGGCACGACGTTGAGCCGATAATAGAGGTCCTCGCGGAAACGGCCCGCGGCGATCTCCGCCATCAGGTCGCGCGCGGTGGCGGAGACGACGCGCACGTCGACCTTGACCACGCGGGTGCCCCCCACCCGGCTGAAGCTCTGGTCGGTCAGCACGCGCAGGATTCTTGCCTGCGTCGCCACGGGCATGTCGGCAATTTCGTCGAGAAACAGGGTGCCGCCATGCGCCTGTTCGAGCAGGCCGGGGCGCACGAGATCGCCGGCTTCCTCGACGCCGAACAGTTCCTCCTCGACTCGCTCGGGCGTCATGCGTGCTGCGCTGACGATGACGAAGGGCGCCTGGGTCCGCTGGCTCCACCCGTGCAGCAGCCGCGCCGCGACTTCCTTGCCCACGCCCGGCCCGCCGGTGATCAGCACGCGGCTGCCGGTCGAGGCGACCCGCTTGAGCGTCGCGCGCACGCTGTTGATCGCGGCGGACGTGCCGGTGAGATCGGTCTCGCGTCCCACCGAGGCGCGCAGCGACACGACTTCCTGTCGCAACCGGTCGGTCTCGGTCGCGCGCTCGACCAGCAGCAACAGCCGCTCGGCCTCGAAGGGCTTTTCGATGAAGTCCGCGGCACCGCGCCGGATCGCGGCCACTGCCGTGTCGATATTGCCATGCCCCGAAATCACCAGGACGGGAATCGAAGGATCGCGCCGCTTCATCTCGTCGAGCAGTTCCAGCCCGTCGAGCCGCGAGCCTTGCAGCCACACGTCGAGCAGCACCAGGCTCGGCCGCCGTTCGGCGATGGCCTCGAGCGCCGCGTCGCTATCGGCCGCGCCGCGAGTGGCATAGCCTTCGTCTTCGAGCACGCCAGCTACCAGTTCGCGGATATCGCGTTCGTCATCGACGACGAGAATGTCCAAACTCATGACTTGCTGTTTCCACTACGTGTGAGTGCTGCGGGGCGCGGCTCGGCGGAATCGCCAGCGTCGGGATCGGAGGCCATTTTCGCCAGTTGCTCGGCATCGAAGCTGATCGTGACGAGCGTGCCCCCGCCGTCGCGATCGGAGAAGGCGATCGTCCCGAAATGCTCCTCGACGATCTTCTTGACGATCGCGAGGCCCAGCCCGGTGCCGCCGCTGCGCGTGGTCATATAGGGCTCGACGATCCGGTCGCGCTCGATCGGCAGCCCCACCCCGTTGTCGCCCACCGTCAGGATGATGCGCTTGGGGCCTTTCGTCTCGATCGCAAGCAGGATCTCGCCTTGGGGGAGTCCCTCCCCGTCCTCCCGCGCCTCGATCGCCTCGACGGCGTTCTTGATCACATTGGTAAGCGCCTGCCCCATCTGGCGGCGATCGGAGACGAGCAGCGGGGGATCTTCGGGCGCGTTCAGCTCGAAGCGGATCGACGGGTGCGCAACTTCGTGGAGAAACATCGCCTGGCGAGCGATATCGAGCAGCGATTCCTCGCGGAACAGCGGTTTCGGCATCCGCGCGAAGGACGAGAATTCGTCGACGATGCGGCGCAGGTCGCCGACCTGGCGGATGATCGTCTCGGTGAGGCGGGCAAAGACGCCGTCGCCAGTCTCGATCTGCTTGCCGTAGCGCCGCTGGAGCCGTTCTGCGGCGAGCTGGATCGGGGTGAGCGGGTTCTTGATCTCGTGCGCGATGCGGCGAGCAACGTCGGACCAGGCGGCGCGGCGCTGATCGAGCAATTGCTGGGTGATGTCGTCGAAGGTCAGCACCTTGCCGCCCTCGTCGCTGGTGATCTTGACTGCCAGCGTGCGCGAATCTCCGCCCGTCGCCACCTGGACGATGGCCTCGCGATCATCGCCGTCGAGCAGGGCGTCGAGCTCGGGCGCTATCTCCTTGAGCGGGCGACCCACAGGATCGCGGGCGCCGTGGCGAAGCAGCGCCATCGCCGATGCGTTCATGAGCCGCACCGTCCGATCGGCGCCGATCGAGATGACACCCGCCGAAACGCCCGACATCACCGCCTCGATCAGAGCGCGCCGGCTCTCGATCTGGGCGTTGGCACTGACCAGGGCATTGGTCTGCTCCTGCAGCCGTCCGGTCATGCGGTTGAACGCGCTTGTCAGCACGCCGAGCTCGTCCCGCGCCTTGCGATCCGGAACCCGCGCAGTCAGATCGCCGGCCGCCACCTGCCGTGCAGCGCCGACGAGATCGTTGACCGGCCGAACGAGCCGGTCCGCCACCTGCAGCGCCACCCACACGGCAACCCCGACGATGAACAGCGAAAGCACCAGCAAGGCGATGTTGAACTGGAGCTGCAGCGAGCGCGATCGGCTCAGCAATGCGCGATAATCGGCCAGCACCTGCGCGGCGCGATCGGTCTGCGCAGACATCTGGCCCAGGTCCGAAGCCCGTCCGGCGTAGAGATACAGATTGTCGGTATCGGGCACCCGGGTCAGCGAACGCGTCCGGTCCCCCTGTGCGTCGACGACGCTCGACAGACCCTGGTCGAGCTTGGCCAGCGCGTTGCGGTCGATCTCCTTTTCGAGATCACGTTCATAGGGGTTCACCAGAGCGATCGTCTGGATCTGGCCATCGCGTCCGACCGCGAAGATGATCGCCTCCGAAAGGCTGCGGATATAGACCTGCGTAGCGAAAAGCTGGCGAAAGCGCATGCTCTCCGGCGGTGCCTCGCGCAGCTCGTTCGACACGTCGACCGCCATCGCCACCGTGTTGCTGTCGACATAGGATAGAAGCTGCTTGTAGGATTCCTGCGCAAGAGCCTGCGAATTCTCGATCATCCCGCGGGCGCGATCCGAGAACCAGAATTCGACGCCATATTGGAAGAGCAGCGAGGCGGTGACTGCCACGAACAGGGTCGGCACGCTGGCCAGCACCGAGAAGATCGCGACGAGACGAACGTGCAGCCGCCCTTCCCCGCCCGCCGCCGAGCGCGCCGCCCGCCGCCGGGCGATGCGCCGCCCGATCAGCACCAGCAGCGCGACCCCCGGCAGCAGATTGCCGATCAGCAGCAAGGCGACGATCGGCGGCGTCAGCAGCCGCTCGGGCGATTTCTCGCCGCTGATCACGAAATAACTGATCAGCGCCACGATGATTGCGAGCGAGAGGATTCCGACCTCCACCGCAGGCGTGACGCCAAACCGCCGCTTTGGCGGCGCAGGATCGGTCACGGGCTCGGCAGGGGCGTGCATCGTTGCTGGAATACAACGCAACCGTTGCCCAGAGAACACACAAAATCGGTCAGTTGTCGCTAATCGGCACCATCCGAACGATTTCCGGCCATTTCGATGCCGAGCGTGTCGAGCCGCTTGCGCAAGGTATTGCGGTTGATTCCAAGCGCGCGTGCGGCTCGCAGCTGATTTTGCTGGTGCCGCGCCAGCATCGCTTCGATCAGCGGACGCTCCACTTCGCCGATGATCCGGTCGTAGAGCGTCCCGTCATCGAGCGCGCGGGGCTCCTCGATCGCGATCCGCTCGAGCCGCGCGCGCACCGCGGCTTCGATCCCGGCATCGCCCGCCGTCGGCTGCGCGCTGCCCGCCTCGCCGAGCGATCGACGGATCGATTCGGCATCGACCCACTCGTCGCGGCTCAGCGCGGCGATGCGGCGCATCAGATTTTCGAGCTCGCGGACATTGCCCGGCCAGTCGTAATTTTCGAGCACCGCCACCGCGTCGCGGTCGAGCTGCTTCCTGGGCAGCCCGTCCTCGGCCGCGCGATCCAGGAAATGGCGCGCCAGCAACGGCACGTCCTGCCGCCGCTCGCGCAGCGACGGCAGCGCCACCGGTACCACGTTGAGCCGGTAAAACAGATCCTCGCGAAACTGGCCGATCTGCACGAGCTGGGTCAGATCCTTGTTGGTCGCGGCGACGATGCGGACGTCGGCGCGGATCGTGCGTGCGCCGCCGACGGTGGTGAATTCGCCCGACTGGAGCACGCGCAGCAGCCGCGTCTGGGCATCCATCGGCATGTCGCCGATCTCGTCGAGGAACAGGGTGCCCCCCGCCGCCTGCTCGAACTTGCCCGCGACTCGGCTCGCCGCGCCGGTGAAGGCGCCGCGCTCATGGCCGAACAGCTCGGCCTCGATCAGCTCGCGCGGGATCGCCGCCATGTTGAGCGCCACGAATGGCGCACGGCGGCGCGGCCCGAGATCGTGAATCGCCTGCGCGACAAGTTCCTTGCCGGTGCCCGACTCGCCCGAGATCAGCACGGTAAGGTCATTGGAAACGACCCGGGCGATGACCCGATAGACCTCCTGCATCGCGGGCGAACGCCCGATCAGCGACGGGCCGCCGCCGACCTCGGAATCGGGCAAGTCGGCCGGCTGCCGCCTGCCCTTCGCCATCGCGCCGCGCACCGCCTGCGCCAGCACGTCGAGATCGAACGGCTTGGGAAGATAGTCGAACGCGCCGACTTCGGTCGCGCGAACCGCGGTTGCCAGCGTGTTCTGGGCCGAGAAGACGATCACCGGCAGGTTGGGATGCTCGGTGGTCAGCTTCGCCACGACGTCGAGCCCATTGCCGTCGGGCAGCACCACGTCCGTCACCAGCACGTCCGGAAGATCCGCCGCGAGCGCCCGGTGCAACTCCCCAACGCTGGCCGCCGTAACGACGGTATGGCCTTCGCGGCGCAATGCGGCGGCCACCACCGTGCGAATCGCGCGATCGTCGTCGACGATCAGAACCGAGCCCTTCATGCAGCCCTCGGCAGCAGGATGCGAAACACCGTCACTTCGGGCTCGCGCTCTCGGGCATATTGCACGATCCCGCCCATGTCGCGGACCAGCTTTTCGACGAGCGGGAGTCCCAGCCCCTGCCCTTCGGGCTTGCCCGACACGAACGGTTCGAACAGATGGTCGGCGATGTCGGCCGGCGCGCCCCGTCCATTGTCGATAACCAAAATCTCGATCGGTAGCGGCTGGCGCGGCCTGCCTGCCCCAGTGCTCACCGACATTCCGTGGCGATAGGCGGTGGCGAGGGTGATCCGCGGCTGAGCCAGGCCGGTCAGCGCCTCGGCTGCATTCTTGAGCAGGTTGAGCAATACTTGCAGGAAAGCGTCGGGATCGATCAGCACCGGCGGCAGCGAGGGATCGAAGCGCTCCTCGATCACCATTCCCCGCGCGAATCCGGCCAGCGCGACCCGGCGTGCGTGACCCAGCAACGGATAGACATTGGTAGGCGCCAGCTTGAGCGGGCGGGTGTCGGTAAAATCCTGCATCCGATCGATCAAAGCGACGATGCGATCGACTTCGGTGGTTATCAGCTCGGTGAGCTCGCCATCCTCGCCGCTCGCGCCCAGCAATTGCGCCGCGCCGCGGATGCCGGAGAGCGGGTTCTTGATCTCATGCGCCAGCATCGCCGCCGCGCCCACCGCGGCCCGCGCGCCCGCAGTCCGGTCCGCGCCCTGTGCCACACGGCGCGATTGCGGCGCGTGGTGGAGCGTCACGATCCGCCAGCCGGGATGATCGGCCACCAACGTCTCGACGAAATCGACGCGAAAGCGCGGCCCCCGCACCGCTTCGATCTCGATATCGAAGGCGGCGAAGCCATGGCCGTCGCGGCGATCGGCATAATCCTCGGGCGGGTGCAGCACCGACTCATAGGGCTGGCCGATCATGCTCGATTCGCTGTGGTTGAGCAGCAGCTCGCAGGCAGCGTTGGCATGCGCGATGCGCCCGTCGGGATCGATCACGAACACCGCGACCGGCAGCCCGGCGAACAGCTCGGCAAAATTCGGGGCAGCAGCCGGCAAGGGCCGGCTGCGCCTCAGGCCGCCGCGCGGGAAAGCCACGGCGCGTAGAATTCGGCGAGCATGTCCAGCACCACCTGCGGATCGGCCTGCTGGTTCACCTTGTTGCGGAACTCGGCCGAGCCATGGATGCCCTTGGTGTACCAGCCGATATGCTTGCGCATCATGTTGACGCCGACTTCCTTGCCATAAAGCGCAAGGCTGTCCGCATAATGGTCGGTAATGATTCGATATTGTTCATCGAGCGACGGATCTGCGCGCTCGCCCTTTCCGGTCAGCGCGTCCATCATCTGGCGCAGCACCCAGGGGCGGCCATAGGCGCCACGGCCGATCATCACCCCGTCGGCGCCGGATTGGCGCAGCGCCTCGCGCGCTTCCTCGATCGTGCAGACGTCGCCATTGGCGATCACCGGGATCGACACCGCATCCTTCACCCGGCGGATGAAGCTCCAGTCGGCGCTGCCCTTGTACATCTGGTTGCGGGTGCGGCCGTGGACGGTGACCATCTTCGCGCCGAGGTCCTGCGCGATGCGCGCCAGTTCGGGCGCATTCAGGCTGTCATGGTCCCAGCCCATCCGCATCTTGACGGTCACCGGCACCGACACGGCCTTGACGCACGCCTCGATCAGCGAACCCGCCAGCTTGAGATCGCGCATCAGCGCTGATCCCGCGTCGCCGCTGGTCACCTTGCGCACCGGGCAGCCCATATTGATGTCGACGATCGCCGCCCCGCGATCCTGGCTCAGCCGCGCCGCTTCGCCCATCTCATAGGGCGTGCAGCCGACCAGCTGCATCGACACGGGATCCTCGATCGGATCCCAGGCGAATTTCTGGATCGACTGGCGGGTCTCGCGGATCGCCGCCTGGCTCGCCACCATCTCGGTGACGTTGAGCCCCGAACCGTGGCGGCGCACGACGCGGCGGAACGGCAGGTCGGTGACGCCGGTCATCGGCGCGAGCAACACCGGCGCGTCGATCGTCACCGGACCGATCTGGATGGGGGAGAGTTCGCGCATGATCTGCCTGAAAATTAGGCAATGCGCCTAGCCGTCCACGCCGCGATTGGCAAGCCGAGCGTCTCCGGCTAGGGCGCGCGGCATGGGCAAGACCGCAGCGCTGATCGTTGCCGCCGGACAGGGCGTCCGGGCCGGCACCCTTTTGCCCAAGCAGTTCGCGATGGTCGCCGGGAAGCCGATGCTCGCCCACAGCCATGCCACACTGTCTGCGCATCCGGCGATAGACGAAGTCCTGGTGGTGATCGGCGAAGGCCAGCAAGAGGCGCTGGAAGTTGCCCTTGGGCCCGTGTCGTTCGTGATCGGTGGCCCGACCCGCCGCGAGTCGGTCGGCAAGGGTCTTGACGCCTTGGAGGGAGTCGACCGCGTGCTGATCCACGACGCCGCCCGCCCCTTCCTCTCTGCGCCTGTCATAGGCTCGCTGCTCGCTGCCCTCGAAAGCTATGACGGCGCCCTCCCCGCGCTTCCCGTCGCCGATACCCTGGCACGCGACGAAGGCGGCCTCGGCGAAACCGTGCCGCGCGAAGGTCTTGTGCGGGTCCAGACCCCCCAGGTCTTTCGTTTCGACGCCATAGTAGAAGCGCACCGCGCCTGGCCGCAGGACAAGGAGGCGACCGACGACGCTCAGATGGTTCGCGAACTGGGCCGCCGCGTAGCGCTCGTCCCCGGAGACCCCATGCTCGAAAAGATCACCCACCCCGCCGACTTCGCCGCCGCCGAGGCGCGCCATGCCGCCACGTTGCGCGTCCGCACCGCGCAGGGCTACGACGTCCACCGCCTCGAAGCCGGCGAACAGCTGTGGCTCGGCGGGGTTCTTGTACCGCACGACAAGGGCCTTTCGGGCCATAGCGACGCCGATGTTGCGCTCCATGCCATCACCGACGCCCTTCTCGGCACGATCGGCGCCGGCGACATCGGCATGCACTTCCCGCCCAGCGATCCGAAATGGCGCGGCGCCGCCTCGGCGCGCTTCCTGGAGCATGCCGCCGCGCTGATCCGGGCGCAGGGCGGAGTGATCGATTTCCTGGATCTGACCCTGATCTGCGAAGCGCCCAAGATCGGTCCGCATCGTGAGGCGATCCGCGCGAGCATCGCCGACATCCTGGCGCTGCCCGCCTCACGTGTCAGCGTGAAGGCCACCACCACCGAACGGCTGGGCTTCACCGGGCGCGGCGAAGGCATGGCCGCACAGGCCATCGCGACGGTGCGCGTGCCCGACAGCAACCCATGACTCGCTTCCGTAGCGGCGCAGTGGCAGAGGCCTGAGCATGGACACGATTCTCCCGGCCCGTCTGCTCGAATCCGCACGCAAGGTGATCGAGGCGAACCGCGCCGTGGGTCGTCGCGTCGCGGTCGCCGAAAGCTGCACCGGCGGTCTCGTGAGCGCGGCACTTACCGAGCTTCCGGGCTCTTCCGACGTGTTCGAAGTCGGCTTCGTCACTTATTCGAACGAGGCGAAGACCGAGATACTCAAGGTCAGCACCGATGTGCTGGAGACGTTCGGTTCGGTATCGATTGCGGTTGCCTGGAGCATGGCGCAGGGCGCGCTCGCCCGCAGCAACGCCGATGTGGCGGTCGCCATCACCGGCATTGCCGGCCCCGATGGCGGCACCGAGAAGAAGCCTGTCGGCACGGTCGTGTTCGCCCAGGCCGAGCGCGGGGCGGACCCCAAGCATATCGTCGCGGATACGCGGCTGTTCGAGAATGACGGTCGCGGCGGGGTTCGCCTTCAGGCGGCGCTCTGCGCGCTCGAACTGCTGATGCCCGGCGCGCCCGAGTCGCCATAGAGCCGCGCCGCGCGCTCTTCGAAGGCGTTGATCATCTTGCGAAGCGCGCGATCGAAGACCTGCCCCGCAAGCATCTCGAACACGCGGTTCTTGAACGCGAAATCGACGCAGAAGTCGACCAGGCAGCCGCCTTTTCCGTCCGAGCGGAACTTCCAGTCGTTGGTCAGATGCTTGAGCGGTCCATCCAGATAATCGACGCGGAGGTGCCCCGGGCGCTCCTTCTCGATCTTGGAGGTGAAGGTCTCGCGCAGCCCCTTGAACCCGACGATCATGTCCGCGACCATCGCCGTATCGCCGTTCGATCGCACCCGGATCGCGCTGACCCAGGGCAGGAACTCCGGATAGCGCGCCACGTCGGCGACCAGATCGAACATCTGCTCGGGCGTATAGGGAAGCGAACGCGTCTCGCTATGCTTGGGCATCAGACCGTCGCGGCAACCTTGGCCAGCTTCAGCGCGCGGGCGTCGCGCATCTTCGCGAAGTCGTCGCCGGCATGGTAACTGGAACGGGTCAGCGGGGAGGAGGCGACCAAAAGGAAGCCCTTCGCCCGGGCGATCGCGCCATAGGCGTTGAACGCGGCGGGGGGCACGAAATCCTGCACCTTGGCGTGGCGCGGGGTCGGTTGGAGATATTGCCCCATCGTCAGGAAATCGACGTCGGCGGAGCGCATGTCGTCCATCACCTGATGCACTTCGAGCCGCTCTTCGCCCAAGCCCAGCATGATGCCCGATTTGGTGAAGATCGACGGATCTAGCTTCTTCACCGACTCGAGCAGCCGCAGCGACGCGTAGTAGCGCGCGCCGGGACGGATCGTCGGATAGAGCCGCGGCACCGTCTCGAGATTGTGGTTATAGACGTCGGGCCGCGCCGCGACGATCATCTCGACCGCGGCTTCATGCTTGTTGCGGAAATCGGGAGTCAGGATCTCGATCGTCGTCGTCGGATTCGAGCGGCGTATCGCCTCGATCACCTTCACGAACTGCTTCGCGCCGCCATCTGGCAGGTCGTCGCGATCGACCGAAGTCACGACGATATGCGCCAGCCCCATCTGCGCCGCGGCCTCGGCGACATGCTCGGGCTCCATCGGGTCGACTGCGCGCGGCATGCCGGTCTTCACGTTGCAGAAGGCGCAGGCGCGGGTGCAGGTGTCGCCCAGGATCATCACCGTCGCGTGCTTCTTGCTCCAGCACTCGCCGATATTCGGACAGGCGGCCTCTTCGCACACCGTCGTCAAATTTTTCGAGCGCATCAGCGCGCGGGTGGCGGCGAACCCCGCCGAGGTCGGGGCCTTCACCCGGATCCAGTCCGGCTTGCGGACGCGTTCCGGGCGGGGCAGCGGAGTGAGCTCGTTCATGCAACGCATCTAGCGATGGCTTGAAGCCGTTACAACACGCGCTAGAGGAGACCCATGAGCGACATTTCAGACCTTCTCGAGGGCTATGCCCGCTTCCGCCTCTCCGAATATCGTCGCCACCGCGAGCGCTGGACCGAATTGTCCGAAGGGCAGAGCCCCAAGGTGATGGTGATCGCCTGCTCGGACAGCCGAGTCGATCCCGCCCAGATCTTCGATACCTCGCCCGGCGAGATCTTCGTCGTGCGCAACGTCGCCAATCTGGTGCCGCCGTTCGAGAGTGACGGGCAGCGCCATGGCGTGTCGGCTGCGCTCGAATTCGCGGTCACCCAGCTCGAAGTCAGCGAGATCGTGGTGATGGGGCATGGTAAATGCGGCGGCGTCCACGCCGCGCTGACCCAGCGCTTTGCCGGCAGCCCCCCGGGCGAAGGCGGCTTTATCGCGCACTGGGTCGATATGCTCGACGAAGCGCGCGATCGCATCATCGCCGAGCATGGCACGGGCCCCGAGGCGGTTCATGCGCTCGAGCTCGAGACGGTTCGCGTATCGATCGCCAACCTGCGCACCTTCCCCTTCATCCCCGAGCGCGAAGCGGCGGGCAGGTTGAAGATCCACGGCGCTTATTTCGCAATTTCCGACGGCGTCCTCCACGTGATGGACGAATCGGGTGCCTTCGCCCCGGCCTGATCGGTACGCTTAGTCTACGGCCGCCAGCCCCAGCGCCTCGCGCGCGACCCGCTCCACTTCGGGATCGAGCTGCGGCGGGTCCATCGGCACATGTGCCTCCAGCGCCTCGGCGATCGCCGTCAGCGCCGCGATCCGTGCGGCCTTCTTGTTGTTGCCGTCGATGACGATCCACGGCGCCGTCTTGGTGTCGGTCTCGCGAAACATGTCGTGCATAGCCTCGAGATAGTCGGCACGGCGGGCGCGGTTGCGATAATCGTCGAGCCCTGTCTTCCAGCGTTTCCAGGGATGCTCCAGCCGGTCGGCGAGCCTTTTGTCCTGGGTTTTCTGCGTCGCATGGACGAAGATCTTGATCAGCGTCGTACCGTTGGCGACCTGCTGCGCCTCGAAATCGTTGATCTCGGAATAGCCGCGCTTCCATTCGTCCTTGGTGGCGAAGCCCTCGACCCGCTCGACGAGGACGCGGCCATACCAGCTGCGATCGAAGATCGAGATATTGTGAACCGGCGGGAGGCGGCGCCAGAAGCGCCAGAGGAAATGATGCGCCTTCTCCTCGTCGGTGGGCGCCGAGATCGGCCATACCTCGAAATAACGCGGGTCCCACTCGCCGGTCAGGCGTTTGATGATCCCGCCTTTCCCCGCCGCATCCCAGCCCTCGAACAGGATCACGGCGCGGCGTTTGTGGACGATGTGGGCGTAATGGATGTGGGAGAGGTGCTTCTGGAGCTTGGCGAGAGCTTCGTCATAGTCGCCGTCGAACTTGTCGCCGGCTTCATAGTCGCTGAGTTTTATGGTCATGGGCGACCGTAACACTCCTTCTCCCCTTGTG
Organism: Sphingomonas sp. M1-B02; assembly: GCF_026167525.1. Lineage (NCBI taxonomy): Bacteria > Pseudomonadati > Pseudomonadota > Alphaproteobacteria > Sphingomonadales > Sphingomonadaceae > Sphingomonas > Sphingomonas sp. M1-B02. The sequence continues at coordinate 710,719 of NZ_CP110679.1, read as the reverse complement.
GGAGAAGATCATCAGGTGAACAGCGCCCCGCGCTGTTCAGGCCATGCTGGGAGCATGGCCGACCTGATAATGGGCCCGCTGCGCAGCAGTGGGAAGGATGAGGGGGACGTCTGGTGAGACACACTCCCCCTCACCCTTCCGCCGATTTCATCGGCTCCCTCCCTCTCCCACAAGGGGAGGGATATAGCTACCCCGCCTTCGGGCCGTCGCTCGCCAGCTTGATGCTCAGTTCCTTCAACTGCCGCGGGCTCACCTCGGCCGGCGCCTGCATCATCAGATCCTCCGCCCGCTGGTTCATCGGGAAGACCACGACCTCACGAATGTTCGGCTCGCCCGCGAGCAGCATCACGATCCGATCCACCCCCGGCGCCGAGCCACCATGCGGGGGCGCGCCGAACTTGAAGGCGTTGATCATGCCGGCAAAGTCGCTGTCGACCTGCGCCTGCGTGTAGCCGGCGATCTCGAACGCCTTGTACATGATCTCGGCCTTGTGGTTCCGGATCGCGCCCGAGCTCAGCTCCACGCCGTTGCAGACGATGTCATATTGATAGGCCAGGATGTCGAGCGGGTCCTTGGTCGTCAGCGCCTCCATCTCGCCCTGCGGCATCGAGAAGGGGTTGTGGCTGAAATCGACCTTCTTGGCGTCCTCGTCATATTCGAACATCGGGAAATCGACGATCCAGCAGAATTCAAAGCGGCTCTGGTCGACCAGTTCGAGCTGCTCGGCGGCGCGGGTACGCGCCAGGCCGGCGAGCTTGGCGGCCTGCGCTTCCTTGCCCGCGGCGAAGAAGATGCCGTCGTTCGGGCCGAGACCGAGCGCGTCGGCGATCGCCTTCATCCCCTCCTGGCCGTGATTGTTGGCGATCGGGCCGCCGAACACGCCGTCCTTCTGGGTGGCATAGCCGAGGCCCGGGAAGCCCTCGCTCTGCGCCCAGCTGTTCATGTCGTCGAAGAACTTCCGGCTCTTCTCGTGGGTATTGGGCGCGGGGATGGCGCGGACGACGCTGCCTTCTTCGACCATCGAGGCGAAGCGGCTGAAGCCCGAGCCCTTGAAATGCTCGGAGACGTCGCTGATCAGGATCGGGTTGCGCAGATCGGGCTTGTCGTTGCCGTATTTCAGCATCGATTCACGGTACGGAATGCGCTTGAACGGCAATGCGGAGACGCTGCGGCCCTTCCCTTCCCAATCGGCGAATTCCTCGAACACGCCGTGGAGCACCGGCTCGATCGCTGCGAAAACATCGTCCTGCGTGACGAAGCTCATCTCGAAATCGAGCTGGTAGAATTCACCCGGGCTACGATCGGCGCGGGCATCCTCGTCGCGGAAGCAAGGGGCGATCTGGAAATAGCGATCGAAGCCCGCGACCATCAGCAGCTGCTTGAACATCTGCGGCGCCTGGGGGAGCGCATAGAATTTGCCGGGATGGACGCGGCTGGGGACGAGATAGTCGCGCGCGCCCTCGGGGCTGCTCGCGGTGAGGATCGGGGTCTGGAATTCGGTAAAGCCCTGGTCGATCATCCGACGGCGGAGCGACGCGATGACGTTCGATCGCAGCATGATATTCTTATGGAGCCGCTCGCGGCGCAGATCGAGATAGCGATAGCGGAGGCGGATTTCCTCCGGATATTCGGCCTCGCCGAACACGGGAAGCGGCAGCTCCTGCGCCGCGGACTGGACGACGACATCGGCGACGCGGACTTCCACGGCGCCGGTCGGCAGGTTCGGGTTCACCACGCTCTCGTCGCGCGCGACGACCTTGCCGGTCACCGTCACCACCGATTCGCTGCGCAGCGACTCGATGGCTTCGAACGCCGGGCCGCTGATGTCGGTGACGATCTGGGTGATGCCATAATGGTCGCGCAAGTCGATGAAGACCAGATCGCCATGATCGCGCTTGCGATGCACCCAGCCCGAGAGGCGCACTTCCTGGCCGACATGGGTGTCGCGCAGTTCGGCGCAATTATGGGTGCGATAGGCGTGCATCGTGCTTGTCTTTTCTTCTTCTTCGTCATCCCCGCGCAGGCGGGGATCCATCTCCTACCATATCAGCCCGCGGCGGCGGCGGGAGATGGGCCCCCGCTTTCGCGGGGGTGACGGGTTGGTGGAGTTGTTGCGCGCTTTCCTGTCACACACCCTTTTGTCAACCCGCAGACCTGTCTATGGGGCCATGATGCATATCCATGGCCTGATCGAGGATTCCGCCGCCCTCGCCAATCTCTGCGCGCGTTTCGCCACCAAGCCCTACATCTGCGTGGACACCGAGTTCATGCGGGAGAACAGCTATTGGCCCGAGCTCTGCCTGATCCAGATCGCCGACGACGAGGAAGCCGCGGCGATCGATCCGATGGGCGGGATCGACATGAAGCCCCTGCTCGATCTGATGACCCAGAATGAGGATGTCCTGAAGGTCTTCCACGCCGGCGGCCAGGATATCGAGATCGTCTACAATCTCACCGGCAAGACCCCGCATCCTCTGTTCGATACCCAGGTTGCCGCCATGGCGCTGGGGCAAGGCGAGCAGATCGGCTATTCGAACCTGGTCGACACCTACCTGGGCATCACCGTCGACAAGGGCGCGCGCTTCACCGATTGGGCGCGCCGCCCGCTCGACAAGCGCCAGATCGATTACGCGATCTGCGACGTCACCTATCTCTCCGAAATCTTTCCCAAGATGCTCGACAAGCTTCGGAAAACGGGACGCGGCGCCTGGCTCGACCAGGAGATGGAACGGCTCGCCGACCCCGAAAATTATCACAACGATCCCGATGAAGCGTGGCAGCGCGTCCGCGTTTCCAGCCGCAAGCCCGAAGTGCTGGGCCGGCTGAAGGCGCTCGCCCGCTGGCGCGAGCTGGAGGCGCAGGGCAAGGATCTGCCGCGCGGCCGGATCATCAAGGACGAGACGCTCGCCGATCTCGCCGGCACGCCGCCCAAGAAACAGGCCGATCTCGGCCGCGTCCGCGGGCTCTCCACCGCCTGGGCCGGCAATGATATCGGCGCGCGGATGATGGCGGCGCTGGAGGCCGCGACGCCGATGTCGTCAGACGAGATGCCCGCGCGCGACGATCGCAAGCCGGCGCTGGGCAAGGACGGCGCGCTCGTCGCCGATCTGCTCAAGCTGCTGCTCAAGATCCGCGCCAAGGAGATCAACGTCGCCGCCAAGCTGCTGGCGCGCACCGACGATCTGGAGGCGCTCGCTGCCGGGCAGCGCGAGGGATTGTCGATCCTCGAGGGTTGGCGGTTCGAGCAATTCGGGCGCGACGCGCTCGAACTGGTCGAGGGTCAGCTGGGGTTCACGGTCAAGAACAATAAGCTGAAGATGACTCGCACCGAGGAGCCATCATGATCCGCTTTACCCTTCCCCTCATCGCTCTCGCCGCCGCCGGCTGCACCTATGGCGACCGCCCGCAGGTCCCCGTACCTGTTACCGGAAAATGCGCGAACGAGGGCCTCGGCGCGCTGATCGGCAAGACCCGCAGCGAGCAGGTCGCGAGCGAGGCGCTGCGTTTGTCGGGGGCGACGACGCTGCGCTGGATCAGCCCGGGGATGATGGTGACCAAGGACTATCGGGAAGAGCGGCTGAACCTGAACCTGGACGACAACGGCAAGATCGCCAGCACCAGCTGCGGCTGAGCTTCGCGCGGGAAGCTCAGACTTCCAGCACCGGGTGCAGGCCGAACGCGCCCGCCAGCGCCCGGTGCCGCTTGGCCACCGCATCGCCGTACAGCGCTTCGTCCGCGCCTTCGACGCACAGCAAGAGCGCATCCTCCTCGATCGCCAGCCGCGTGCGCCGCAGCGGCGCCGCCACGCCTGCGCTCAGCCGCTGCCCCAGCCGCATGGCCAGTCCCCAGCGCTTCGCCAAAGTGAGTGCATCGGTTGACGCGAGCCGTCCCAGCGGCTCGGGCGTCCGCATGTTGCCGCCCAGCGAGGTAAACAGCGCCTGCGCCAAGAGCGCCCGGCCTTCCGAGTCGATACCCACCCAATTGCCGTGCAGCCCGGTCTCGAGGCCACGCTCGGCACGGAATTCGGGATTGGCGCGCCAGCCAACATCGGCGAGCAGGCAGGCGGCATGCCGCAGCCGCGCGGTCTCGGACGGCTCGCCTTCGAACAAGGGCGCGATCCAGGCATCGAGCAGGTCGCCATGCTCGGGGAAGCGGCCAACTCGCTGACCCTCGTCACGAGCGGCGGCGATAAGCGGGTCTTCCTGCCGCTGCTCGGTCGACAGGCGCTGGTAAAGCAGCCCTTCGCGCAGGCCATAGGCCGAGACGATCGTCTCGCTGCTGCCAAGATGCTTCAGCACCCCGATCAGCAGCGCGGTCGCATCGCCCAGCGTCGGCAGCCGCGCGCTTGACAGGTCCGGGACACCCTTGAGCGCCGATTTGGACATCGCTCCCAGTGCCCCGGACAGCTCGCCGATCCGCGCCACCGAAAGCGGATATTGGTGGAGAATGGGCAGCGGATAATCGGACAGGTGCATGTCGAGCTTGGCGAGCGACCGCCACGATCCGCCGACCAGATAGAAAGGCAGACCGGCGCCCCGCCCTTGCCAGCCCGCTTCCTCGACATAAGTGGCGATCGCGCGATCCAGGGCGCCGCGATCCTTGCGGAACGCGCCGAGCCGCAGCACGCCGAGCGGGAAGGAAGCGCGGTTGGTCACGGTGCCGGCGACGACGCGGACCAGCTCCAGGCTGCCCCCGCCCAGATCGCCGACGATGCCGTCCGCATCGGGAATGCCCGAAAGCACGCCCATCCCCGAAGCGGTGGCCTCTTCCTGGCCGCTGAGCAACTCGACGTCGAGGCCGAGCGCCTTGGCAGCTGCGATCAGTTCGCCGCCATTGCTCGCGTCGCGCACCGCGGCGGTCGCCACCGTGCGCAATTCCTGTACCTGCATCTCGCGCGCCAGCAGGGCGAAGCGCGCCATCGCCGCGCGCGCCATCGCCAGGCTGCCCGAATCGATCGCCCCGGTGTCGCTCAGCGAACGACCGAGCCCGGCCATCACCTTCTCGTTGAACAGGATGCAGGGCAGCCGCGCCGCGCCCTCATAAACGACGAGCCGCACAGAGTTCGAACCGATGTCGATGATCCCGACACGTGCCGAGGCGGGCGCTTGTTCCTGCCGGCGCTTCGCGAAGAGCTGGGTCGCCAAGGCTCAGGCCTCCTTCTTGGCCGAACGGCGGCGCTTCAGCGACAATTTGGGCACCGGCTTGCGCGATTCGAGCGCCGCCCCGCGTCCCGAAAGCGAAGGATTGGTCATGAAATAGCGGTGGAGGTTGAAGCCCCCCTCCTCGCCCGGCTGCACCCGCGCATAGCGGCCGTCGGGCTGGAGGAGCCAGCTCTGCTCGTTGTCCAGCAGATTGGCGACCATCACCTGATCGATCACCTGATCGTGCACCGTCGGGTTCAGGATCGGCAGCATGAATTCGACGCGCCGATCGAAGTTGCGCGGCATCCAGTCGGCCGACGACATGAAGACCTTCGCCGCGTCGCTCGGCAGCCCCTTGCCCGCGCCGAACGCCCAGATCCTGCTATGCTCGAGGAAGCGCCCGACGATCGATTTGACCCGAATATTCTCCGACATCCCGGCAACGCCCGGCCGCAGGCAACAGATGCCGCGGATGATCAGGTCGATCTCCACCCCGGCATTGCTCGCCTCGTACAGTTTCTCGATCACCGCGGGATCGACGATCGAGTTCATCTTCGCCCAGATCGCCGCCGGACGCCCCTTGCGGGCATGGTCGATCTCGTCGTCGATCAGCGCGACCAGATCGTTGCGCAGCGCGCGCGGCGAGATCGACATCAAATCGAGCCCCGCCGGTTCGACATAGCCGGTCACGTAGTTGAAGATTTGCGCGGCATCGCGGCCCATCCGCGGATCGGCGGTGAAGAAGCTCAGATCGGTATAGATGCGCGCGGTCACCGGGTGGTAATTGCCCGTGCCGAAATGGCAGTAGGTGCGGAACATCGCCCCTTCGCGTCGAACTACCATCGAAACCTTGGCGTGGGTCTTCCAGTCGATGAAGCCGTAGACGACCTGGACGCCCGCCCGCTCCAGCGCGGTTGCCCAGAGCAGATTCTGCTCCTCGTCGAACCTCGCCTTGAGCTCTACCACCGCAGTGACCGACTTGCCGGCCTCGGCTGCCGCGATCAGCGCGTTGATCACCTGCGGCTGCTTGCCGGCGCGATAGAGCGTCTGCTTGATCGCGACCACGTCCGGGTCCGCGGCGGCCTGCCCCAGAAAGGAGAGCACGACGTCGAACGTCTCATAAGGGTGATGGACGACGATATCCTTGGCGCGGATTGCGGCGAAGCAATCCCCGCCATATTCGCGGATCCGCTCCGGAAAGCGCGCGGTGTAAGGGGGGAATTTGAGATCGGGCCGATCTTCGTCGACCAGCATCGATAGCTCGCCGATCCCCAGGAAGCCGCCGGTCTCGGTCAGCAGCGCCTCGCTGCCGCCCAGTTCCTCCTTGAGCACCGCTTCGAGTGCGGGCGAGATCGATTCCTCCATCTCGAGCCGGATCACTCGGCCGCGGCGCCGGCGCTTGATCGCCGAGCGGAAGGTGAGGACCAGATCCTCGGCTTCTTCCTCGATCTCCAGGTCGCTGTCGCGCAGCACCCGGAACGCCGCCGAGCCGAGCACATCATATCCCGGGAACAACAGATGCGAGAAGCGCTTGAGCATGGTGTCGACGGCGACATAGCGCGCCGGGTTGCCGGGCAGCCGCACGAAGCGCGGCATCGTCATCGGCAGCAGCACCAGCTCGCGAATCGGCTCGCGGTCCGATCGGCGGACGAGATCGAAGATCACGCTCGATCCCTGGTTGGGGATGAACGGGAACGGATGCGCAGGATCGAGCGCCTGCGGGGTCAGGATCGGAAAGATCTGCTCGCGGAAATGCGCGTTCAGCCACGCCTCGATCTCGCCGTCTATCTCGTCCGCATCCAGCACCTCGATGCCGGCCTCGGTCAATTGGTAGCGGATGTCGGTCCACACGCTCTGCTGGCTGTCCGCAAGCACCTCGGCCTCGGCCGAGATCGCGGCGAGCTGCTGTCCCGGGGTGAGCCCGTCGTCGGATCTCGCCTCGATATTCTGCAGCTGCTGCCCCATCAGCCCGGCGACGCGGACCATGAAGAATTCGTCGAAATTGCTGCCCGAGATCGACAGGAAGCGCAGCCGCTCCAGCAGCGGATGGGCGGGATTGCACGCCTCCTCCATCACGCGGCGGTTGAACGAGAGCCAGCTCAGCTCGCGATTGAAGAAGCGCTTGCCCGCGTTGGGCGTGGGTTCGCTCATCGCTTCTGTCTCTGCGGCGGGCGTGCTTGCTGCCTTGGGCATGCCGCTAATCGTCGTCCGTTTCAATTAAGAGACCATTCGTTTCGAGTGTGGCGCGCACGACCGGGATCGACAAGCGCTTGCCGGTCTCGAGCTCCAATGCATCTGCAACGCGCAGGATGGCGATATGGCTACGCTCGATCCGCTTCGCGATCCAGCCGATCACGTCGGGCTTGGCATGGATCAGATGCCGTTCGAAGGCACGCTCCACCAATTGCGGCAGCAGCACATCGTCGGGCGCCCCGATTTCGAGCAACGGCGAGGCGGCCAGCCGCGAGCGCAGGTCCGGCAGCTTGATCTGCCATTCGGGCGGTGCCGCCTCGGCGACGATCAGCAACGGCCGCCGCTCCTGTTGCGCCTGGTTCCAGGCGTGGAAGACGTCCGCTTCCTTCATCCGGTCCGCATCATCGAGGATTCGCCCGCCGCTCTTTGCCGCGAATATCCGCGCGAGCAGGCTGCGCCCCGATTTGCGCGGGCCCACCAGCAATGCCGTCATGACCGGCCAGGTCGCCCAGCGTTCGAGCTGGTTGACCGCGCGCACGTTCGATTCGCCCACCAGAAATTCCGTCTCGCGCGCTTCGGGCAAGCCCAGCGGCAGGCGCAGCTGGCTCATTGCGGCGCGGGGATTTCCGTAGCCGGCGGGGGCGTGGCCGTCGCCGCAGCCCGGCGAATCCGCAGGACTCCGGCGCCTTCCTGCACCTGCCAGCCGCGAGCCTCCAGCGCGGCGCGAAGGCCCGCGATCGGCCCGTCATAGACGACGCGCATCACCGATATGCCGCCCAGAGCCAGGCTGGTCGTGGCGGCCGAGCGTACGCCGGGCACGCCGCGCACGGCCGCCTCCGATGCGGTCAGCGCAGCCGCACTCGGCGTCTCGACCTGGAGCGTGAAACTCGCCGTCGTCGTCGTCATCGGCGTATCGAGCATAGGGTCGGCGGCCGCCGCGGCCGCCGCGGCCGCCGCTGCTGCCTCGGCTTCCGCTTCGGCTTTCTTCTGTTCCTCGGTCTTCGGTTGCGGCGGCCGGGTCGCGAGAAGCGAGTCGGTGCGCAGCACGCCCGAGGACAATGCTTCCTGATAGGCCTTGTCGAGCCGCTGGACCCCCGCATCGAGCAGCGCGTCGAGCGCATCGCCATTGTCGACCCGAAGCGCAAAGCCCGCGATCGGCTGCTTGTCAGGTCCATGATTGGCGGCAAACACGCCGACGATCGGCCCGCCCGGATATTCGCGGCGCAGCTGGACCTCGGCGATCAGCACGTCGCTGGCGCCATATTGATCGAGCACGGTGCGCCACCAATTGCGCCCGCGCCGTAGCATCTGGCCAGAATTGAGCAGCAGCGCATCGGGTCCGGTGCCACGCAGGCGGACATAGTCGACCGTACTCCCGCCGCTGCGGAAGCGATTCCAGGCGCGGGCCCAGGCGGTCTCGCGCTCGAACACGCGCCCCACCCCGCCCGAATATTCGAGCGGCAGCAGCAGCATCGGCGGCGATTGGCTGACCGCGACCGCCACGCCCAGGATCGCCCCCGACTTGTTCCGGTCGAACAGCACGCCCAGCCGCGCGACATAGCGATTGGGGCCGATCTGCTCGCGCTCGATGACGATGCCGGTGACGATCGCGTCGAGCGCCGAATCGGATAATGTCGATTTCTTGCCGGCAAGCCGCTGGGCGAGGATATCCCATCCCTTGCGTTGGGCAATCCGCCAGCCGCCCTCGCGCGCGGTCTCCGCATCCTTGCCGCTGACATCGACCTGCACGCCCGAGACTTCGAAACTGCCCGAGGCGTCGATCGGCACCGCGCTGGCGCCGCCGGCCGGCCCCTGCGCAGTCACGACCCCCGCCGCTCCCGCGATTGCGAGCGCGCTGGCCAGGCCGAGCGTCAGGGAAATGCGGGAGAGTTGCATGCGGCGGCCCTTTTGGCGAAGCGGGCGTGGAAATCCAAGCGCGGAATGGCTAGGCGGCTGTGATGACCGATCCGAAAGCCTATACCTACGCCCAGGCGGGCGTCTCGATTGCCGCGGGCAATGCCCTGGTCCGCGCGATCGGCCCGCTGGCCAAGTCCACCCGCCGCCCCGGCGCCGACGCCGATCTCGGCGGGTTTGGCGGTCTGTTCGACCTCAAGGCGGCGGGGTTCAGCGATCCGCTGCTCGTCGCGGCCAACGACGGCGTCGGCACCAAGCTCAAGCTCGCGATCGAGCATGACGCGCATGACGGGGTCGGGGTCGATCTCGTCGCGATGTGCGCCAACGATCTGGTCGTCCAGGGCGCCGAACCCCTCTTCTTCCTCGATTATTATGCCAGTGGGAAGCTTGATCCCCAGGTCGCCGAGCGAGTCATCGCGAGCATCGCCGAGGGCTGCCGCCAGGCCGGCTGCGCGCTGATCGGCGGCGAGACCGCCGAGATGCCCGGCATGTATGCCGACGGCGACTATGACCTCGCCGGCTTCTGCGTCGGCGCGGTCGAGCGCAGCCAGTTGCTCGACGGCAGCGCGATCCGCCCCGGCGATATGATCCTCGGCCTCGCCTCGACCGGCGTGCATTCGAACGGCTTCTCGCTCGTCCGCCGCCTCGCGGCCGACAAGGGCTGGAAGCTCGATCGGCCTGCAGTCTTCGACCAGGATGTGCTGTTCATCGATGCGCTGATGGCGCCGACGCGGATCTATGTCCGCAGCTTGCTCCCGGAAATCCGCAAGGGCCGCATCCACGGCCTCGCCCACATCACCGGCGGCGGACTGCTGGAAAATGTCCCCCGCGTGCTGCCCGAGGGCTGCCACGCCCGCATCGACGCCGCCGCTTGGCCGCTCCCGCGCCTGATGGCCTTTCTGCAGGCGCAGGGGAATATCGAGCCCGAGGAAATGGCGCGGACCTTCAACTGCGGCATCGGCATGGTCGCGGCGGTGGCGGCCGAGGATGCGGAGGCGGTCGCCGCCGGGCTCACCGAAGCGGGCGAGACGGTGTTCCGGATCGGCGCGATCGAGGCGGGGACCCGCGGCTGCACCGTATTCGGCCCCGCCGACACCTGGAGCGCGCGCGACAATTGGAGCGCGACGCATGCCGGATGACCGTTCCCCTGCGAAGGCAGGGGCCCAGCCCTTCAGGTCAATTGCGCGCGGTAGCGCGTTCGGCGTTGCGCGCCGAGCCGGGACCCCTGCCTTCGCAGAGGAACGAGAGTGAAGAAGCTCGGCATCCTCATCTCCGGCCGCGGCTCCAACATGGCAGCCCTCGTCGAAGCCACCCGCGCCGAAAACTGCCCCTATGAAGTCGTCCTGGTCGCGAGCGACAAACCCGAAGCCGCCGGCCTGGTCTGGGCAGGCGAGCATGGCATCGCCACCTTCGCGCACTCCCCCAAAGGCGTGCCCAAATCCGAATATGAAGCCGCGATCGACGCCGCGCTCCGCGACGCCGGCGTCGAAGCCATCGCCCTCGCCGGCTATATGCGCCTCCTCTCCGCCGAATTCGTCGCGCGCTGGGAGGGGCGGATTGTCAACATCCACCCCTCGCTGTTGCCCAAATATAAGGGCCTCGACACCCACCGCCGCGCGCTGGTCGCCGGCGACATGGTCGCCGGCTGCTCGGTCCATTTCGTCACCGAAGAGCTGGATGCCGGCGAAATCCTCGGCCAGACGGAAGTTCGGATCGAAGCCCGCGATACGCCCGAAACGCTGGCCGAACGCGTGCTCGCCGCCGAACATCGCCTCTACCCCCGGATCGTCGCCGAATGGCTGAGCCGCTGAACCCGCTCGATCGGGTGCGCGCAATCGCACTGGACCTCCCCGAAGCCGAGGAGCGGATCAGCCACGGCCAGCCGACCTTCTTCGTCGCGGGCAAGATGTTCGCCCAGTTCCGCCACGATCATCATGGCGTCGGCCGCACCATCGTCGCGGTCAAGACCGCCGATGCCGAGGAAGCGTTGATGCTGATAGAGGCTGCGCCCGACGACCATTCGCGCGTAGCCTATTTCGGCGCCGCCTGGGTCGGCCTCGCGCTTGGCGGCGAAGACCCCGACTGGGCGCATGTCGGCGATCGCATCGCGCGCAGCTGGGAGCTCGCCGCGCCCCGCCGTCTGTTGGAGGCAGGAGGACGCTGACCCGAGACGGGACAGTCGGGTTGAGGCCGGATATTTTCGCTGCCTGCCGAGTTGGGAAATTCACGGCAGGCCGATGCTGCCCGCAGCAAATTGGATCGCGAGATGATCAGGCAACCTTCTCCCCAGCCGATTCACGTCGAACCGAAGACCAAGGGCGGCGTCGCGACAGCCGAACAGGGCCTGGTGATGCTCGACGGCCCGGCGGGCGTCGCCGTCGCCATGACGCCCGAAGCAGCGGCCGAAACCGGATACAGCCTGCTCGCCGCAGCCGAGGAGGCGGGCCGTCAAAGGGGCGGATCTCGTCGCAGCTAGGCGCAACCCCCTTGCCCCCGCCCCGTCCGCGCCCCGATAAGGGGCGGCAATGATCAAGGTCGCCAGTTATAACATGCGCAAGTCGATCGGCACCGATCGACGCCGGAGTCCCGAGCGAACGCTCCAGGTGCTCTGCGAGATCGATGCGGATGTGATCGCACTTCAGGAAGCCGATCGCCGCTTCGGCACGCGCGAGGCGGTGCTGACGACGCATCTGCTTGCCGAACATGGCGACTGGAAGGCGATCCCGCTGGGCGTCCGCGCGCGCTCGATGGGCTGGCACGGCAACGCACTGCTCGTCCGCCGCGACGCCCAGATCCTCGATAGCGAAGCGATCCATCTGCCCTCGCTCGAGCCGCGCGGCGCGGTGATGGCCGATGTCCGCATCCGCGGGCAGATCCTGCGCATCGTCGGCATGCATCTCGATCTGTCGGGGCTGTGGCGGCGGCGGCAAGCGCATGCGATCGTCGCGCATCTCCAGGCGAGTACGCACCAGTATCCGACGGTGCTGATGGGCGATCTCAACGAATGGAGCGCGAACAGCGGCTGCCTTCACGATTTTGCGCAGCATTTCGATTTCGCGCAGACCGGCAAGAGCTTCCACGCCCGCCGCCCGATGGCCCGGCTCGACCGGATCATGATCAGCCGCGACCTGCGGATCGACGACGCCGGCGTTCATGCCAGCCTGCAGTCGCGCAACGCATCGGATCATCTGCCGGTGTGGGCCACGGTCCGCCCCGCCTGATGACGCAGGCCCGCGACAAGGAGTTGCGGCTCGCCCTGGTCTGTTACGGCGGCATCAGCCTTGCGGTCTATATGCACGGCATCACCAAGGAAATCTGGCGGCTGGCGCAGGCGAGCTGCGCACTGCGCGAAGGCGATCGGTCGGAAGGCGTCTATTGCGCGCTGCTCGACGAGATTCGCGAGACCGCGGGAATCAACGTGCGCGTCCTGGTCGATATCGTCTCCGGCGCCAGCGCAGGCGGGATAAACGCCGTCTTCCTCGCCCAGGCGATCGCGACCGGCCAGTCGCTCGATCCGCTTACCGATTTGTGGATGGAATATGCCGATGTCGAGGCACTGATCGCGCCCGACCAGGCGCCGTCGCACCGCTTTGCCAAGATCTGGGCGACTCCGCTCGCCTGGATGATCGCCGACCGCACCAAGGCGATCGACGAGACGGTCGAGGCCGGTGCGCGCGACGAAGTCCGCCACAAGCTCGAACGATTCGTTCGCTCGCGCTGGTTCGAGCCGCCGTTTGGCGGCAAACAACTGCTCGGCACGATCCTCGATGCCTTCGCAGCGATGGCAAAGGGGCCGAGCTACAAGCGGCTGTTGCCCGACGGCCAGCCGCTCGACCTGTTCATAACCGTCACCGATTTCCGCGGCCATCCCGAAGCGCTGCGGCTCAACTCGCCACCCGAGGTGATCGAGACCGAGCATCGCCTGGTTTTCCCCTTTACGGATCACGGCACGACCCGGCCGTTCGCGAACCCCGCCGAACTCGCCTTCGCGGCGCGTGCGACCTCCAGCTTCCCGGGCGCCTTCCCGCCCTTCACCGTGCAGGAGATCGACGATCTGCTCGCGGAACGCGGCGAAGCCTGGCCCGCGCGCGATGCGTTTCTCGAGCATATGCTTCCCCAGCAATGGGCGCATGGCCGCGCCGAGGGGGCGGTGCTGATCGACGGGTCGGTGCTCGCCAACGCCCCCTTCCGTCCGGCGATCGAAGCCCTGCGCGAGCGTCCCGCCCGCCGCCAGGTCGATCGCCGCTTCGTCTTCATCGATCCGTCGCCCGGCATGCGCTTCGATTTCTACGGCAAGAAGCAGGAGAAACCCGGCTTCTTCCAGACGATCATCGGCGCGCTGTCCGAACTCCCCCGCCAGCAGCCGATCCGCGACAATCTGGAGGCGATCGGCGAGCGATCGGACAAGATCGAGCGGATGCTCTCGATCATGGCGGAGATCCGCGCCGAGGTCGAAACTCAGGTCGAGGCGCTGTTCGGCTATACGCTCTGGCTCGATTACCCGACGCCGAAGCGCATAGCGGGCTGGCGTCGCCGCGCGCAGATCGCCGCCGCGGCGAAAGCGGGCTACGGCCACACCGCCTACGGCCTGCTCAAGATCGATTCGATCGTCGATCGCACGACGCGGCTGCTCTACACGATCGGCGACCGCCGCGATCCGGAGCGGCTCCACGAAATCCGTGAGGCAGTGCTCCAGGCGGTGCAGGCGCGCGGCGTCGATCGCTTCGGCGCGACGCTGTCGAACGGCGCGAGCCCGCAGACGCTCGAATTCCTGCGCGGGCACGATATCGGCTTCCGCATCCGCCGGCTGCGCCTGCTCGCGCGCCGGCTGAGCGAGATCGATCTGCCCGCCTCGCACGCCGAACTGGTGCCGATGCGCGAGGCGATCTACGAATCGCTCGCCGCCTATCTCGAGCTCAAGCGCTCGGACAGCTTCGCCGAATTGCGCGACGAAATCCGCGCGATGACCGACGATGCCGGCCCGCTGCTCGATCGTCTCGCCGAACGGATGCAGCTCAAGGCGCTCGACGCCGAAACCGATTCGCGCCTGTCGGTCGGCTTCAGCGCGCTTTCGAAGGATCTGCGTCGCCCGATGCTGCTCGCGCATCTCGGCTTTCCTTTCTTCGACATCGCCACGCTCCCCTTGCTCCAGGGCGAAGGGCTCGACGAGTTCGATCCGATCCGGGTCGATCGCATCTCCCCGGACGATGCGGTCGCCATCCGCTCGGGCGGCGCGCCGGCGACGCTCAAGGGCACCCAGTTCAACAATTTCGGCGCTTTCTTCAGCCGCGCCTATCGCGAGAACGACTATCTCTGGGGCCGCCTCCACGGCGCCGACCGGCTGATCGACATCGTCCTGTCCACCGTGCCGATCGAAAGCCGCCTGCCCGGAGCGGGAGTCGCCGCCATCAAGCGCGCAGCCTTCCATGCCATCCTCGATGAGGAAGAAACCAAGCTCAGCGCGATCCCCGGCCTGTTCAAGGAACTACGGGCCGAGATCGGCTAGAGTTGGCAATCGCGCCCCTCTCGGCCTATCGTCCCTCCTCAACATCGGGATGACAGGCGCATGCGATTTCTGAAGGTCCTCTTCTGGCTCCTGCTCGGCGGCCTGGTCGCGGCCTTCGTGATCTACAATGGCGGCGAGCGGGTGAGCTTCCATCTCTGGGGCGGCCTCATCGCCGATTTCAGCCTGCCGCTGCTGCTGATCCTCGTCTTCCTGCTGGGCCTGCTGCCCTCGATCATCGCGTATCAGGCGCTGCGCTGGCGCACGCGCCAGCGGATCGCGGGGCTCGAGCGCGCGCTCGCCGATCTGCGCGCGGCAACCGCGACCGAAGTGGTCGTCGAAACGCCGGTGGTGATCGTCGAGCAGCAGCCATGAGCTCTCGGCTCTACGTCGCGCTCGACACGCCCGATCTGGCGAAGGCCAAGGCGCTTGCGAACCGCATCCACAACCATGTCGGCGGAATCAAGCTCGGCCTTGAGTTCTTCATGGCCAATGGCCGCGCCGGGGTGCGCGAGATGGCCGATATCGGCCTGCCGATCTTTCTCGACCTCAAATTCCACGACATCCCCAACACCGTCGCCAAGGCGATCCAGGCGCTTCGCCCGCTCGAGCCCGCGATCTTGACCGTCCACGCCGCGGGCGGCCGCGCGATGCTCGAGGATGCCAAGGCCGCCGCGCCGGCGGGCACCAAGGTCGTCGCAGTGACGATGCTCACCAGCCTCGATGACAGCGATCTCGTCTCGATTGGCCTCCGGCCCGACTCGCACGAACAGGTCGTTCGCCTCACCGAGCTTGCCCGATTGGCGGGGGTGGACGGGATCGTCTGCTCGGGCGCCGAAGTCGCCGCGGCTAAGAAGGCCTGGCCGCACGGCTTCTTCGTCGTGCCCGGCGTGCGCCCCGCAAACGGCCCTCTGGGCGATCAGAAGCGAGTCGTAACCCCCCGCGCCGCGCTCGACGCCGGCGCATCGATCCTGGTGGTGGGCCGCCCGATCACCCAGGCCGAAGACCCCGATCAAGCCGCCCGCGAGATAGAGGCGACGCTCTGATCTCCCCTCCCTGCAAGGAGGGGATCAAGGGGTGGGTTGGCGGCGGACGGGGCTCGATGCCCCGTTCGTCGCTTTATTGAACGCGAGGAGCTCGCTTCGCTCGCACCCACCCCCAACCCCTCCCTTGCAGGGAGGGGAGAAACATGGCTTGGCATTGTCATGCCCGTCACCACCAAAATTTGCGGCCTATCCACCCCCGACACGCTCGGCGCAGCCATATCCGGCGGCGCGGCGCAGGTGGGTTTCGTCTTCTTTCCCCCCTCCCCGCGCAATCTCGCCTTCGATCAGGCCGCCGCCCTCGCAGCGCTCGTCCCTGCGCATGTCGCCAAGGTCGGAGTCTTCGTGGATCCCGACGACCGCGAGCTCGACGCCGCGATCGCCGCCGCGCATCTCGACGCGATCCAGCTCCACAAGACCACGCCCGAACGCACCGCCGCGATCCGCAACGCCACCCGCCGCGAAATCTGGTCCGCCATCGCGGTAAAGACTCGCGCCGATCTCGCCGCCGCGCAGACCTATGCCGGCGCCGCCGACCGCATCCTCTACGACGCCAAGACGCCCGATAGCGCCGCCCTCCCCGGCGGAATGGGCCTACGCTTCGACTGGACCCTGCTCCAGGGCCATCGCCACCCCCTCCCCTGGGCGCTCTCGGGCGGCCTGACTCCCGAAAACGTGACCGAAGCCGTCCGCATCACCGGCGCCACCGCGGTCGACGTCTCCTCCGGCGTCGAGTCCGCCCCCGCCGTCAAGGATATGGACAAGATCGCCGCTTTCCTTAAAGCCCTCGGCGCATGACCCCCCCCAACAGCTATCGCGCCCAGCCCGACGAGCGTGGGCATTTCGGCCAGTTCGGCGGACGCTTCGTCGCCGAGACGCTGATGCCGCTCGTCCTCGATCTCGACCGCGAATATCGCGCCGCCAAGGCGGACCCCGCCTTCAAGGCCGAGTTCGACGATCTGCTCGAACATTATGTCGGCCGCCCCAGCCCGCTTTATTATGCCGAGCGGCTGACCGAGGCGCTGCGCACCGGGGCCGAGCCCGGAATGGGTGCCCAAGTCTGGTTCAAGCGCGACGAGCTGAATCACACCGGCGCGCACAAGATCAACAATTGCATCGGCCAGATCCTGCTCGCGATCCGCATGGGCAAGACGCGGATCATCGCCGAGACCGGCGCCGGCCAGCACGGCGTCGCCACCGCCACCGTCTGCGCGCGCTTCGGGCTGCCTTGCGTGATCTATATGGGCGCGACCGACGTCGCGCGGCAGCAGCCCAACGTGTTCCGCATGAAGCTGCTCGGCGCCGAGGTCCGCCCGGTCACCGCCGGCGCGGCGACGCTCAAGGATGCGATGAACGAGGGCCTGCGCGATTGGGTCGCCAACGTCCACGACACCTTCTACATCATCGGCACCGCCGCCGGCCCGCACCCTTATCCCGAGCTGGTCCGCGACTTCCAGAGCGTGATCGGCATCGAGGCGCGCGCGCAGATGCTCGCGCGCACCGGCCGCCTTCCCGACCTGCTCGTCGCCGCGATCGGCGGCGGATCGAACGCGATCGGGCTGTTCCACCCCTTCCTCGACGATGCCGATGTGGCGATGCTCGGCGTCGAGGCGGCGGGCCACGGGCTCGACAAGGAGCATGCCGCCAGCCTCGCAGGCGGCGCCCCCGGCATCCTCCACGGCAACAAGACCTATCTGCTCCAGGACGATGACGGCCAGATCACCGAAGGCCATTCGATCTCGGCCGGGCTCGATTATCCCGGCATCGGCCCCGAACATGCCTGGCTGCGCGACATCGGCCGGGTGGAATATACCTCGGCGACCGACGTGGAGGCGCTCGACGCGTTCCAATTGCTGTGCCGCACCGAGGGCATCATCCCTGCGCTCGAACCTTCTCACGCGATCGCAGCAGTGGCGAAGAAGGCACGGGAAATGCGGCAGGACCAGATCATCCTGGCGAACCTGTGCGGGCGCGGCGACAAGGACATTTTCACCGTGGCGACCGCGCTGGGAGTGGAGATTTGAGCCGCCCCAACACTCGTCATCCCAGCGAAAGCTGGGATCTCCTGGTTGGCGCGCAAGGCCCCCGCCCCACGGCGACCCCAGCTTTCGCTGGGGTGACGGATATCGGCGACCGCGCAGCATGAATCGCCTCTCCGCAACCTTCGCCCGCGCCGCCGAGCAAGATCGCGCCGCACTCGTGACCTTCATCACCGCCGGCGACCCTACCCCCGCCGCCACCGGCCCGATCCTCGATGCGCTGGTCGAGGGCGGCGCCGACGTGATCGAGCTTGGCATGCCCTTCACCGATCCGATGGCCGACGGCCCGCCGATCCAAGCCGCCAACATCCGCAGCCTGGGCGCTGGCACCCGCACCGCCGACGTGCTCGACATCGCCCGCGGCTTCCGCGCGCGGCACCCGGACGTGCCGCTCGTCCTCATGGGCTATTCCAACCCTATGGTCCGCCGCGGCGCCGAATGGTTCGCGACCGCGGCGCACGACGCGGGCGTCGACGGGGTGATCTGCGTCGATATCCCGCCCGAGGAGGACGATGCGCTCGGCCCCGAGCTTCGCGCAAAGGGCATCGCCCCGATCCGCCTCGCGACTCCCACGACCGACACCGCGCGGCTTCCGGCGGTGCTCGATGGCGCTGCGGGCTTTCTCTATTATGTCTCGGTCGCCGGGATCACCGGGCTCCAGCAGGCCGCGCAATCCTCGATCGAGGATGCCGTCGCCCGCCTCAAGGCCGCCACTGATCTCCCCGTCGCGGTCGGCTTTGGCGTGCGCACCCCCGAGCAGGCCGCCGCGATCGGTCGCGTCGCCGATGGCCTGGTCGTCGGCTCGGCGATCGTCGAGCTGGTCGCCCACCACGGCGCCGATGCGCCCGAGCCCGTCCGCGCCTATATTCACTCTCTCTCGACGGCGATCCACGCCGCCCGCAAGGAAGCCGCATGAGCTGGATCAGCCGCGTCCGCAACGTCCTGTCCTTCGTGCCGCGCAAGGACATTCCCGACAATCTCTGGCACAAGTGCAAGGGCTGCGGGACGATGGTCTTCATCAAGGAGTTGGAGGATAATCTCCACGTCTGCACGCATTGCGATTTCCACGAGCGGATCGGCCCGGCGCTGCGCTTCCAATATCTGTTCGACGAAGGCAGCTACACCGTCCTCAGCAGCCCGCGCGTCGTCGACGATCCGCTGAAATTCCGTGACTCGAAACGCTATGTCGATCGCCTCAAGGCCGCGCGCACCGCGACCGGCGAGCCCGACGCCTTCCTCAACGCCTCGGGCACGATCCACGGCCAGAGAGCCGTGATCGGCGTCCAGGATTTCGCCTTCATGGGCGGATCGATGGGCCAGGCAGTGGGCGAAGCCTTCATCGCCGGCGTCGAAGCCGCGATCGAGGCCAACGCGCCCTACATCGTCTTCACGGCATCGGGCGGCGCCCGCATGCAGGAAGGCATTCTCAGCCTGATGCAAATGCCGCGCACCACCGTCGCCATCGAAATGCTCCACGATGCAGGGCTCCCCTATATCGTCGTGCTGACCGATCCCACTTCGGGCGGCGTCATGGCGGCCTATGCGATGCTCGGCGACGTCCAGATCGCCGAACCCCGCGCGACCCTCGCCTTCACCGGGCGGCGGGTGATCGAGAACACGATCCGCGAAAAGCTCCCGGACGATTTCCAGACCAGCGAATATTATCGCGACCACGGCCTGGTCGACATGGTCGAGCACCGCAAGGACCTGCGCGACGTGCTCGGGCGGCTGATCGGCCTGCTGGGCGACACGCGAGCGGCGGCGTGATCCGAGAAAATAAGCCCCTCCCCTTCAGGGGAGGGGCTAGATTGGACTCCGCCTCCTCCACGGACCCCGCAGTCCAGCGCCAGCTCGACCGCCTGACCCTGCTCTCCCCAGGCGCGGACATCCTAGGTCTCGAGCGTATCACCAAGCTGCTCGACCGGGTGGGCAACCCCCACCTCCGTCTGCCCCCGGTGTTCCACGTCGCCGGCACCAACGGCAAGGGCTCGACCTGCGCCTTCCTCCGCGCCGCGATCGAGGCCGCCGGCCACCGCTGCCACGTCTATTCCAGCCCGCACTTGGTCCGCTTCAACGAACGCATCCGCCTCGCCGGCGCGCTGATCGAGGACGACCATCTCGCCCCTCTCCTCGCCGAAGTGCTCGACGCGGGCGGTGATATCGGCGCGAGCTTCTTCGAAGTCACCACCGCCGCCGCCTTCCTGGCCTTCGCGCGGACCCCCGCCGATGCCTGCGTGATCGAAGTCGGCCTAGGCGGCCGGCTCGACGCCACCAATGTGCTGGCCGATCCCGCGGTCACAGGCATCGCCCAACTCGGCATCGATCATGAAGCGTTCCTCGGCGACACGATCCTCAAGATCTCGCGCGAGAAAGCAGGCATCGCCAAGCCCGGCCGCCCGCTCGTGGTCCTCGATTATTCGCCCGAAGTGAATGCGGTAATCGCTGAGTGCGCGGAGACCGCCGGCGCCCCGCTGTTCGCCGCACCCGCGCGCTGGTCCTTCGCACGCGAACAGGACCGACTGGCCTATCGAGACGAGGCAGGCGCGCTTACCACCCCCCTCCCCGCCCTCGCCGGCGCGCATCAGAACGCCAACCTCGCCCTCGCCAGCGCGATGATCCGCCACCAGGATCGGGTCGAAATCCCCCTCGCCGCGCTCCAACTGGCCCCCCGCGCCGCGCGCTGGCCGGCGCGGATGCAGCGGCTTTCCGCCGGGCCGCTCACCCGATTGCTCCCCGAAGGCAGCGTTGTCTGGCTCGACGGCGGACACAATGCCAACGCCGCGGAGGCGGTGAGCAGTGCCATCGCGGCGATTGCCGGCGCGCGGCCGCTCCACCTCGTTCTCGGCATGCTCGAGAATAAGGACGCGGCGGCGATGATCGCGCGCTTCGCACCGCTCGCGGCGTCGCTGACGGCGGTGCCCGTGCCGGATCACCCCCATCACGCGCCGGAGGCTCTAGCTGCGCTGGGCAACGACGTCGGACTGCCGAGCCGAACCGCGCCCGACGTGCCTGCAGCGCTCGCAGTGATCGCCGCCGACAGCGGTCCGGAGCCCTTCGTCCTGATCCTCGGCTCGCTCTATCTCGCCGGCACGGTGCTCCAGGCGAACGACGAACTGCCGGACTAGCGACTTATTGCGATTGACTTGCAATAGCGAACTGCGGACACTGCGGCATCAGTTTCGCGGGAGTCGCCAATGTCCGTCACCAACCCCCTGTCCGCTCTGCTTCCGGCGCGGCAGCCCGAGGATCCCGGCGCGCGCCTGCTCCTGTTCGGAGTCCGCCAGATGGGCGCGCATGGGCTCAACGACGCCAGCGCCGCACATGCCTTCCTCGTCGCCTTCGGCAAGGGCTTCCAGCGCCCGCTGGTTTTGCTCCGTACGCTGATGACCGAAATGTCGGCGCAATCCGCCGGCCCGATCCAGATCGCTCCCTGGTGCTGCCCGCGCATGACCGCGTCCGAAGCGGCTTTGCTAGACGTGATCGCCCGCGTCCGCACCCAGCCCGAAACCGCCGCGCTGCTGCTCGCCGACCTGCTGGGCGTGCGCGAGGCGATGGGCGTCACCGTCACCGCGCATGCCGTGGCCAACGCCTTCGCCGATCTCGCTTTGCCGATCGATTAGGGGAGGTCCGGGTCCCGATCGGGCATGCGGATCCGCACCAGCTTCCAGCCGAGCCCACGGAGCCGGAAGCCGAGCTCGCCGCCCCGCCCGTCGCGACGCACCAGCCGGAAATGACCGAGCGACTCCCGCCGCACCACCATCGCATCGGCCTTGAGCCCGAACGCCGGGGTCTCGGTCGTGCTCGCGGCGGCCCCCGTCGCGAAGATCGCCCGCATCCCCTCCGGCGTCACGACCGCGTCGACCACCGGATCGGCAAAGCGCGCCGCGATCCGCGCGCCGAGCGCCTCGAGCGGATCATCGCTCGGCGCATCCGCCAGCCGTTCGCGCAACTGGATCTTCAGGCTCTCGCGCACCGCCGGCAGATCGACATGCGCCAGCATCCCCTCCACGTCGCGCGCCTCGGCGGCCCGCTTGAGCTGCCACACCGTCAGATAGGGCGATCCGATCGCCCAGCCGGCGGCCAGCGCCACCAGCAGGATCGCCGCCCCGATGATCCAGCGCTTCACGCCGGCGCCGCTTCAGGCACGGCACGCGCCTTGCGCACGCTCTCGACCACGAAGCCCTTGCGCCACAAGATCCACAGCAGGATCATCCCCGGCAGCGCGACGATGGCGGTCATCACCCAGAAGCCGACCCAGCCCAGTTCCTCGGCGAGAATGCCGGCCGGGCTCGACAGCCAGGTCCGCCCCACGCCCGCAAGCGACGAGAGCAAGGCGAATTGCGTCGCAGTGTAGGCTAGACTCGATAGTCCCGAGAGATAGGTCACGAAGATCGAAAGCCCCATCCCACTGGTCACCTGCTCGGTCGCCACCGCGATCGTCAGCCACAGGTTCGAATGGCCCTGCGAGGCCAGCACCGCGAAGGTCAGGTTGCTCACCATCATCAGCACGCCGGACACGAACAGCGCCCGCCCCATCCCGAGCCAAGCGAGCAAAGGCGCCGAAAGCGCGACGCCGACGATCAGCCCCCAGAATCCCACCACCTTGTTGATCGCGATGAACTCGGTGTCCGAAAAGCCCAGCTCGACGATCATCGGATTGAGCATCGCCTGCCCCATCGCGTCGCCCAATTTGTAGACGAGCACGAACAGCAGGATCAGCAGCGCCCCGCGCCGCTGGAGAAATTCGCGAAACGGCCCCACCAGCGTCTTCTGCAGCCACTGACCCGGCGATTGCCGCGGCTCGTCCTGCAGCACCCGGTCGTGCAGCCCAGGCCCGGCCCAAAGCGCCGCTAGCATCCCCGGCAGCACGCAAAAACCGGTCAGCCCATAGGCCATCGCCCAGCCCAGCCCGAGCCCCTCGGACGACGCGATAGCGATCGTCCCCACGCCCGCGGCAAAGGCGCCGAGCCGATAGCCGAACTGGTTGTTCGCGGTCCCGTGTGCCAGTTCGTCCTCGGACAATATCTCGATCCGATAGGCGTCGATGACGATATCCTGCGTCGCGCCCAGGAAGGCGGTGACGATCGCCCAGAAAGCGAACAGCCCCAGATGCAGCTCGGGCTGGCTCGCCCCCAGCATCCAAACCGAGCAGAACAGCAGCGCCTGCACGAGGAACAGCCACGCCCGCCGCTGGCCGAACAGCCCGGTCAGCACCGGCAACTTCACCCGATCGATCAGCGGCGCCCACAGGAATTTGAGCGTGTAGGGCGTGGTCAGCCCGATCGCGAAGCCGATCGTCTTCTTGTCGATTCCCACCTTCGCCAGCCAGAAGGTCATCGTGCCGAGCAACAGCGCCAGCGGAAATCCGCTCGATATGCCCAGCAGCAAGGCAGCCAGCGGGCGCGGCTTCAGATAGGGCGCCATCGTCGCGCCGAATCCGCCCCGCGTCCCTTCTTCCAGCACTGCCTCACCCGCCATCGCTTGCTCCCTATTCGCGTTCGCGCGACACTAGCCGAAAAGCAGCGGAGAGGAAGGATGAACGCGCCCACCCAGGGCCAGCTTGCGCTGGCCGCTATGCTCGCCCGCGGCGGCAGCCCCGATGGCGGCGCGATCAGCCATGTCGACGCGCGCGTCTATACGAGTCCGGATCGCTTCGTCGCCGAACAGGCGCAGATCTTCGCGCACGTGCCGATCGCGATCGCGCCCTCGGCATTGCTCCCGGCGAACAATATGGCGGTGCCGCATGACGGTTTCGGCAAGCCGTTGCTAAGGACGGGCAGGCGCATGTCTTCCTCAACGTCTGCCGCCACCGCGGCACCCGCCTGGTCGAGGGATGCGCGGTGGTGACGGCACCGCGGCTGGTCTGCCCCTATCATGCCTGGACCTATGCGCTCGACGGCCGCCTCACCGGCCTGCCCCGCGCCGACACCTTCCCCGGCCTCGACAAATCCGAGCATGGGCTGAAGCGCCTGCCGACCCACGAGGCGGGCGGCTTGATCTGGTTCAGCTTCGACGAAAGCGCCGACTTCGGCGAAGCGGAAACGCTAGCCCGCGATTTCGAGGCGTTCGATCTCGCCGGCCAGCATCTGTTCCGCCGCCGCACGCATGATGTACGCGCCAATTGGAAGCTGATCATGGACGCCTTCCTCGAAGGCTATCATATCCAGCGGCTCCACGCGGGCACGATCGCGCCCTTCTTCAAGGACGGCGTCTCCACCGCCGACGCGATCGGCCCGCACCAGCGCTCGGCGGTCGGCCGCGAGGCGGGGCATGCCGCTTTGTCGTCGAGCGACTGGGCGACGCTGCGCAGCGCGATCACCTACACCTATCAGATGTTCCCCGGCACCGTGCTCGTGGTCAGCCCGGACTATATCAACCTGATGGTGCTGATGCCCCAGGCGGCGGATCGCGTCCTCGTGGAGGATTTCATGCTGATCCCGCAAGCCTCGGCGACCGAGAAGGCGCTGGCCCATTGGGAGCGCGGCTGGGAACTGCTCGATGGCGGCGCCTTCGCGGGCGAGGATTTCCGCGCCTGCGAACTGGGCCAGCAGGGCCTCGCCTCGGGCTCGCTCGACCGGCTTACGCTCGGCACGCTCGAACGCGGCATCCGCAGCT
The DNA here is from genome assembly GCF_026167525.1 of Sphingomonas sp. M1-B02. Lineage (NCBI taxonomy): Bacteria > Pseudomonadati > Pseudomonadota > Alphaproteobacteria > Sphingomonadales > Sphingomonadaceae > Sphingomonas > Sphingomonas sp. M1-B02. The sequence goes on along the minus strand of NZ_CP110679.1, from coordinate 686,271 downwards.
TCCACGATGCCGTGGATCGCGCGCTTACGCCCCGAACAGGCTGAAACTGCCCGGCAGCTTCTTGGGCGTGTTGCCTTCGATCACCGCCTCGATCGCCAGGATCGCGGCGAGCAGGTCGCGGTGCGGATAGGGTTTGGCCAGGCAGCCCGCGGCCAGCCGCCGCGCCTCCTCGGGGAAGTTGCCGGTCACGAACAGCACCTGGATTCCGCGGGCATGCGCGGCTTCGGCCACTTCGACGCCGCTGCCGTCGGCCAGGCTGACATCGACCAGCACGAGATCGATCTCCTCCGCCTCGTCCACTGCCGCCAGCCCATCGGCCACCGAATCGACCGTCGCGACGATCGTGAACCCTTCGCCGGTCAGGAAATGTTCGGTGTCGAAAGCCACCAGCGGCTCGTCCTCGACGATCAACAGCCGCTCGATCAGTCGCTTCTTCTTGCCGAACAACATCGCTTTGCCTTCATGCGCAGCGGGATCCGATGCCCCCGCTCCGTCGCTAACGCCCGAAAACCCGTTCGGCGCCGCAATAATTTTGCCGTGCCGAGCATTATCGCTATATCGCCGCGGTGCCCCCGTCCAACGCCAAAGAATCGCAGCGCATCGCGAAGCTGCTCGCCCGTGCCGGAATCGCGTCGCGTCGCGAAATCGAACGCATGATCGCCGATGGGCGCATCGCGCTCAACGGCGTCGTGCTCGATACCCCCGCCACTCTTCTCACCTCGCTCGAAGGCGTCACCGTCGACGGCAATCCGGTCGAGGCGCCCGAGCCGGCGCGGCTGTTCCGCTATCACAAGCCCGCCGGGCTGCTGACCGCCGAGCGCGACTTCACCGGAAGGCCGACGATCTACGATCGCCTGCCCCCGGGCCTACCCCGCGTGATCCCGGTCGGAAGGCTCGATCTGGGCACCGAGGGGCTGCTGCTCCTCACCACCGACGGCGAACTCAAGCGCGAGCTCGAACTGCCGTCGACCGGCGTCGAGCGCAGCTATCGCGCCCGCGCTTATGGCCATGTCACCCAGGCCCAGCTCGAGGAACTGATGCTCGGCGTCGAGATCGAGGGCGTCCGCTACGGATCGATCAACGCCAATATCGAGCGGCGCACCGGCGCCAATTTGTGGATCGAGATGACGCTGACCGAGGGCAAGAACCGCGAAGTCCGCCGCGTGCTCGAACATCTCGGCCTCCAGGTCAGCCGCTTGATCCGCACCCGCTACGGGCCCTTCTATCTCGGCGATCTTCCGATCGGCGACGTCGACGAGATCCGCGCGAGCGATCTCAACACCTTCCGCACCGTGCTGAGCAAGCCCGGCGGCGGCAAGGCGGCGTCGAACCTGCAATTCGCGGTCCGCGCCCGCGTCGTCGCCTCGCCCGCGCCCAGGCCCGAGCCGGTCCGCCCCGGCCCGCGCCGCGAGCCCGAGCGTTCGGCGACCCGCGCCGCCGGTGCCGCCCGCCACTCGACGCCGCGTCCCGAAGCGCCCGGCGGCGAAGCACGCTTCCCTACGCGCGTTGCTCCGAATCACAGCGATGCTCCGCGCGAGGAAGTCCCCCGCCGCGGCCCGCTCGTCGGCAAGCCCTTCGGCAGCTCGGGCGAGAATCGCTTCCCCAAGCGAACCGTCGTCCCCCGTCAGGAACGGCTCGCCCGGGCCGAAGCCCCCGCGCGCCGCGGCGCCGGCTGCAACGCCCCCGCCGAAGCGAGCGATGCGCCGCGTCCAGATCGCAAGGAAGCCCGCTTCACCCCGCGCGTGACTCCGGGCCGCGCCGATCCCGGCCGTCCCGCGCGCAGCGAGGCGATCGAGAAGCCCGCCCGCGCCGCCCGCGCCCGCGCGCATCGCGACACGCAGGAACCCCGCTCGGGCGAGATCGGCGACGGACCGCGCAAGCTCCCGCGCACCCGCGGCCCTTCGGACGGTCGCGGCAAGCCCGCCAAGCCCAAGCGCCCGACCCGGTCGCGTAAATAATGCGGATCATTGCCGGCACCTGGCGCGGCCGCCCCCTCGTATCGCCAAAAGGCGACGCCACCCGTCCCACCGCCGATCGCACCCGCGAGGCGCTCTTCTCGATGCTCACCAGCCGCCTCGGCAGCTTCGAGGGGCTAGCCGTCGCCGATCTCTTCGCTGGCTCGGGCGCCCTCGGCCTCGAAGCATTGTCGCGCGGCGCCGCCACCTGCCTGTTCGTCGAGCAGGACAAGGCCGCGCTCGATACGCTCAAGGCCAATGTCGCCAAGCTCGGCGCAAAGGGGGCCGACGTCCGCCCCACCTCGGCGCTCGCGCTCGGCAGCGCGATCAAGCCGCTCGACCTGATCCTGATGGACCCGCCTTATGGCACCGGCGCGGGCGCCGTGGCGCTCGACAAGCTCGGCCGCCTCGGCTGGACGAGCCCTGCGACCTGGATCAGCATCGAGACCGCGAAGGAAGAGCAGGTCGACGTCGCCGGCTTCGCGATCGACGCCAGCCGCGTCCACGGCAAGGCGCGAATCACGCTGCTACGCGTCGCCTGAGCATCCAAAGCCCGATCAGGCTCAGCATGCCCGCCCCCGCCAGATAATAGCCGACCGACATAAGCCCGCTCCGCGTCACCAGCGCCTCGGCGATCAGCGGGGTAAGCCCGCCGCCGACGATCCCGCCGATGTTGAAGGTCACCGACACGCCGGTATAGCGCACCCGCGCCGGGAACAGGCTAGGCAGCCATCCCCCCAGCGGGCCATAGACGAAGCCCATCGTGAAGAGCGCGAAAGCGAGCCACAGGAAGACGCTCGGCAGCGATCCGCCGGGGAGCAAAGATGCCATCGTCAGTCCCACCGGGATCGTGACGATGCAGCCCAGCGCCAGCACCCGAGTCGCCCCGCCCCGGTCGGCCAGGATCGCCGCGACCGCAATCCCCGCCGCCATGAACAGGATCGCGCCTAGCTCGAGCCCCAGGAAGGTCTCGCGGTCGTAGCCCAGCGTCTTGGTGCCGTAGCCGATGATGAACACCGTCGAGATATAGAAGAGCGCGAAGCAGGCGATCGTCGCCACTGTCCCCGCCAGCGTCGGCAGCCAATGTTCGCGGAACAGTTCGGCGATCGGCACTTTCGGAGGCGCCGCCTTCTGCGCGGCTTCCACGAACGCCGGCGTCTCGGTCAGCGTCACCCGCACCCACAGCCCGAGCCCGACCAGGATTGCGCTCGCCAGGAAGGGCAGCCGCCAGCCCCATTCGCGGAACTGATCGTCGCTCAGCAGCGCGCCCAGGATCAGGAAGAAGCCGTTGGCGAACAAAAAGCCGACCGGCGCGCCCATCGGCGGGAAGCTGCCATAGCGATAGCGCCAGCCCGGCGGCGCATTCTCGACTGCAAGCAGACTCGCCCCGCCCCATTCGCCGCCCAGCCCCAGCCCCTGCCCGAAGCGCAGCACGCACAGCAGCACCGGCGCGACCCAGCCGATCATCGCATAGGTCGGCAGGAAGGCGATCAGCACGGTCGAGACGCCCATCAGCATCAGCGATGCGACCAGCGTCGACTTGCGCCCCATTCGGTCGCCGAAATGCCCGAAGACGAGCCCGCCCAGCGGCCGCGCGAAAAAGGCGACGCTGAAGCTCGCATAAGAGAGCAGTTGCTGGAGGCTGGGATCGTGCGACGGGAAGAACAGCGCGGGAAACACCAAAGCGGCGGCCGTGGCGTAGATGTAGAAATCGTAGAACTCGACCGAGGTGCCGACCAGGCTCGCGGTTAGAATCCGCCGATGCGATGCGACTGCTGCAGTCATTCGGTGCCCCTCCGCGGCCTTCCCTATGGAGAAGGCGGATCGCGCTCAACCCCGTTCATCGCGGCGACAGCAATGCAGCGATAGCCATTGGCGAACAATGCGGGCGGGCAAGGAGGGAAACTGCGATGCGCGGAACGACAGCCAAACGCTATGGCTACGCCGCGCTTTTCGCGCTCCTCGCCGGGCTGTTGGTCGCGTTCGGCAATCCAGTGGATCATGTGAAAGCGGATCTGCGTGCCGATGGGAGCGATTTCGCGATCAGCCTCTCCGTCGCCACGCATGCGATCGAACGATATGGCAGCCGCCTCTAGCTCTGGGCCGCGCACTCCTTGCGGGTGATCTTCACGATCTTGCCCGATGCGTCCTTCTCTTCGACTCGCTCGGGCTCACACGGCGCACGGCTGGCCTGATTGGTCCGCCACGCATAGAATAATGCGAAGACCGCGATGGCGAGGACGATAGCGAGCCGCAGTTTTCGATTGCGCAACATGGCTTCATCCTAGCCAGCCGGACGGCCCAACGCGACTCCCATCGCATTGCCGCGCGTCGCGCTTGCCCCCGGCCCGCGCGTTCCCTAACTGTTCACAATGAACCTACCCGCGCCTTCCCATGCCGACGCCCCTTATCTCGCGTCGCTCAATGCCCCCCAGCGCGATGCCGTGCTCACCACCGAGGGGCCGGTCCTCGTCCTCGCCGGCGCCGGGACCGGCAAGACCGCCGCGCTCACCGCCCGGCTCGCGCACCTGCTGTGGACGCGGAAAGCCTACCCGTCCGAGCTGCTCGCGGTCACCTTCACCAACAAGGCCGCGCGCGAGATGCGCGAGCGGGTCGGCCGCCTCGTCGGCCAGGCGGTCGAGGGCATGCCCTGGCTCGGCACTTTCCACGCGATCGGCGCCAAGATGTTGCGCCGCCACGCCGAGCTGGTCGGGCTACAGTCCAATTTCACGATCCTCGATACCGACGATCAGCTGCGCCTGCTCAAGCAGCTCATCTCCGCCGCCGATCTCGACGAGAAGCGCTGGCCCGCACGCAGCCTCGCCGGGCTGATCGATCAGTGGAAGAATAAGGGCCTCACCCCCAAGGAGATCGATGCCGGCGAGTCCGAGCGCTACGCCAATGGCCGTGGCCAGGCGCTCTACGCCGCCTATCAGGAGCGGCTCAAGACGCTCAACGCCTGCGATTTCGGCGATCTGTTGCTGCACATGCTGGTGATCCTGAAGACCCACCGCGACGTGCTCGAACAGTATCAGCAGCGCTTCCGCTACATCCTCGTCGACGAGTATCAGGATACCAACGCGGTCCAATATCTCTGGCTGCGCCTGCTCGCCCAAGAGCGCCGCAACCTCTGCTGCGTCGGCGACGACGATCAGTCGATCTATTCGTGGCGCGGCGCGCTGGTCGAGAATATCCTGAAGTTCGAAAAGGATTTCCCCGGCGCCAAGGTCATCAAGCTCGAGCAGAATTACCGCTCGACACCGCACATCCTCGCCGCCGCCAGCGGGGTCATCGCCAACAATGGCGGCCGCCTCGGCAAGACGCTTTGGACCGACAAGCCCGAGGGCGAGAAGGTCAAGGTCCTCGGCATCTGGGACGGTCCCGAGGAGGCGCGCCGGGTCGGGGAAGAAATAGAGGGCCTCCAGCGCGGCGGGCTCAGCCTCGATGATACCGCGATCCTCGTCCGCGCGCAGCACCAGACCCGCGAGTTCGAGGACCGCTTCATCGCGATCGGCCTGCCCTATCGCATCATCGGCGGCTTCCGCTTCTACGAGCGCGCCGAAATCCGCGATGCGCTCGCCTATCTGCGCATCGTCGCCCAGCCTTCCGACGACCTCGCCTTCGAACGCATCGTCAACGTCCCCAAGCGCGGCCTCGGCGACAAGGCGCTCGCCAAGGTCCACCAATATGCCCGCGCCGCGCAATTGCCCTTGGCCACCGCCGCCGCGCGCATCCTCGATACCGACGAGCTCACTCCCCAGGCCCGCCGCGCGCTGGGCAATCTGATCGGCGACGTGGCCCGCTGGCGATCGATGGGCGACACCCTCCCTCATCCCGAGCTCGCCCGCATCATCCTCGACGAGAGCGGCTACACCGCGATGTGGCAGGCCGATCGCACCGCCGAGGCCGCCGGTCGCCTCGAGAATCTCAACGAGCTCGTCCGCGCGATGGAGGAATATGAGTCGCTCACCGGCTTCCTCGAACATGTCAGCCTCGTCATGGACAATGAGAGCAATGCCGAGGATGCCAAAGTCACGATCATGACGATCCACGCCGCCAAGGGGCTCGAGTTCGACACCGTCTATCTGGCGGGCTGGGAGGAAGGCATCTTCCCGTCGCAGCGCGCGCTCGACGAAGGCGGCCTCGCCAGCCTCGAGGAGGAGCGCCGGCTCGCCTATGTCGCGATCACCCGCGCTCGCCGCCAGGCGACGATCCTCCACGCCGCCAATCGCCGCATCTATGGCCAATGGACCAGCAGCCTGCCCTCGCGCTTCATCGCCGAGCTCCCGGCCGAGCATATTGCCGAGGAATCGACGATGTCGGGCGGCGCGTCGTTGTGGCAGGCGAACTGGAGCGACCGTGCCGATCCCTTCGCCGACGTGGGCCGCGGCACCGGGCGCGGCCCCGGCTGGCAGCGCGCGGCGGGCGTCGATCCCAAAAATCCCGGCGGGACCTTCCATAGCCGTACCTTCACCCGCGAGGCGCCGCGAGTATTGGAAGCCCGGGCGAGCGCAGTCAGCTTCGGGGCCAAACCGCGCGATGATCTGTCTGTGGGGATCCGCGTCTTCCACCAGAAGTTCGGCTACGGCCTGGTTGCGGAGATCGAAGGCAACAAGCTTGAGATCGATTTCGAACAGGCAGGCCGAAAGCGCGTGATGGACAGCTTCGTGACGTTAGGGGCCTGAGCTGCCAGATTGAAAATAGAGACGGTCCACGGGGGTGAAGGTACGCGAAATAATCCGTGTCACCGAGTCTCGCAATTTATTTCCCAAGCGCGTCCGTTTACTTCAACATATCCAATATTCAAATATGCGAAGGCATGAATAGACACGCATTTCTGCGGCTTTCGTGCGCGAAAGCCAGGAGAAATACATATAGATCACAATGATATGTGGTGGAACGCAATCTGCATCAATGGTACTTCGCTCGCAAGCGTAACGATCTTTGGTTGCGTGAGTTCCGTGAAGCGCGGAATTTCTTATTCGGCACCGCCATGACGCCGAATGAGATGTTCAAGCCGCGCTTCGCTTTTGAGGCAGTGATGAACATGGCACAAAAAGCGCCCGTCGTTTCGAGGCAGATGAGTCTGCTCGAACCGATGCCTGGTCCAATTTCAGCCCTTTCTGATGCAGCCGCCACAGCTATCCTCTTCACCGATGCCTCGAAAGACGATCATTCCGTCATCTTCGTAAACGACGTCTTCCTCCGGATTACCGGCTACGCGCAGAAGGACGTCATCGGGAAACGCTTCCTCGCCGATCTCTGTGACGCCGATGATGTCCTGCTCGATCGGATCCGGGACCAGTTCGACGCCGACGGCGGCGAATCCGTCCAGCTGCCCATACGGTGCAAGAATGGCGAAACCTTCCGGGCCGCGATCAGCATCAATTCGGTTGCCACGACCGATGGCCACCCGGCCCAGCATTGTATCTCCTGCATCGATCTCGCCGCCCAGAGCCGGCGGCTGCTCGGCGAGCGCGCCGCGCTTCATATCCTGTACGAACATACCCCCGGCTTCATCGCCATCACCGAGGGCCCGGATCACCGCTTCACCTTCGCCAATGCCGCTTATCAGACCCTGATCGGGCACCGCGAGCTTGACGGGCGCACCGTCTCGGACGTCTTCCCCGAACTGGCCGGCCAGGATCTTCTCCGGGTGCTCGACCACGCCTACACGACGGGCGAACCCTTCCTGGGCACGGCGGTGCCAATCCATCTGCAGCGAAAGCCGGGCGGCGATCTTGAGCTGCGCTATCTGGACTTCATCTATCAGCCGATCCGGGGGCCCGACGGCGCGATCAGCGGCACCTTCTGCGAAGGACATGACGTTACCGAGCGCGAAGCCGCGGCGGGACAGGTCCAAAAGCTGCAGAGCGAAGTGGTCCATCTCTCCCGCGTGAGCGCGATGGGAACGCTGGCCGCCACGCTTGCGCATGAACTGACCCAGCCGCTCACCGCGATCGCCAATTATGCCGCATATTGCGAATCGCTTCGGCGCGAGGGGGGGCTCCTCAGCCAAGAGCAGTTCGCCCTTGGGCTCCAGGGAATAACCGAGAATGCTCAGCGCGGCGGCAAGATCATCCGCCGGCTCCGCGACATGACTGCCCGGCGCAAGCCGCAGCGCGAGGTCTTCGATCTGGCCGATGCGCTCATCGAATCGGTCGCACTCGTGCAGCTCGGCGCCTGCACCGAGGTTTCGATCGCGAACGGAGAGAGCTGCTCGGTCATGATCGAGGCGGATCGTGTCCAGGTCGAACAGGTCATCATGAACCTGCTGCGCAACGGCTGCGAAGCGGTCGGGGACTCGGGTCGCGGCGTCACGATCTCCACAGAAGTCGTCGGTGGCACCGTCATCGTCTCGGTTCAGGACGGCGGAAGCGGCATTTCAAAGGAAACCGCCGCCACCCTGTTCAACTGGACGCAGTCTTCGAAGGCCGGCGGAATGGGGCTCGGCCTCTCGATCTGCCGCACGATCATCGAGGCGCATCGTGGATCGATCTGGCTCGAATCAACGGGTCCGGAGGGAAGCTGCTTCTGCTTCTCGCTGCCCGTGGAGAAGGCAGCGCGCCGGAGCCGCCTGGCGGTTCACTCGATCCCGGCCATCGCCTCGCGCAATACCGCTGCCGATGCCATCAGCGCGGCAATCTCCGCTGCGTCCAGTTCGGGGGTCAAGGCTTTCTCCAGGCCACTCGAGCCGAGGATGCAGGGCAGGCTCAGATAAAGGTCGTCGATCCCATATTGCCCCTTCAACAGGGTCGAGACGGGCATCACCGCGCGTTCGTTGCGGACGATGGCCTCGCATATCCGGACGATGGCAGTGGCGACCCCAAAAGACGTATAGCCCTTCCCGGCGACGATCCGGTACGCGGCCTCGCGCACATCCTTCGTCACGATCTGTCGATCGACCGCGCCGGGTGCGAACGCCTCGAGCGCCATGCCGCCGATGCGGATCCCCGAAAAGGCGACGACTTCGCTGTCGCCATGCTCGCCCAGCACCTGCGCGTGGATCGCCCCAGGCGCGACGTCCAGCCGCGCCGATAGCGCCTGGCGCAACCGGTTCGAGTCGAGCAGCGTCCCCGTCCCGATCACCCGAGCGGGCTCCATCCCCGACCGGCGCAGCGCGACCATCGCCATCAGGTCGACCGGGTTCGACGCCACGACGATAATGCCCTTGAATCCCGCCGCCATCAGCGAATCGACGCAGGTCCGGACGATCTTGGCGGAACGTCCCGCGACGGAGAGCCGGCTTTCGTCGCCATGCGTCGCTGCGCCCGCGGTGATGACCGCGATCGCCGCGTCCGCCGCCTCGTCATAGCCGCCCGCCCGAATCTGTGCCGGCCGCGCCAGCGCGTTCGCATCGCGCAGATCGGCGGCTTCGGCCTCGGCGAGCGCCGGATCGCTGTCGATCAATATGATCTCGCGAAAGAGCGCCCGCAGCATCAGCGCATAGGCTGCGGTGGCGCCGACATGGCCGGCCCCGATGATGACGATGCGATGATGTTCGATCGGCTATACTCCTCAGACGCCCTCCCCCCTTACACCCATTCAGCGCCGCTTCACGAATGTTGCTGGAACGTTTCGGTGGCCTCGGCGTATCGTCGGGGAAGAAGGAGAGACATCATGAAGACCATCATCGGCATTGCCGCACTCGCGGCCGGTTGCCTGGTCGTCGCCACCCCCGCCGCCGCGCAGACGGGTTCCGCGCGCTATGCCCAGTCGGGCCAGGACGAGGACGCCCGCTTCGATGCCGCCCAGCGGCGCTTCGACAGCGAGTATGAAACCTTCCAGGCGGCGGTCGAGCGCTACCGCCGGTCGCGCACCACGCGCCCGGGCTATGACAATCGCGGCAACGATCCCCGCTTTCAGCAGAACAATTACGACGACGAGGATTATGATCCCGCCCGCGACTATCGCAGCGGCAATTATCAGGAGCGCGTGCTCTCGCGCGACGAGAATGTCTATCGCGGCGACGACGGCCGCTATTATTGCCGCCGCAGCGACGGCACGACCGGCCTGATCGTCGGCGCGGCAGCCGGCGGGCTGTTCGGCAACGTCATCTCGGGACGTCGTACCAGTACGGTCGGCACCTTGCTCGGCGCGATCGCCGGCGGCGCCGCCGGTTCGGCGATCGATCGCAACCAGCAGGTCCGCTGCCGCTGACCCGAGGGGAGCGTCGCTTTCGGGCGGCGCTCCCTTCGCCTCAGGCGGCGGGTTCGATCGCCATAAGCGTAACCCCGGCATATTTCTCCGCCGAGGGGTCGAACAGGTCGCTACGGTCGAACGGTCGCTCGATCAGCTTGAGATCGTTGAGGCCATCGAGCTTGTAGGTACCCAGCTTCGGTTCGCGCGGCAGCATGCCTTCGCGCGAAACCACCGACGCATCGACGTAAAGCGCGTCGTTGCGGGTGTAGAGGATGTGCGGCCCCAGGATCATCCGGGTGCGGTTATAGGTCACCGAGATGCAAAGCTGGCGGACGATCGCCTCCAGCACCGTTGGTGTCGGACCCGTGGGCGCTTCCGGGCGCTCGGCTTCTAGCGTCAGCTTCATCCCTCCTTATATCGTATTTTGCTGCGCTGCAGCAAGATGCAAATAATAGCTCGGTCGTTGAAAGGCGGTAGGGCGTTGCGATGAACCGCTCGACCCGCCAAGAGCCTTTGATGCCTCGCCATCCCTTCGCAGTCGCGAATTTTCGAGCCTATTGGATCGCCCGCCTGGCCGCCACGCTGGGCCAGATGGCGATGGTCATCGTCATCGGCTGGCAGGTCTACGACATCGCCCGCCAGACGATGAGCGTGAAAGAGGCGTCGTTCCAGCTCGGCATGATCGGGGTCGCCCAGTTCCTGCCGCTGCTCGCATTGTCGCTGTTCGCCGGCTGGGTCGCCGATCGGCTCGATCGCCGCTGGATCGCCCGCGCCGCGGTGACGCTCGAGGCAGGCTGTGCGCTTACCCTCGGCTTGCTGACCTACAGCGATGCGATCACCCTCCCCTGGCTGTTCGGTATCGCCGCCTTGCTCGGCGTCGGCCGCGCCTTCGCCGGTCCGGCGCTCGGCGCGCTCGCCCCCAATCTGGTGCCCAAGGCGATCCTGCCGACCGCGATCGCGCTCAGCGCCGTCGCCTGGCAGGCGGGCACGGTGATCGGCCCGGCGCTCGGCGGCTATCTCTATGCCGCGATCGACTGGCTGCCGTATGCGGTCTCCGCCGGCCTGTTCCTGCTCTCGCTGGCAATGCTGCTGCTGATCACCCCGGTGCCCCGCAGCGCCCGCAAGTTCGGGGGCAGCCCCTGGGCACAGATGATCGACGGCCTCCATTATGTCCGCCGCAACCGCCTCGTCTTCGGCGCGATCTCGCTCGATCTGTTCGCGGTATTGCTCGGTGGCGCGACGGCGATGCTCCCGGTCTATGCGCGCGACGTCCTCCATGTCGGTTCGGAAGGCTTGGGCCATCTCCGTGCCGCCCCGGCGCTGGGCGCCGTGATCACCGCAGTCTCCTTCTCATGGCGCCCGCTCAAGTCCGAAGTCGGCAAGAAGATGCTCATCGCGGTCGGAATTTTCGGCCTCGCCACGATCGTGTTCGGCGCAGCCGCCCCGCTGCTGCTGCCGATCCTCGGCCCGTCGGCGGTGGGCAGCGATTTCGCGCCGGCGGTATTGATCTCGCTGGTCGCACTGTTCGTGCTTGGTGCAGCGGACATGGTTTCGGTCTATGTCCGCCAATCGCTGATCCAACTCTATACGCCGGACGAGATGCGCGGCCGGGTCGGCGCCGTGTCTACCTTGTTCGTGTCGGGATCGAACGAACTGGGCGAGGCCGAATCGGGCTTCCTCGCCGCAGCGATCGGTCCGGTCGCCGCAGTAATCGGCGGCGGTATCGGTGCGATCCTTGTAACGATATTATGGGCGAGACTATTTCCCGAGCTCAGACGGGCGCGTACCTTCGACCCACCGGCCACCCTCGAACTGCCTCCCAAGGAGATGACGACATGAAGGCCAATTCGATTCTCGAGACGATCGGCAACACGCCGCACATCCGCGTCCAGAAGCTCTTTCCCGACACCGAGGTCTGGATCAAGTCCGAGCGCGCGAACCCGGCAGGCTCGATCAAGGACCGCATCGCGCTGGCAATGGTCGAGGCGGCCGAGGCTTCGGGAGACCTCCTCCCCGGCGGTACCATCATCGAGCCGACCAGCGGCAATACCGGCGTCGGCCTGGCGATGGTCGCCGCGGTGAAGGGCTACAAGCTGATACTGGTGATGCCCGAGAGCATGTCGCTCGAGCGGCGCCGGCTGATGCTGGCCTATGGCGCCAGTTTCGATCTGACCCCGCGCGAAAAGGGCATGAAGGGCTCGATCGAGCGTGCGATGGAGCTGATCGAGTCGACCCCCGGCGCCTGGATGCCGCAACAGTTCGAAAACCCTGCGAACATCGACGTCCATGTCCGTACCACCGCCCAGGAAATCCTGAACGACTTCCGGGACACCCCGATCGACGTGATCATCACCGGCGTCGGCACCGGGGGGCATATCACTGCCGTCGCCGAGACGCTCAAAAAGGCCTGGCCAAATCTCAAGGTCTTCGCGGTCGAGCCCGATCTCTCGCCGGTCATCTCGGGCGGCACCCCCGGCCCGCATCCGATCCAGGGCATCGGCGCCGGCTTCGTGCCGCGCAACCTGCATACCGACGCGATCGACGGCGTGATCAAGGTCGACGCCGGCGTCGCCAAGGATATGGCCCGCCGTGCGGCGGCCGAGGAAGGCATGCTGGTCGGTATCAGCTCGGGCGCATCGCTCGCGGCGATTCTCCAGAAGATTCCCGATCTGCCGGACGACGTGCGCATTCTCGGCTTCAACTACGATACCGGCGAACGCTATCTGAGCGTTCCCGACTTCCTGCCAGAGGCCTGAATCGAACCCGCGCAGGGACTCGCGGGCCGCGAGTCCCTGCCGCTTGCCCGCATGCGCCAGGCGTTTCGGTGCCGTTATGGTTCCATATGCCGCGCTGCTGCGTTATGGCCCGCGACCCCCGACCTGTGGAGCCGCCTGTGCCTGTTCGACCTCACCCCTTGCCTGCCGGGCCGCGCGCTCGCGCGACGGGCTGAGCGCGCGCCGATCGCATGACCTCCGTCTCCGATCTTCCGGCACTGCCCGACCACGCTCGCGCGGCGCCCGTCTCGCCGCTGTTGCAAGCCGTCATGGCGCTACTGGCGCTGCTGGCGATCGCAATTCCGATCCTCCTCGTCGCCACGACTCCGCGCGTCCTCATGCAGAAGCGCCCTCCGATCGTGGTGTCGAAGCGCGTGGTCCCCAAGGCGGAATTGCCCCCGGTCGAGCCGGTACTGCTCCAGGAAGTCGCGCCCGACGATGCCAAGGCGATCAATGGCGCCGTCCCCTTCTCGACGCTGCCCAATCCCGCCGCCCGCGCCTTCTCGCTGACAGGCGCGGTCGACAGCCGGGCGCGCGCGATCGATTGCCTTGCCGCGGCGGTCTATTACGAAGCCGGCGACGATGCGGTCGGCGAGCGCGCAGTCGCGCAGGTTATCGTCAATCGGATGCGCCACCCCGCCTTTCCCAAGACGATCTGCGGCGTGGTCTTCCAGGGATCGGAACGCAGCACGGGCTGCCAGTTCACCTTCACCTGCGACGGCGCCATGCTCCGCTACACGCCGAGCCCCGCCGCATGGGAACGCGCGCGCGAGATCGCCCGGATGGCACTCACCGGCTCGGTCTACCGCCCGGTCGGCCATGCCACCCATTATCACACCGATTGGGTCGTGCCCTATTGGAGCGCCAGCCTGGAAAAGATCAGTGCGGTCGACACCCATCTCTTCTTCCGCTGGGCCGGCTGGTGGGGCACCCCGCCCGCCTTCAACCGCGCTTATGCCGGCGTCGAGCCCAACATTCCCCAGATGGCCAGGCTCTCCCCCGCGCATCAGGGCGGCGCCGCAGAACTCGCCCTTCCCGGCGCCCCGGCAGGCGACGGCACGATCATCGATCCGGCCAGCATTGCCGACAGCGACGTCCCCGCAGCTGTTGGCGCGGGCGATGATGCCAATAATTTCCTGGTCACGCTCGATCGCTACATGAACCCGGACGCCTTCGCCGCGCTCGCGATCCGCACCTGCGGCGAACGCCCCTACTGCAAGTTCATGGCCTGGGCCGATCCGAAATACACGCCCGCCAGGCTACCGCTCGTGCCGGCGCAGTCGGCGGCGATGTCGTTCAGCTACCTGAGGGATGAGGCCCAGGGCTTCGCCAAGGCACTGTGGAACTGCCAGCAATATCGCCGGCCGAGCCCGCTGCAATGCATGCGCACCCAGCCTCCCCTCGCGTCGGCGCCCGTGCCCACGCCCAGCGTGAAAGCGGCGGAGCCCACACCGCTGCTCACCGGGGTGCGTCGCCGAGGCGAACCCGCCCCGGCCGCCGCCAAACCGCCAGTGGCCTTCACCTTGCCCGCCCCGCGCGCGACACCCGCGCCGAAAGCGACGCCGACCCCCGCCGCCCGGAACTAGGCCGCCCGGAACATCTCCGGGTCGAGCGCCATCACTGCATCGCTCCCCGCCTCGATCTTGCGACGCAGCCCGCCCGCGTTGGGCAGAAATCGCTCGGCGTAGAAGCGCGCGGTGACCAGCTTGGCTTCGAGGAACTTGGCATCCTCCGCACCAGCAGCGAGCCCCTGCGCTGCCGCCTTCGCCATGCGCAGCCACATCAGTCCGATCGCCACCGTACCGGTCAGCTGCATATAGGGGTAAGCGCCCGCACCGACATGGTTGGGGTTCTGGAAGCCGTTGGCGGCAAGCCACATCGTCGCACCCTGCAGATGGCCGAGCGCCTTCTCCAGCGCATCGGCGAAGCCCGCCAGCTTCTCGTCGCCCTTCGCGGCGGCGATCTCCTCGCTCACCATCTTGAAGAAGGCCTGCGCCGCGCGTCCGCCGTTCATAGCCAGCTTGCGGCCGACCAGGTCCATCGCCTGCACGCCGTTGGTGCCCTCATAGATCATCGCGATCCGGGCATCGCGGACATATTGCTCCATGCCCCATTCGGCGATGTAGCCGTGCCCGCCATAGACCTGCTGCGCGTCGGTCGCGACGCGGTAGCCGATGTCGGTGCCGACGCCCTTGATCACCGGGGTTAGTAGTCCGATCAGGTCGGCGGCGAGCTGGCGCTCTTCCTCGGTGGCGGCAGCATGCTCCAGATCGACCTGCAGCGCGCTCCACAGGCACAATGCCCGCAACCCCTCGGTCAGCGCCTTGCCCTCCATCAGCATGCGGCGGACATCGGGATGGACGAACAAAGTGTCCGCCTTCTCGCCGGGCTCCTGCGGCCCGGTCAGCGCGCGGCCCTGGCGGCGATCCTCGGCATATTGCACGGCATTCTGCTGCGCGACCTCGGCCACGCCGAGCCCCTGGAGGCCGACGCCGAGCCGCGCCGCATTCATCATGATGAACATCGCCGCGAGGCCCTTCATCTCGTCGCCGACAAGCCAGCCGGTCGCGCCGTCATAATTCATCACGCAGGTCGAATTGGCGTGGATGCCCATCTTGTGCTCGATCGAGCCGCAGGTGACGCCGTTGCGCGCGCCCGGCTCGCCATCGTCGCCGACCAGGAACTTGGGCACCACGAACAGCGAGATGCCCTTGCTGCTCTCCGGCGCGCCCGGCGTCTTGGCCAGCACGAGGTGGATGATGTTGCTGGTCAGGTCATGCTCGCCCGACGAGATGAAGATCTTGGTGCCGGTGATCGCCCAGCTGCCGTCCGGATTGGGCTCGGCGCGGGTGCGGATCAGGCCCAGATCGGTGCCGCACTGCGGCTCGGTGAGGTTCATCGTCCCGCCCCACTCGCCCGAGACCATCTTGGGGACGTACTTCGCCTTCTGCTCGTCCGAGCCTTTGACCAGCAGCGATGCGATCGCACCATGGGTCAGCCCGGGATACATGGCGAAGGCCATGTTCGACGAGATCATATATTCCTGGAAGGCGGTCGAGACGACGTGCGGCATGCCCTGCCCGCCAAATTCCTCGGGCGCGCTCAGCGTGCCCCAGCCGCTGTCGACGAACTGCCGATAGGCCTCCTTGAAACCGTCCGGCGTGGTGACGCTGCCATCCTCGTGGCGCGTGCAGCCCTGCTGGTCGCCCGAATGGTTGAGCGGAAACAGCACGTCGGCGACGAACTGCCCGCCTTGGTCGAGCACCGCCTCGACGACGTCCGGGGTGGCGTTCTGGAAGCCGGGCAGATTGGCGTAGCGATCGAGCCCGATCACCGAATCGAGGATGAAGCGCGTGTCGCGCACGGGGGGCGTATATTGCGGCATTTCAGGTTCCTCAGGGGGCGTCGCTGCTTTTGAGCAGTTCGACGAATTGCTGGAGTTCGGCGATGTGCGCGTCGATATCGTGCTTCTGATTCTCGAGCAGCGCGATGCGATCCTCGCACCGTTCGAGCGTGACCTGCCGCTGGACCCGGCGATCGTCGCCCACGTCATACAGGTCGATCATCTCGCGTATTTCGCCCAGGCTGAATCCGACTCGCTTGCCGCGCAGGATCCAGGCGAGCCGCGCCCGATCGCGATGCGAATAGACACGCTGGGTCCCCCGCCGCTCGGGCGAGATCAGCCCTTCATCCTCATAGAAGCGTAGCGCCCGCGGCGTGACGCTGAACTCGGCGCAAAGATCCGAAATCGAGAAGGCGTCCTGATCGGGACGCGGCTCGATCGGCGCCAGGGCCTCGACGGGAAAGGCGACTGCAGGCATGCCGCCTGTTACTTTCCCTTTACGTGAACGTCAAGCTCACTCGCTGCAGAGTCGCTTGCCGTCAGCATCGCGCATCGCCCGCGCCTCGGTCACCGATTCGCTCATCCGCGCCGCCTCCAGTCCTGCGAACGACGCGCGCCCGGCGCACAGCGAAGCGCAGCCGTCCGGCATACTGCCGGGAAAGTCGATCCGGTCGCCACCGAAGCGGGCGTCGAAGCCGCAGGCATCGCCCTGGCCCAATTCGACCCGCAGCCGGTCGCCGACGCGGCTGACCGTGCCCGATCCGCTGCAGGTGACTCCGTCGCCATAATCGACGAACGCGCCGATCCGGTAGCCGAGCCCCGCGGGGACGATGCACACGCGATCGGTGTCGCGCGCATACAGCCCGGCAATCTCGCTATTTTTGACATCGCGAACCAGACCGCGCTCGATCGCGACCGTTTCCAGGTCGCGCGGCTCGCTCTTGTCCGCCGGGGCGTCGCCGCCGGAGCACGCCGCCAGCGCCAGCAAGAGCGCCACCCCTGCCCTCATGCGTCGCGCACCAGCCGTCCGTCCTCGATCCGCCGGTAGAAACAGCTCGCCGCGCCGGTGTGGCATGCCGGCCCCTGCGGCTCGACCTTGAGCCACAGCGCATCCTGGTCGCAGTCGATCCGCACTTCCTGCACGAGCAGCACATGCCCCGACGTCTCGCCTTTCTTCCACAGCCGCCCGCGGCTGCGCGACCAGAAATGCGCCTCGCCGGTCTCCAGCGTCAGTGCCAGCGCCTCGGCATTCATATGCGCGACCATCAGCAGCTGCCCGCCGGGATCGGTGGCGACGGCGGTGATCAGTCCTGCGGCATCAAATTTGGGGTCGAGCGTCAGCCCGGTCTCGCGTTCGTCGGTCATGCAAACTCCTTACGGGGGCGGCATGGGAAGGGGGAAGAAAACATTTATGACCAATGGGCGACAAAGCCGTCGGGACCCCGTATAGCCCAGCTCGATAGTTCCGAACCCCTTGAGGGCCGATGCTTACCACGAACCCCTATGATGACGACAAGCTGCGCGAAGAGTGCGGCGTATTCGGCGTAGCCGGCTCCGAGGGCGCAGCCGCGCTGGTGGCGCTGGGGCTCCACGCGCTCCAGCACCGTGGCCAGGAGGCCGCCGGCATCACCAGCTGGGACGGGTACCAGTTCCACACCCATCGCGCGATGGGCCATGTCGCCGGCAATTTCGATCGCGACGATGTGATTCGCGCGCTCCAGGGCACGACCGCCGCCGGCCATGTCCGCTATTCTACCACCGGCGAGACCGCGATTCGCAACGTCCAGCCGCTCTATGCCGAGCTGGCGAGCGGCGGCTTCGCGATCGCGCATAACGGCAATATCTCGAACGCGATGCGACTGCGCCGCGATCTCGTACGCCGCGGCGCGATCTTCCAGTCGACCTCGGATACCGAGGTGATCATCCATCTGGTCGCCACCTCGCAATATCGCACGCTGATGGATCGCTTCATCGATGCGCTCAAGCAGGTCGAGGGTGCCTATTCGCTGATCGTGATGACCCCGGTGGGCATGATCGCCTGCCGCGATCCGCTGGGCATTCGCCCGCTGGTGATGGGCAAGCTCGACGATGCGGTGATCTTCGCGTCGGAGACGGTCGCGCTCGACGTGGTCGGCGCCGAATATGTCCGCGATGTCGAGCCGGGCGAGCTCGTCATCGTGCAGGACGGTGTGGTTTCCTCGCACAAGCCCTTCGCGCCCCAGGCGCCGCGGCCGTGCATCTTCGAATATGTCTATTTCTCGCGCCCCGATTCGATCGCCGAGGACCGCTCGGTCTATTCGGTGCGCAAGGCGATCGGCGCGCAGCTGGCGATCGAATCGCCGATCGATGCCGATCTCATCGTGCCCGTCCCCGATTCGGGCGTCCCCGCCGCGATCGGCTATGCCCAGCAGAGCGGCATCCCGTTCGAGCTCGGCATCATCCGCTCGCATTATGTCGGCCGCACCTTCATCCAGCCGGGTGACAAGGTCCGCCACTTGGGCGTCAAGCTGAAGCACAACGCCAATCGCGAGCTGATCAAGGGCAAGCGCGTCGTCCTGGTCGACGATTCGATCGTCCGCGGCACCACCAGCCTCAAGATCGTCCAGATGATGCACGAGGCGGGCGCCGCCGAAGTGCATATGCGCATCGCTTCCCCGCCCACCCGGCACAGCTGCTTCTACGGCGTCGATACGCCCGAACGCGCCAAATTGCTCGCCGCCAAGCTCGACGTCGGCGGCATGACCGACTTTATCCACGCCGACAGCCTGGCCTTCATCTCGATCGACGGGCTCTACAAGGCGCTGGGCGAAGCGCACCGCGCCGACATCCACCCCAAATATTGCGACGCCTGCTTCACCGGCGACTATCCGACGACGCTGACCGACCAGGACGAGCTCGCCCCGGTTGACCAATTCGCGCTTCTGGAGGAACGGGTCGGCTGAAGCCGTTTCCCGGAGCATACAGTGACCGACAAGCCCCTCGCCGACCAGATCGCCCTCGTCACCGGCGCCAGCCGCGGCATCGGCGCCGCCACCGCGCTCGCGCTCGGCCAGGCGGGCGCGCATGTGATCCTGACCGCCCGCACCGCCGGCGGGCTCGAGCAGGTCGAGGAAGCGATTTACGCCGCAGGTGGCACCGCGACGATCGCGCCGATGGACCTCACCGAGAATGAGAGCATATCCCGCCTCGCCGCCGCGGTCGCCGAGCGCTGGGCGAGCCTCGACATGCTCGTGCTCAACGCCGCCTCGCTCGGCACGCTCAGCGCCGTCGCCGCGATCGACTTCAAGGAATTCGCCAAGGTGCTGACGCTCAACGTCACCGCCCAGGCCGCGATCCTCGCCTCGTTCGATCCGCTGCTGCGCAAGGGCCGCCAGGCCCGCGTGATCGGCGTCACCTCCAGCGTCGGCCGCACCCCGCGGGCCTATTGGGGCATGTACGGCGCTTCGAAGGCGGCGTTCGACAATCTCGTGCTGAGCTATGGCGAGGAAGTCCGCCACGTTAGCGGCGTCCGCACCGCGATCCTCGATCCCGGCGCCACCCGCACCAAGATGCGCGCCCGCGCCTTCCCGGGCGAAGACGCGCTATCGGTGAAGCCCCCCGACGTGGTCGCCGAACGGATCGCGGCGCTGATGGTCGCGGGCTTCGAGACCGGGCATTTCGAGCGGGTAGACGCCTAGCCGCCAAGCAGGCGGCGGCGCAAAAGGGCCTTCATGTCGCGACGGCCATCGGCCACAAGGATCACGAAAACGCTGTTCTCGAGGACCCGATAGACGAGCCTGTATGGCGGCACGGTGAGCTGCCGGCTGTCGAGAACCCCCTCCTCTTCCAGTTCCTTGGGAACATTGCCGCGAAGTGGGTACGTCTCAAGCGACTCGATGCAGCCATCGAGCTTGTTGAGCAAGCGCGTGGCATCTTGTGGGGAGGCATTCTCGATAAGATAATTGCGGATTGATTCCAGGTCATCCTCGGCCTGAGCCATCAGGAAGACATTGAAACCCGGCTCAGCCATCGTGCGCGTCGGTCCTCTGCTTCATCTCGGCAATGACCTCGCGAAACGGACGATATTTGCCCTCCCGTATATCGCGTTCGCCCAGCGCCAGGATCTTCAAGAGCGCCAGCGTCTCTTGCACTTCCTGATACGAAGCGATATCCTGGATCACTGCCTTGGCTTCGCCATTCTGGGTGATGACCATTGGTTCGCGCGTATCGGCGAGATCGAGCATCACCTCGGCGGCATTGGCCTTGAAATAGCTGATCGGCTTGATCCGTTCCAAACGCATGGCTCACCTCAACTGAATGCGTACCGAATATAGTCCGATCGATCGCAATCCGCAATCATTTCGCCGCGGCAAACAGCCTGTCCAGAAACGCACTCCGCGCCGCGCCGTACGCCCCATCGGTCGCCTTTGCCGCCGCCGCGGAGATTACCACCACCGTGCGCGTCTTGGGATCCACCCGGATCGTCTGCCCGAAAATCCCCTGCGCGCCGTAGCGCCCCTCGGGATAGGTCCACCATTGATAGCCATAGCCATATCCCGGCCGCCCGACCTTTGCATGCGCCCGCGTCGATTCCGCGAACCAGTCGGCGGGCACCACGCCCTTCCCGCCCTCGAGCGCGAACTGCCCCAGCCGCGCATAATCGCGAAGCGACACCGAAAGGCAGCAGCCACTGACCTCGCTGCCCGAAGGATCGACCATCCAGAAGGCGTCCTGCTCCATGCCGTAAGGCTTCCAGACCTTCTCGCTCAGATAGGTCGCCAGCGGCTTCTTGGTCGCGCGCCTCACCAGCACGCCGATCAAATTGGTCTCGCCGGTCTTGTAGACCCATTTCGCCCCCGGCGCGGTCTCGCGCGGCAGCTTCTTCATGTAGAAGACGGTCGGATCCTCGCCCGCCGGCACCGGCTCGAGGAACATCCGCGCCACGTCCGAGGTCGGCGAGGTATAATCCTCGTTCCAGCGCACGCCCGACGTCATCGTCAGCAGTTGCGCGATCGAGACGCCGTCATAGCCGCTGCCCGCAAGCTCCGGAATATATTTGGTAACCGGCTCGTCGACCGACTTGATATAACCGTCGCGGATCGCCGCCCCCACCAGCGTCGAAGTGAACGACTTGGCGACGGAGAAGCTCGTCCACCGCCCCTTTGGCCCATAGCCCCGCGCGTAGCGTTCGAGCCGGACCTTGCCGTCCTGCAGGACGATCAGCCCGCTCACATTCTGCGCGGCGATGAAGGCGTCCACTTCCGCCGCGTCCACCGCCAGCGGCTTGCCGACAGGCAAGGCCCGAACCTTGCCGCCCGCCTTGACGATATGGCCGGGGAAGATCTTCTCCATATGGGGGAAGTTCGCGTCGCGCTGCGCCTGGCTCCAGAACAGCACCTCGGCGCCGACTTTACGCAACCCCGCATTGTCCGCGCGATTGACCGGCACCTCGGGCGAGGCCACCGCCTGCGCCGCGGCGCCGCCGCCCGTGAACAGACCCAGCGCCAGCGCACCTGCCAGCATCAACCCCTTGCCCATCCTCAATCCTTCACCAGCGTGATCTGCACCACGTCTATGCTTCCGCCGCGGAAGCCGCCTTCGCAATACATCAGATAATAGCGCCACAAGTCGACGAACTTCGCATCGAATTGCGCCGGCAGCCTGTCCGCATCCGCCGCGGCATCGAACCGCTCGCGCCACTGCCGCAGCGTCTCGGCATAGCTCGCGCCGAAATTGACCTGGTCCTGCCAGAGCAGCCCGTTCTCCGCCGCCAGCGCGCGGAAGGCGCTTTCGGAGATAAGCAAGCCGCCCGGAAAGACATGGCGCTGGATGAAGTCGACATTCGCGGCATAGGCCTCGAACATCGCATCGTCATAGGTGATGAACTGCAGCGCGGCATGCCCGCCCGGCTTCAACGCACGGGCGATCGCCGCGAGATAATCGGGCCAGTATCGGCGCCCCACCGCCTCCGCCATCTCGATGCTGGCCACCGCATCATAGGTCCCGGTCACGTCGCGATAGTCGGTCAGCGAAAAGCGCGCGCCCGCGTGCCCGGAAAGGCGCGTCTCTGCATAGGCCTTCTGCTCGGTCGAAAGCGTGATGCCGTGCACGCTCCGCCCCTCGCGCGCCGCCAGTTCGACGAACGGCCCCCAGCCGCAACCGATTTCGAGGATCTTGTCGCCGGGCGCCGTCGCGGTGCGCTCCAGCATCGCGCGCAGCTTGGCGGCCTGCGCATCCTCCAGCGACTCGGCGCCGCGAAAAATCGCGCTCGAATAGTTCATGCGCGAATCGAGCCAGGCTTCGTAGAAGTCGTTGCCCAGGTCGTAATGGAACCGGATATTGCGCCGTGAACCGCTGCGATGATTGCGCCGCAGCCAGTGCCACACGCGCTTGGCGAGCAGCGAAGGGCCCATCGCCCGCGCCTCCACGGCGAGCGCGGCGCGATTGCCCGTGAACAAGGCGAAAAGCTGCACAGGATCGGGGCTCGCCCACTCCCCCGCAAGCCACGCCGCATACCAGCCGCTCGAACCGTCCAGCGCCAGCCGTAGCATCGCCCGCCAGCTTCGCAGTTCGATCACCGCCGCGGGACCCGCTGCGCGTCCGCCCAGCACGCGCGTCTCGCCCGACGGCAGTCGCGCCGTCAGGCTGCCCTCGGCTATGCCACGGTTCATGCGATCGATCCGCCGCTCGAACAAAGGCGTGAGCATCCCGGCGAAACGCCGGTCCGCCAGCTCTCGATCTGCCCCCCGCGCGTTCACCGCCTCAGATCGCGTGCGGCGCCTTGTCCACCATCCAGGTCTGCCCCTTCGAGACCAGCTTCTGCAGATCGGCTGTCTTGCCCTCGGCCGCGGCCTTGTTCTGCGCAAGCAGTGCGCTCTCGAACGTCGGCGCGGGGTCGTCGTAGAGCACGCCCAACGCCATCGGGAAGGGCCCGAACGGCATCTCGACCAGCAGATGCGCGATCATCCGGTTGCGTACGTCGTGGACCAGCACGCCGGTCGTGTCGCCGTCGACCAGATCTACTACCTTCAGCGTCAGCGTCGTCGTATCGAGCGAAAGCCCCTTCGCACCATTTGCGAACACAAGCGGCTTGCCATGCTCGGCCCAGAGTTGGTTCAGCACCGCATTGGGCTTGGCCGTGAACGGCTCGAACACGTCGTCATTATAGACGATGCAATTCTGGAAAATCTCGACGAAACCGGTGCCCTGATGGGCATGCGCGGCCTTGAGAACCTCGGGCAAACGCTTGTGCACGTCGATCCCGCGCGCCACGAAGCGCGCACCCGAACCCAGCGCGAAGGCGCAGGGCTTGGCGGGGTGATCGACCGAGCCGAACGGGGTGGAAGGCGAACGGGTGCCCTCGCGCGAAGTCGGCGAATATTGGCCCTTGGTCAGGCCGTAAATCTCGTTGTTGAACAGCAATACCTGGCAGTTCAAATTCCGCCGCAGCAGATGCATCGTATGGTTGCCGCCGATCGACAGCGCGTCCCCGTCGCCGGTGATGATCCATACGTCCAATTCGGGATTGGCCAGCTTGACCCCCGTCGCCACCGCCGGCGCGCGGCCGTGGATCGTGTGGAAGCCATAGGTCTCCATATAATAAGGGAAACGCGACGAGCAGCCGATCCCGCTGACGAACACCGTATTCTCGGGCGTGCCGCCGATCTCGGGCATCGTGCGCTGCACGGCCTTCAGGATGGCATAGTCCCCGCAGCCGGGGCACCAGCGGACTTCCTGGTCGGTTTCCCAATCCTTGGGGGTGCTGGGGCGGATCGTGGTCAGTTCGTTCATCTTCATCTTACCTACTTTCCCTCTCCCCTTGTGGGAGAGGGAGGGAGCCGATGAAATCGGCGGAAGGGTGAGGGGGAGTGAGGTTCGTAACATCCCCCTCACCCTTCCCACCGCTGCGCGGCGGGCCCCTTCCCTCTCCCCATAAGGGGAGAGGGCGTTATGGATTTACGGCCTCGGTACTCGGCAACTGGCTATTGTCCGGCTCGACCGTTTCCGCCCGATCGCTGGTCAGATGCCGCGTGATCGCCGCCTCGATCTCCGCGATCGTGAACGGCTGGCCCGACACCTTGTTGAGCGGCACCGCGTTGACGAGATACTGATCGCGCAGCACCGTCTTCAACTGCCCGGTGTTCATTTCGGGCACCAGGATATGCTCATAACTCTTGAGCAATTCGCCCAAATTCTTCGGCAACGGCCAGATGTGGCGGATGTGGATATGGCTGACGTCCACCCCCTTGGCGCGCGCGCGGCGGACCGCCGTGGTGATCGGACCATAGGTCGAACCCCAGCCGACGACGACCAGTTTGCCGCCCGCCTGGCCCTGTTCGATCACCTGGTCGGGAATATCGATCCCCAGCACCTTGTCGCGGCGGATGTCGGTCATCGCCTGGTGGTTGCCCGGCGAATAATCGAGGTTGCCGGTGCCGACCGCTTTCTCGATCCCGCCGATACGATGGAGCAGCCCCGGCGTGCCCGGCTTGACCCAGGGGCGCTTGAGCTTCTCGTCGCGGGCATAAGGCAGGAACTTCTCGCCCTCGGCCGGCAGCTCGGTATGGTGCTTGACCGGGAAGGGCGCGTAGCTGCTCATGTCGGGCACCTTCCACGGCTCGGCGGCATTGGCGATATAGCCGTCGGTCAGCAGCATCACCGGCGTCATATATTGCGTCGCGATCCGCACCGCCTCGATCGCCACGTCGAAGCAGTCCGCGGCCGATCGTGCGGCCAGCACCGGCATCGGCGCGTCGCCGTTTCTGCCATACACCGCTTGATATAGATCGGACTGTTCAGTCTTGGTGGGAAGCCCGGTCGAGGGGCCGCCGCGCTGCGAATTGATGATCACCAGCGGCAGCTCGGTCATGATCGCCAGCCCCATCGCCTCGCCCTTGAGCGCGATGCCCGGGCCCGACGAGGAGGTGACGCCGAGCGAACCGGCATAGGATGCGCCCAGCGCCGAGGCGATCGCGGCGATCTCATCCTCGGCCTGGAACGTGGTGACGCCATATTCCTTGTAGCGCGCCAGGCTGTGCAGGATCGCCGAAGCCGGTGTGATCGGATAGCCGCCGAAGAACATCGGCAGATCCGCCAATTGCGCGCCGACGACCAACCCCATCGAGATCGAATCCGCCCCGGTCACGGTCCGGTACAGGCCAGGCTCGGCGGGAGCGGCCGACACATGCCGCTGCGAAATCCCCATCGCGCCAAGCTCGGCGGTCTCGCCATAAGCGTGGCCGGCGTTGAGCGCGGCGATGTTTGCCTGCGCCAGCTCGGGCTTGCTCGCGAACTTCGAGGTCAGCCAGTCGACGATCGGCTGGCGGTCGCGATCGAACATCCACAGCGCCAGCCCCAGCGTCCACATATTCTTGCAGCGCAGCGCCTCCTTGTTGCCAAGGCCGAAGGGCTTCACCGCATCGACGGTGAGCTGCGAGATGTTGAGCTTGAGCAATTGCCACTTGCCCAGGCTGTCATCCTCGAGCGGATTGGACGTGTACTTCGCCTTGTCGAGGTTGCGCTGCCCGAACTCGCCTTCGTCGGCGATGATCAGGCCGCCGGGCTTTAATGCCTCGACGTTGGTCTTGAGCGCCGCCGGGTTCATCGCGATCAGCACGTCGGGCTCGTCGCCCGCAGTCTCGATCGAGGTCGATCCGAAATTGATCTGGAAGGCCGAGACGCCGAACAGCGTCCCCTGTGGCGCACGGATCTCGGCCGGGAAGTCGGGGAAGGTGGCAAGATCATTGCCTTCCAGCGCGGTCGAGAGCGTGAACTGGCCCCCGGTCAGCTGCATGCCGTCGCCGGAATCGCCCGCGAAACGGACGACGACGGCTTCAGGAGTCGGATGGGCCGACGCCTCGGCGGGCGTCAGCATATGGGCGGCGGTAGCCATGGGCCGGATGTTCCTGCGTCTCTATTGTTGCGGGGGCTCTACGCCCCCCATGCGCGGAGCCCAAGGTAGAAAATCCCCTCATCGCTGCAACGGCTGCTTTGCCGTTCCTGAACCGAGCGACAGGATCGAGGCGACATGACGGCGCGAAACTTCGAGCGCGTCGAGGCCATAACCTCCGCCCAAAGCACTTGCGAGCGGCAGCCCGCGCGCGCGCATCGTCGCGGCGATCCAGCGATCGCGCGCGATCAGCCCGTCATAGCTCAGCCCCAGCCGCCCCAGCCGATCGCCCGCCAGGGGATCGACTCCCGCCTGATACAGGATCAGGTCCGGCCCAAAGCCATCGAGCAAAGGGATCAACGTCTCCTGCAAAGCCGCAAGATATTCCACGTCCCCCGTCCCGTCGGGCAACCCCACGTCGAGTGTCGAGCGCGCCTTGCGGGCGGGGAAATTCTTCTCGGCATGGATCGAATAGGTCGCGACGTCGGTCCGCCCAGCAGTCAGCGCCGCCGTCCCGTCCCCCTGATGCACGTCGCAATCGACGATGAGCACGCGCTCCACCGTCCCCTCCTCGACCAGCCGGATCGCGGCGATGGCGAGGTCGTTGAACACGCAGAAGCCCGCCCCCGTATCGCCCAGCGCATGGTGGCTGCCCCCGGCGCTGTTCGCTGCAAAACCCTGGTCGATCGCCAGCAACGCCGCCAGATAGGTGCCGCCCGGCACGCACTGCGCCCGCCACGCGACGGCGGGGGTGACGGGAAAGCCGATCCGCCGCTCCTTGTGCGCCGGCACCCGCGCCTCCAGCACCTCCGCGACATAATCGGGATCGTGCACCGCCTCCAGCCAGCGCCGCGGCATCGGCTCGGGCTCATGCCAGGCAAAGCTGTCGCCCTCGGCCAGCAGCAGGTCGCGGACGAGACCGTTCTTGTTCCACTGATACTGGCTGCGCTTCGGCGCCGGTGCGACATAGTCTGGATGGTGGACGATCGGGATCACTGCTCAGACCTAATCATTCCGTCATTCCCGCGAAAGCGGGGATCCAGAGCCAGGTGCGAACCAGCAGAGATCCCCGCTTTCGCGGGGATGACGATCTTTGTAGGTGAAGGCATGACCAATCCAACCACCCTCCCCTACCGCCCCTGCGCCGGCGTCATGCTCCTCAACCGCGAAGGGAAGGTGTTCGTCGGCCAGCGCCTGGATTCGACGCTGGAGGCGTGGCAGATGCCGCAAGGCGGGATCGATCACGGTGAGGAAGCGCTGGAGGCCGCCTATCGCGAGCTGTGGGAGGAAACCGGCGTCGAGCGCCGGTATGTCGAACTCGTCGCCGCCGCCCCCGACGAACTCTATTACGATCTCCCCGAGGATCTGATCGGCAAGGTCTGGAAGGGCAAGTGGCGCGGCCAGCGCCAGCTTTGGTTCCTGTTCCGCTTCCTCGGCGAGGATGGCGATGTGAACATCGCCACCGCCGATCCCGAATTCCGCGTCTGGCGCTGGGCCGATCCCGCCGACCTCCCCGACATCATCGTGCCCTTCAAGCGCGCGCTCTATCAGGAGATTCTCGGCATCTTTCAGCCCCATCTCGGCTGATCTGCCCTATTCCTGCCCGATCGACGGGGCTATCAGGCGGCCATGCGTGTCCTGCTTCTCGTCCTGCCGCTCCTGCTGTCCAACGCCGGCAGCGATCCGGCCACGACGGATCCGACGGTCCCCGATACGATCAGGTCGATGCTCGAAGCCGCGATGGATGCGGGCAATGAGGGCGATGTCGCGGTCATCGTCAAATATGCCCGCACCGCCGATCCGGCCAGCGCCGATCTCGTCGTCAAGATCGCCACCGATTGGCGCAACGATCGCATGGCCAAGGCACAGCGCCGCATCCGCGAGGCCGATTTCTTCGATCTGGTGAAGGGCCGTGCCGAAGTCGGCGGCTATGTCACCACCGGCAACACCCGCAACATCGGCGTGACCGCCGCGGTCCAGCTCCGCCGCGAGGCGCTGGAATGGCGCCACACGCTCAGGATCAACGCCGATTATCAGGAAAGCCTCGGCCTCGTCGCGCGCGAACGCTATCTGGTCGCCTACGAGCCCAACTGGAAGTTCGACGACCGGGCCTACATGTATGGCGCCGCCCAATATGAAAGCGATCGCTTCTCGGGTTTCAACGATCGCTTCTCGCTGTCCTCCGGCGCCGGCTACAGCGCGATCAAGCAGCCCGGGCTCAAGCTCGATCTCGAGCTCGGGCCCGCCTATCGCAACACCAGCTTCATCGACGGCAGCACCGAAAGCAACATCGCCGCGCGCGGATCGCTCGATTTCGACTGGAAGGTCAATCGCGGCATCACCCTCCAGCAAAATGCCTCGGCCTATCTCCAGGACGCGAACAGCACGGTCTCGAGCAAGTCGGCGCTGCTCGCCCGGCTGATCGGCCCGCTCTCGGCGCAACTCTCCTACACGCTGCAATATGAAAGCATGCCCCCGATCGGGCGCCAGACCACCGACACCACCACGCGCGCGGCGCTCGTCGTCGACTTCTGAGGCGTTTTCCTCGCTGCGAAGACGGGACTAAGGCGGACTTCGCCCATTTGCGCCCCACTCTCCTTCACGGGCGTAAGCGCAGGTCGAGCGCCGACCAGAGCTTATTCCCTGCGGGCATGCGTCTCCCCACTCACTGCGGATGACCGCAATGGCTTTCCGCGCTACGAACCCGCCATGACCAGCCTTTCGCCGATCGAGACCGACGCCGTCGCGCGCGCCGCGCAGGCGCCGATGCTCGCGCAGACCGAGGCCTGGGTGGCAATCAACAGCGGCACCCGCAATCTCGCCGGTCTCGCGACGATGGCAACCACTTTGGCCGACGCCTTCGCATTGCTCCCCGGCGACCTCAAACTGATCGAGCCCGACCCCGTCGAGACCGTCACCACCGAAGGCCGCGTCGAAGCGATCGGCCACGGCCGCCACCTCCATCTCGCAGTCCGCCCGCAGGCGCCGGTACAGATCCTGCTCACCGGCCATATGGACACCGTCTATCCGCTCGATCACCCCTTCCAGCACGGCCGCTGGCTCGACGACGGCCGCTACAACGCCCCCGGCGCCGCCGACATGAAGGGCGGCCTCGCGCTGATGCTCGCCGCGCTGGAGGCCGTGGAGGCCAGCCCCCTGGCCGCAAGGCTTGGCTACGAAGTCCTGATCAACTCCGACGAGGAAACCGGCTCGCTCTCCTCACGCGCGCTGATCGAGCGATCGGCGCGCGGCAAGGTCGCGGCCCTCACCTACGAGCCCGCGCTGCCCGACGGCACCCTCGCCGGCGCCCGCGGCGGCACCGGCAATTTCTCGCTCGTCGTTCACGGCAAGAGCGCCCATGCGGGCCGCAATCCCGACGAAGGCCGCAACGCAATCGTCGCCGCCGCCGATCTCGCGCTGCGGCTCTCGCGCGCAAAAGCCCCCGGCCTCTCGGTCAACCCGGCGCGGATCGAAGGCGGCGGCCCGAACAATGTCGTCCCCGATCTCGCCATCCTCCGCATTAATTTCCGCCCGCGCGATCCCGACAGCATCGCCCGCGCCCAGGCCGCGCTCGACGAGGCGACCGCTGCCGTCATGGCGGCGCACGACGTTCGCGTCGAAGTCCATGGCAGCTTCAATCGCCCGCCCAAGCCGCTCGATCCCGGCGCCGAGCGGCTGTTCGCGCTGGTCCAGCAGGCCGGCGCCGATCTCGGCATCCCGATCGCCTGGAAGGCCACCGGCGGGGTGTGCGACGGCAACAATATCGCCGCCTGCGGCGTGCCCGTGGTCGACACGATGGGCGCCCGGGGTGGCGCGATCCACTCAGACGAGGAATTTCTGATCCCCGAGTCGCTCCCCGAGCGCGCCGCGCTCTCCGTCCTCACTCTCCTGCGCCTGGCCGAGCGGGGCCGGCCATGAGCTTCGTCATCCGCGCCGCGCGCGACGAGGATCTCCAGCCGCTCTACGAAATGGCTAAGCTCACCGGCGGCGGCTTCACCAATCTCCAGCCCGAAAAGGATGTGCTGCGCGCCAAGCTCGCGCGCAGCCACGCCGCCTTCGATCGCACCGACGACAGTCCGGCCGAGGAGCTGTTCCTCCTCGTCCTCGAAAATACCCAGACCGGTGAGGTCCGCGGCACCTGCCAGATCTTCACCGCGGTCGGCCAGAAATGGCCTTTCTACAGCTACCGGATCGGCATCGACAGCAAGCATAGCCGCGAGCTCGACCGCACCTTCCAGTCCGAACTGCTCAACCTCACCAACGATCTGGTCGGCTGTTCCGAAGTCGGCGGGCTGTTCCTCCATCCGGGCGAGCGCGCCGGCGGCCTCGGCATGCTGCTCGCGCGCAGCCGCTATCTGTTCATCGCCCGCCACCGCGCCCGCTTCGCCGATCGCATCCTCGCCGAACTGCGCGGGGTGATCGACGAGGCCGGCGGCTCGCCTTTCTGGGACGGAGTCGCCGGGCGCTTCTTCGGAATGAGCTTCCAGCAGGCGGACAGCTTCAACGCCGTCCACGGCACCCAATTCATCGCCGACATGATGCCCAAGCATCCGATATACACCGCGATGCTCCAGGACAGCGCCCGCGCCGTGATCGGCCTCCCCCACCCCTCGGGCCGCGCGGCGATGCGGATGCTGGAGAATGAGGGGTTCGCGTTCGAAAACTATATCGACATCTTCGACGGCGGCCCGACGATGATCGCCCGCACCGATCAGGTGAAGACGATCCGCGATGCGCGAAGCACGACCGTGGCGGCGATCGAGGAGGGCGGCGAGCCGGTCCTCGCGGCGGCGGGCACGTTGGCCGGGTTTCGCGCGGCGTACGGTCTGGTGCAGCAACGCGAGGACGGGGTCGCCCTCGATCCCATCTGCGCGGAAGCGCTGGGGGTGCAGCAGGGCGACGCCCTGCTCCACGTCCAGCGGAGTTAGGGCTGCCCCTCTCTCAAACCGTCATCCCGGCGAAGGCCGGGATCCAGGGTTGCAAGGCGATGCCCTCTCGGCTCTGGATCCCGGCTTTCGGCGGGATGACGAAAAAATACTAAGGCGCCCCTACCTTCATCAACGCCAACCCGCCGACGATCATCACCGCGGCGAAAATCCGAACCGCCCCCGCCGCCTCGCCCAGCACGAAGATCCCCACTAGGAACGCCCCAACCGCGCCGATCCCGGTCCACATCGCATAGGCGGTCCCCAGCGGCAGCGTCTTCATCGAAACCGACAGCAATCCGAAGCTCGCAAACATCGCCACGAACGTCGCCAGCGATGGCCACAGCCGGCTGAACCCGTTCGATTGCTTCATGAAATAGGCCCAGACGACTTCGAGCACGCCGGCGACGATCAACAAAATCCAGGCCATGAAGCCCTCCTTGCGAAAGGCCGGGCCGTCCCGGACTTGTACCCATGTTTGGGGGAGGACGTGGCCTCGCCTTTCAGATAGCGTCGCCGGCCTATGGCTTCAAGCGACCCCCTGCGCACCGAGATCAACTTCGACGGCATCATCGGCCCGAGTCACAATTTCGCAGGCCTGAGCCCGGGCAACCTCGCCGCCACCCGCAGCCGCGGCCTCACCTCGAACCCGCGCGCCGCCGCGCTGCAGGGCGTGGCCAAGATGAGCGCCAATCTCGCGCTCGGCCTCCGTCAGGGCATCCTCCTCCCCCACCCCCGCCCGGATCACCGCTGGCTCGCCGGCCTCGCGACCGACTTCGCCACCGCCCCCGCGCACCTCCAGGCGCAGGCGATGTCCGCCTCGGCGATGTGGGCCGCCAACGCCGCCACCGTCTCCCCGGCCCCCGACAGCGCCGACGGCCGCTGCCACCTCACCGTCGCCAATCTCGCCACGCTTCCCCATCGCAGCCACGAATGGCCCGAGACGCTGGCCCAGCTGCGCCTCGCGTTCGCCAACCCCGCCTTCGCGGTCTACGGCCCCGTCCCCGCCCCCTTCGGCGACGAGGGCGCGGCCAATCACATGCGCCTCGCCGCCACGCACGGCGCGCCCGGCATCGAGATTTTCGTCTACGGCGTCCGCGGTGGTCCCTTCCCCGCGCGCCAGCATTTCGACGCCAGCCAGGCCATCGCCCGCCGCCACCGCCTCGATCCCGCCCGCACCTTCTTCGTCCAGCAGTCCGAGGAAGCGATCGCCGGCGGCGCCTTCCACAACGATGTCGTCGCGGTCGCCAACGGCAAGGTCCTCTTCGCGCACGAACAGGCCTTCGCCGAAAAGGACATCTTCTACGAACGCCTCCGCGCGGCGATGCCCGAAATCGAGATCGTCGAAGTCCCCGCCGCCAGCGTCACCCTCGCCGACGCAATCGCCTCCTATCTGTTCAACGCCCAGTTGGTCACGCCCCCCTCGGGCGAGATGACGCTGATCGTCCCCGAGGAAGCCCGCGAAACGGCGCCCGTGTGGAACTGGCTGCAGGCGCACATCGCCGGCAACGGCCCCATCCGCCGGCTCGAGACGGTCGACGTCCGCGAATCGATGGGCAATGGCGGCGGTCCGGCCTGCCTGCGCCTGCGCGTCGTCGCCGATCCCGCGACGATAGACCCGCGCTTCCTGGTCGACGAAGCAAGGCTGGATCGGATCGAGGAGGTGATCGCCGCCCACTGGCCCGACGCAATCCAGGCTTCCGCGATCGCCGATCCTGCGCTTGTTGCCCAGATCGAAAGCGCCCGCCGCGCGCTGCTCGAAGCGCTCGGAATCGTCGAGTTAATTGACAGGTAACCATCGGCGTTAACGCGAAACGACGCGTTTCCGCGCTTGGCCCAGGGCTTGCTACGCGACGCGCATGTTCCAGCGCTTACGCCAGCTTTTTACGATCAAATCCAAGTTCGAGGCCTATCTGATCATCTATGGCCTGGGCACCGGCGCCACCGAGCGCGGGCTCCATTACCTGCAGCAATTCCCCGGATGGGGCGGGTGGATGCTATTCCTCTTATGTCCCGTGGCGGTGTTCATGGCCGGGGCGAAGATACTCGACAGCTTCGACGTCCCCGAATGAGCGGCACGAAGGTGCTACCGGTGTCATCGTTCGCTTGCTAAGCTTCCGAAAGAAAAGAGACTCGGGAGATGGATGCATGACCTCGCTGCTTTCCAGGGCGTCGCGCTGGCTGTTGTTGACGATTGCGACGCTCGGCCTGGCCAGCCCCGTGCTCGCCGCTACCGACGACAAGCGCATCGAGGACACGATGAAGCGCGCCACCCGCTTCATGGTCGAAAAGGCGTCGACCAACGGCGGCTATGTCTGGTCCTACACGTCGGACTTCTCGCGTCGCTGGGGCGAGATGGAGGCCTTCCCGACGATGATCTGGATCCAGCCGCCGGGCACGGCGACAATGGGACATGTCTTCCTCGACGCCTATCACGCCACTGGCGATGACTATTATTACCAGGCCGCCGCCAAGGTCGGCGCGGCGCTGGTCGCGGTCCAGCATGCAAGCGGCGGCTGGCATTATTTCGGCGATTTCGGCGGCAAGGCCTCCACCGACCGCTGGTATGCCACGATCGGCAAGAATGCCTGGCGGCTCGAGGAATTCCAGCACGATTGGGGCAACGCCACCTTCGACGATGCCGGCACGTCCGAGTCGATGCAATTCCTGCTGCGCCTCTATGTCGAGAAGCATGATCCGGTCTGGCTGCCCGCGCTGCAGAAGGCGCTCAACTTCGTGCTCGAGAGCCAATATTCGATCGGCGGCTGGCCGCAGCGCTACCCGCTCAAGAGCGATTTCAGCCACCACGGGAAGCCGGACTATACCAGCTTCATCACCTTCAACGATGATGTCGCCGGTGAGAATATAGCCTTCCTCCTGATGTGCTACCAGGTGCTTGGGAGCGGCGACGCGCGCATCCGCGACGCGATCGTCCGCGCGATGAACGTCTATCTGGTGACGCAACAGGCCGCCCCCCAGGCCGGCTGGGGTCTCCAATATACGCTCGATCTCAAGCCCGTCGGCGCGCGCACTTATGAGCCCGACGCACTCGTCACCCACACCACCGCGGCCAACATCCGCCAGCTGCTGCGCTTCTATCGCCTGACCGGCGACAAGAAGTTCCTCGCGCGCGTCCCCGAAGCGCTAGACTGGCTCAAATCGGTCAAACTCCCCGCCGACCAGGTGAAGGGCGGCCGCGCCTACCCGACCTTCGTCGAGATCGGCAGCAATCGCCCGCTCTACGTCCACCGCCGCGGCTCGAACGTCGTCAACGGCGAATATTATGCGGATTATGACCCCGCCAATCCGATCACCCATTACAGCTCGGTCCGCGCAATCGACGTGCCCGCGCTGCGCCGCGAACATGCCGAGCTGCTCGCCTCCAATCCGGAAGAAATCACCAAGGATTCCCCCTTGCGCGCCGGCCCGGCCCGCCCGCTGCCGCGCTACTTCCTCGCCGACGGTCCCGAGACCTCGGACCTCAACACCGCCGCCGGCAAGCGCAGCGCCGACGCGCTGGTGAAATCGCTGAACGCCCAGGGCTATTGGCCAACCGAGCTCCGCGCCACCAGCAACCGCTACGCCGGCGACGGCCCCAGGACCCCGCCCCCGGGCGACTTTAGCCAGACCAAGGTCGGCGACGCCACCGACACCTCGCCCTACGAGACCGACAAGCCGGTAACCGGCATCTCCACCGGTACCTATATCGAGAATATGAAGGTGCTGATTAGCGCGATTCGGGGATAAGCCGCTCCGACCGTCACCCCCAACACCTTCGTCACCCCCCGCGAAAGCGGGGGCCCATCTCCTGCAGCGGCTGCGGGCGACACGGCGGTAGGGCACTTGGCAGCCTCCGGAGATGGGTCCCCGCTTTCTCGGGGATGACGACAGAGAGTTAGAGCAGCTCCAACAGCCCCAGCGCATTGCCCAAGGCAGCGCCCGAAGCCGTATTGTCGAACACCGTCCAAACCTCACCACCCCCCGCACGCAACCCGGCAATCCGGGCCGCAAGGTCCCGGAGAAACGGTGGCTCATAGGAGGAATAATAAACCCGCGGCGCCCCATGCAGCCGGATATAGGTCAGCCCCCGCCAGCCGCCCGGCTCGGAGGCCGCCACGGGCACCGGCGGATCCGCCATCACCCGCGCGATCCGGCGCGCGGCGAGCATCGCGTCCACCTCAGGCGTGTACCAGCTCGCATGCCGAGGCTCGACGACGACCTGCCCACCCAGCGACCCGGCAACCGCATCGAAGAACCGCTCCGCCACCGCGCCCGGATAGGCAAAGCTAGGCGGCAACTGCACCAGCAACGGCCCCCGCTTCGCGCCCAGCCCGGCAATCTCCGCCGCGAATGCCGCGAGCAGCCCCTCGCACTCCACCAGCCTGGCCTTGTGCGTAATCGTCTTGGGCAGCTTCACCGCGAACCGGAAATCCTCCGGCACGGCCTCGGCCCAGCGGGCATAGGTCGAAGGCCGGTGCGGGCGATGAAAACTGCTGTTGATCTCGGTGGCGTTGAGCCGCGCGGCATAACGCTGGAGATGCGTCCCTTCGCCGGGAACCTGCCCGGCCACCTCCCGCGGGATCGACCATCCGGCAGTGCCGATCCTCAGGATCATCGCGTCTGTCCGCGGATGGGGGGAAGTGGCGCGCCCGGAACGATTCGAACGTCCGACCCTCAGATTCGTAGTCTGATGCTCTATCCAGCTGAGCTACGGGCGCTTGGGAGAGGCGTCCTTAGAAGCCGAATCTCCGGAGCGCAACCCCGTTGCGTCGCCTTTTCCACAAGCATAGAGGATTGGCATGCGCCCCCTCACCCTGCTCGCCCTGATCTCCCTCGCCGGCTGCGCGCAGGGAACCGATCGCTATCCGTCGCTGCTGCCGCGCCCGATCGAGACGCAGAGTCTGTCCGAGCCGGACGTGCCGACCCCCGTCGCCACCGCCGACGCCGCGCTCGACAGGCAACTGGCCGAAATCACCGCCTCGCTTCAGGCCGCCAATGCGCGCTTCACCAGCGCCGCCCGCGACGCCGAGGCCAAGATTGCCGTGGCGCGCGGTGTGCCCGAGGGTTCGGAAGCCTGGCTCGACGCCCAGATGGCGCTCAGCACGCTCGACGTGTTGCGCGCGCCGATCTCCACCATCGCCGCCGATCTGGAAGCCCTGGCGATCGAACGCGGCCGGCTCGGCCAGCCGGCGTATCCGGCGATCGACGCCGCCATTGCCGAGGCGGCTGCCGCCACGAAGGCGCAGGGCGCGCGCGTAACCAGTCTCGAGGCCGCCCTTTCGGGGCGCTAATCGTCCGCCAGCGACGGATTGAGGGCGCGGATCACCGGCACCACCGACGCAAAATCGTCGGTCCATTCGGTAAAGCCCGGTCGCGGCTCGAGCGGCGCCCATCCCGAATTGCCCGCGGTTAGCCGCGCCAGCGTGCGCGGATTGCGCGAAAGCGCGATCCAGTCCGACGTGCTGGCCTGGTCGTTCTGCTCGAGCGCGGAGGGATGATAGACCATCCGCGCGGCATGCCAGCCGCCCTTGGTAGCGGCGGCGGCCACCACCGGCGCGAGCGCCAGGAAGCGGTTCGAGATGTGCACCAGTAGCAGCCCGTCCGGCTGCAGCACCCGGCCATAGGTCTGGAACGCCTCGCTCGTCATCAGGTGCATCGGCACCGCGTCGGACGAGAAGGCATCGAGCGCGAGCATGTCGAAACTATGCGGCGCCGCCTCGGTCAGCCGGATCCGTGCGTCGCCCAGCGATATCTTCGCGGTCGGCGCGCATTGCGGCAGGAACGTGAATTTCGCCGATTCGCGTGCCAGCGTCACCACGGCGGGGTCGATCTCGTAAAAGTGCCAGCTCTGCCCCGGCTGCGCGTAGCAAGCGAGCGTACCCGTCCCCAGCCCGACCACGCCCACCCGGGCGGCGGGTCCGTAAATCTCGGGCAGCGCCAGCATCGCCAGCCCCACGCCCGATCCGGGCACATAATAGGTCGTCGGCATCCGCGAGCGGGCGCCCTTCAGCTGGATGCCGTGCAGCGTCGTGCCATGCGCCAGCCGCCGCTCATCCCCGGAATCGGTGACGGTATAGACCCCGAAATAGCTCCGCGTCCGCGCATCGGCGAGCGACATCTCGATCGAGCGATAGCCGCCGAACAGGAACAGCCCGCCCGCCAGCGCCACCAGATAGGGCACCCGCCGTCCGATCGCGGCCAGCCCGACGACGGCAACCGCCAGGAAGGCGATCTGCTCGTGCATCCCGCCGAACAGCCCCAACGGGTTCGAAATGCCGATCCAGACCAGCCCCACCACCAGCAGCGCCGTCGCGAGTATCTTGATACGCAGCGCCTGCCCCTCGCCGCGCCACAGGCTGCCGAAGACCGGCAACAGGAAGGTCTGCGGGATCAGCGCCCCCGCCGCCAGGATCAGCAGCGGATATTCATAGGTCCAGTCGAACAGCACCGGCGCGACGAGCCCGGAAAATACGCCGCCGAGCGCCCCGCCGACCGACATCGCAAGATAGAAGCCCGTCAGCCGGTCTGGCGCCGGCCGCAGCTGGTACATCCGCGAGTGACAGGCGATCGCCACCAGGAACAGCAGCAGCAGCCCGATGAGCGCGTTCATATATGCGAGCTTCTGGTGCCCCGCGATCAGCGTCGCGCCGAACAGCAGCAGCACGACCGGCGCGAACTTGCCGATCAGCTGCGGGATCGCGTCGCTCTCGCGAAACGCCACCGAGAAGCTGAGCAGATAGAGGCCCAGCGGCATCACCCACAGCATCGGCACCGCGACGATATCCGTGGTCAGGAAGGTCGTCGTCGCCAGCATCAGCCCCGAAGGCACGAACGCGAGCGCGATCCAGTGCAACACCCGTCCCCGGCTGGCCGCCGGGCTTTCATAGGGCACATGCGTGGTCGCGGCTGGCTTGCGCGGAAGCATCGTCGCGCAGCCGGCGACGAGCAGGAACACGAGCAGATAGCCCCCGGTCCACAGCCAGCTCTGCGCCTTGAGCGCCAGCATCGGCTCGACCAGCAAGGGATAGGCGATCAGCCCGCCGAAGCTGCCGATATTGGATGCCGCATAGAGCGCATAGGGATCGCGCCCCCCCGTCGCCGCGCTATACCAGCGCTGGAGCAAAGGTGCCTGCGCCGAGATCGCGAAGAAGAGCGGCCCGATCGAGGCGCCGAACAGCCAGGGTACCCACACCGCCGGCTCGGCATCGGCGGGCAGCTCCATCCGCATCAGGCCGATCGGCAGCCACAGGGCCGCCACCGCGAGCACCGCCAGGTGGATCCCGGCCTGCATCCGCACCGGCACGCGCCCCAGCATATGCGCATAGGCGTAGCCGCCCAGCAGCAGCGCCTGATAGACCAGCATCGCGCTGTTCCACACCGCCGGCGCACCGCCCAGCTTGGGCAGCGCCATCCGCGCCACCATCGGCTGGACGAGAAACAGTAGGAACGATCCTGCGAGAATCGCGACGACGAACAGCCAGTGGTTGCGGCTTTGCACCGGTCCCTGGTCTTCGATTTCGGCCATGCACATACTCCCGGCGAGCGGTTTAGCCGTGGCCGCTTTCCAGCGGCTTAACCACTGGCCGATCGATGCGATAGGTGATATGCGCACGCAATCGTTCGATTGCCGCCGGATGGGCGAACGCCCCGCCGGGCACCGGGCGCATGCCAAGCCGTTCCATCAGTCCCCAGCTGCGGACATTGCCGGGCGTGGTGATCGCGACGACGGTGTCGATGCCGCGCACCCACGCCCAGTCCAGGTTCGCCTGCGCCGCCTCGCGCGCATAGCCCTGCCCCCAATGGCTGCGGCCAAGCCGCCATCCGATCTCCACTTGACCCTCGATCGGCGTCCCCTCGGCACCCGGATTGAGCCCGCAGAAACCCAGCAGCGCGCCGTCCTCGCGCCGCTCGATCGCCCAGAAGCTGTATCCCACGCGGTCGACATGGCCGTTCAGCCAGTCGATCAGTCCATCGCTTTGCGGTCGAGTCATCACCGGGCCCAGCGTCTCCATCACCTGCGGGTCCGAGCAGATGGCGTGAAACGGCGCGCGGTCGCGCTCCTCCCAGCGGCGCAGGATCAGCCGTTCGGTCGCGATCATCGCGCCGGCCGATCGATCGCGAAGGTCACGGTGCGCCGCATCGGATCGTCGGCGGCGAATTTGGGATGGTCGAAATCGCCGTCCGCAAGCCGCTGCATGCCCAGCCGCAGCATCAATTGCTGGCTCTTGATATGCTCCGCCGCGGTGATCGCCACCACGCGCGGCGCGCGCGTCTCGGCCCAGGCCCAGTCGAGGCTCGCCTGCGCCGCCTCGCGCGCCAGCCCCTGCCCCCAATAAGCGTGCCCGAAGATCCAGCCGATCTCGATCTCGCCGTCGATCGGCGTACCCTCGGCGCCCGGCTTGAGCCCGCAAAAGCCGGCGACGGCGCCTTCCTGCTCGACCACCCAGAAACCGAGCCCATGCGTCTCGCGAAACCGCACATGCCGGTCGATGCTGGCCTCGGCGCTTTCGGGGGTCGGATCGCGCACCAGGTCGCGCATCAGCTCGGGATCGCTCAGCATCGCCCGCAGCGCCGCCCGGTCGCGCCCCTCGATCGGACGCAACAGCAGCCGCGCCGTCCGGATCACGCCCCCAGCAGCCGCGCCGCCAGCGGCGCATGATAGGTCAGCACCCCCGAGCAGCCGGCGCGCTTGAACGCCAGCAGCGTCTCGAGCACCAGCGTGTCGCGATCGCCCGCGCCCACTGCCGCCGCAGCCTCGATCATCGCATATTCGCCGCTCACCTGATAAGCGAATACAGGCACCTGAAACTCGCTCTTCACTCGGACTATGATGTCGAGATAGGGCAGCCCTGGCTTGACCATCACGCTGTCCGCGCCCTCTGCCAGGTCGAGCGCGACTTCGCGCAGCGCTTCCTCGGCATTGGCCGGGTCCATCTGATAGGTCTTCTTGTCGCCCTTCAGCAGCCCGCGCGAGCCGACCGCGTCGCGGAACGGGCCGTAGAAGCCCGACGCATATTTGGCGGCATAGGCCATGATCTGGACATTGGCGTGGCTCCCCGCCTCCAGCGCCTCGCGGATCAGCCCGATCCGCCCGTCCATCATATCCGAAGGCGCGACGATATCCGCCCCCGCCGCCGCCTGCACCAGCGCCTGCTCGGTCAGCACCG
Organism: Sphingomonas sp. M1-B02; assembly: GCF_026167525.1. Classification (NCBI taxonomy): domain Bacteria; kingdom Pseudomonadati; phylum Pseudomonadota; class Alphaproteobacteria; order Sphingomonadales; family Sphingomonadaceae; genus Sphingomonas; species Sphingomonas sp. M1-B02. Next base: position 646,097 of record NZ_CP110679.1, on the reverse strand, counting down.
CCGCGGTCGCATCGTTGAGCACATAGCCGGCGGCGTCGACCAGCCCGTCATGCCCGTGGCTGGTATAGGGATCCAGCGCGACGTCGGTCAGCACCCCCAGATCGGGCACCGCATCCTTGATCGCTTTGATCGCCCGGCACATCAGATTGTCCGGATTGAGCGCCTCGCGCCCGTCGTCGCTGCGCAGGCTCGCCGGCGTGTTCGGAAACAGCGCCACGCACGGGATTCCCAGCGCCGCCGCCTCGCGCGCGCGTTCGACGATCCCGCCCAGTCCCCAGCGCGAAACGCCGGGCAGCGATGCGATCGGCTCCTCGCCATCCCCCTCGGTCACGAACAGCGGCCAGATCAGGTCCGCCGGGGTCAGCACGGTCTCGGCATGCAGCCGCCGGCTCCAGGCCGAAGCGCGGGTACGGCGAAGGCGGAGCGCGGGATATTGAGTCATGGCCCGGCTTTTGCGGCAGCGCTGCGAAACAGGCAAGCGTCAGCCCGCAAGCTGCCCCCTGCCCGCAGGCTCGCTGGTGGCAAGCACATGCTCCTCGCCCTCGCGCTCCGGCGGGATGGCGATCGCCCCGCCCCGCCAATTCCCCCAGCGATAATAGGCCACCGCCATCGCCAGCGTCGCCATCGATCCGATCGGAAAGCTCCACCACAGCGCGTCGCTGCCCAGCCAGGGCCGTGCGAGGATCGCGAAGCCGAGCCGCACCGGATACAGCGCGACGATCAGCGCGAACAGCGGCGCCCATACCGCGCCATTGGCCCGCACGGTAGAGAACAGGACCATCGTCATTCCGAACAGCACGAAATTCCAGCTCGCGATCAGCTGGATATGCCGCCCGATTGGTAGCGCCGGGCTGTCCGGGCCGAGGAACAGCCCCATCACCGGTCGATCAAACAGCAGCACGGCGGCGACCATCGATCCGGTGATCGCCACCGAATAAAGAAGGCCCGATCGCGTGATCGCCCCCACCCGGTCCCAGCGACCCGCCCCGATATTCTGCGCCGCCATCGAACTCACGGCCGCACCGATCGCCATCGCCGGCATCTGGATATAGGTCCAGAGCTGCTGCGAGACCGCATAGGCCGCGGCGGTATCGACCCCGAGCCGGTTGATCAGCCCGATCATCGTCAGCCCCGATACGGTCATCACCAGCATCTGCACGCCCATCGGCAGCCCCTTGGCGACCAGCAGCGCGATCATCGCCCGCTGCGGGATCAGCCATCGGAGCTCATGTCCGCGCAGCCGGATCGAAAGGTCGCGCGCATAGATGGTCGCGATCAGCCCCAGCACCGCGACATGGTTGGCGATCAGCGTCGCGGTCGCCGAGCCCGCAATCCCCATCCGCGGAAACGGCCCGATCCCGTCGATCAACAGCGGGTTCAGGCCCGAATCGAGCAGCACGCTGAGCCCCATGAACCAGAGCGGCGTCATGGCGTCACCGCTCCCGCGCAGGCCCATCATCAGCACGACGAGCAGCATCGACGCCGGCAGGCCCAGGAAGATCACCCGCAAATAGGCCAGCGCGAGCGGCAGCGATTCGCCGGGCGTCGCGAGCAGCGCGAGGATCTGCGGCGCGAACAGCCAGCCGAGCGTCGCCACCACAACCGATATGCCCAGGATCAGCCCGATCGCCGATCCGAAAGCCCGCCGCGCCCCCTCGACATCGCCCCGCCCCATTGCCTGCGCCACCAATATGGTCGCGGCCATTCCGAAGCCGAACACGGCCTAAAACATCAGGAACATGATGATGTTTGCGTTCGAGGTCGCCGCCAGCGCACTCTCGCCCAGGAAACGCCCGACCCAGATCGAATTGATAGACCCGTTGAGCGACTGGAGGATGTTCGATCCCAGCGTCGGCAGCGCGAACAGCAGCAGCGTGCGACCGACATCGCCTTGCGTGAGATCGCGGCGTTGGGGGGATCGGGGCATTGCTAGTTCGCTATCCAGTAAACCCGTCGCCCTCACCCTTCCCACCGCCTGCGGCGGCGGGCCCCTTCCCTCTCCCGTTGGGAGAGGGAAGGAGGCGCGAAGCGCCGGAAGGGTGAGGGTGCGTGACGATTAGCCCAGCCGCGCCAACGCCGCCGACAACCGCTCGGCCTCGGCGGATTTCTCGGCATGGTCGGCCTTGGCCTTCTCAACCGCCTCGGGCTTGGCCCTCTCGACGAAGCTGGGATTGTTCAATCGCCCGGCAAGCCCGTCGCGCTCCTTCTCGGCCGCGCCGATCGCCTTGGTCAGGCGGGCGCGCTCGGCCTCGAGGTCGACCACCCCGCCCAGCGGCACCACGAAGGTCGCTTCATCGACCACCACTTGCAGGGCATTGCCCTCGGCGGCATCGCCCGCGGCCTGATCGACTCGCGCCAGTCGGGCGAGCACGGTCTGTTGCCGCGCCAGTCGCTCGCTGGTCTCAGCCGAAGCATCGCGCACATGGAGTGGCAAACGCGCACCCGGCGGCACGTTCAGCTCGGTCCGCGCCGCGCGGATCTCGCTCACCAGCCGGATCAGCCAGTCGATCTCCTGCGCCGCCGCCGGATCGAGCGCCCGCGCGTCCGCCATCGGCCACTGCGCGACGATCAGGTCGTGCGAGCGCGCGCCGGTCTTCGACCAGAGCTCCTCGGTGATGAACGGCATGAACGGGTGCAGGATCACCAATATCTGATCGAGCACCCAGCCCGCCACGGCGCGCGTCTCGTCCGCGCCGGCGCCCGTCGCCGGCACCCCGCCTTCGCCCTGGATCAGCGGCTTGATCAGTTCGAGATACCAGTCGCAGAAGCGGCTCCAGGCGAACTGGTAGATCGTGTTCGCCGCCTCGTCGAAGCGCAGGTCGGCCAGCGCCAGGTCGAGTGCCTGCACGCATCCCACCGTCTCCGCGATGATCCAGCGATTGACCGCCAGCTCGGCCGCGGGCGGCTCCAGCGTGGTGCGCGCCCCGATCCCGTTCGACTGGCAGAAGCGCGCCGCGTTCCACAGCTTGGTCGCGAAGTTGCGATAGCCCTCGATCCGCTTCTCATCCATCTTGATGTCGCGGCCCTGGCTCTCCATCGCCGCCATGAAGAAGCGCAGCGCATCGGCGCCATATTGGTCGATCAGCCCCAGCGGATTGACGACATTGCCCTTCGACTTGGACATCTTCTGCCCATCCGCCGCGCGCACCAAACCGTGCAGATACAGCGTCTTGAACGGCACTTCGCCCAAAAAGTGCAAGCCCTGCATCATCATCCGCGCATCCCAGAAGAACAGGATATCGAAGCCCGAGATCAGCACGTCATTGGGATAGCGGCCCGCCGCCTTCGCGTCCGCATCCGGCCAGCCCATCGTCGCGAACGGCCACAGCGCCGACGAGAACCAGGTATCGAGCACGTCAGGATCCTGCACCAGGACGACCCCCGCGCCCGCCTGCGCCTGCGCCTCGGCCTCGCTTTCGGCGACATAGATGCTGCCATCCTCGGCGAACCAGGCCGGGATCCGGTGCCCCCACCAGAGCTGCCGCGAGACGCACCACGGCTGAATATTCTCCATCCAGTTGAAATAGGTCTTTTCCCACGATTTCGGCACGATCTTGGTCGCGCCCGATCGCACCGCCTCGATCGCCGGCTTGGCCAGCGTCGCCGCGTCGACATACCATTGGTCGGTCAGCATCGGCTCGATCACCACGCCGCTGCGATCGCCGAACGGCTGCATGATCGTCTTGTCCTCGACGGTCAGCATCAGCCCCTCGGCAGCGATGTCCGCCACCACCCGCGCCCGCGCTTCGTAGCGATCGAGTCCGCGATAGGCGTCAGGCACCAGGTTCAGCGTATCGACCTCGGCCGCATCGACCGCCGCGCCGCCCGCAATCTCCCGCGCCCGCGCCGCCGCCTCGGCATAAGGCGCGCCGTCAGTCCGCATCGCGGCATGCTCGTCCATCAGCCGATAGAGCGGAATGCCGTTGCGCTGCGCCACGCCATAATCGTTGGCGTCGTGTGCGCCGGTGATCTTCACCGCGCCCGATCCGAACGCGGGATCGGGATAGTCGTCCGAGATGATCGGGATCAGCCGGCGATGCTCCTTGGGCCCCACCGGGATTTCGCACAGCTTGCCGACGATCGGGGCGTAACGCGCGTCGCGCGGGTTCACCGCGACCGCGCCGTCGCCCAGCATCGTCTCCGGCCGGGTCGTGGCGATCGCGATATAGTCGCGCTCTTCCTCCAGCACGATCTGCCCCTCGGCATCGCGCTCGACATAAAGATAGGTCTCGCCCCCCGCGAGCGGATATTTGAAGTGCCACATATGGCCCGCGACTTCGCGAGTCTCGACCTCGAGGTCGCTGATCGCGGTGCGCAGCGCCGGGTCCCAATTGACCAGCCGCTTGGCGCGATAGAGCAGCCCCTGCCGGTGCAGCTCGACGAACACCTTGAGCACGGCCTTCGAAAAGCCCGCATCCATCGTGAAGCGCTCGTTCGCCCAGTCCATCGAACAGCCGAGCCGGCGGAGCTGCTGGGTGATCTCGCCCCCGCTCTCTTCCTTCCACTCCCAGACCTTCGCGACGAATTCTTCGCGGCTGAAGTCGGTGCGCTTGGCGCGGGCGGCGTTCAACTGCCGCTCGACCACCATCTGCGTCGCGATCCCGGCATGGTCGGTGCCGACCACCCAGCGCGCGTTCTTGCCTTTCAGCCGCGCGTGGCGGACGAGGATGTCCTGCAGCGTATTGTCGAGCGCATGGCCGATATGCAGGCTGCCGGTAACGTTGGGCGGCGGGTTCACCAAGGTCCACGGATCGGCCCCCGGCCGCTCGGGCGCGAACAGGCCTTCGCGCTCCCAATGCGCATACCAGCGCGATTCGATTTCGGCGGGGTCGAAGGTCTTGGGAAGCTCGGTCATGCAGGGGCTTTAGCGGTGTACGGAAGTCTCGCACAACCCGTGCCGTAGTCGCTCCCCTCCCGCTTGCGGGAGGGGTCGGGGGGAGGGGCCGGCCACAAACTATATGGCCCGCGGCTCTCCCCTCCCCTAGCCCCTCCCGCAAGCGGTAGGGGAACGACCTGTCACTTCGTATATTTCCCCAGCCACCCCAGCACTTCGCCATACCATTGCATGCTGTTCTTCGGCTTCAGCACCCAGTGATTCTCGTCCGGGAACACCAGCAGCCGCGAGTCCACGCCGCGCCGCTGCAGCGCCGTGAACGCCGCCAGCCCCTGCGTATAGGGAATGCGGAAATCCTTCTCGCCGTGGATCACCAGCATCGGCGTCTTCCACTTGTCGACATGGTGGACCGGGTTCCATTTCTCATAGGCCGCGGGGTCCTCATGATAGGCCTTGCCGCCATGCTCCCATTCGTCGAACCACAGCTCCTCGGTCTCATAGGCCATCGCCCGCGCGTCGAACACGCCGTCATGCTGGACGATGCACTTGAAGCGATCGGGCCACCGGCCCTCGATCCAGTTCATCATGTAGCCGCCGTACGACGCCCCGAGCGCGCAGGCGTTGTCGCCGTCGAGATAGGAGAATCGCGCCGTCGCCGCCGCGAGACCCTTCTGCAGATCCTCGAGCGGCCAGCCGCCCCAATTGTTGCGGATCGCGTCGGTGAAGGCCTGGCCGTAGCCCGTCGATCCGTGGAAATCGACCGACACCACCGCATAGCCCGCGCCGGCAAACACCGCCGGGTTCCAGCGATACGACCAGCTGTTGTTGCTCGATCCCTGCGGCCCGCCATGGACGACGAACGCGACCGGCGCCTTGGCGCCCGCCGCCAGCGCCGCCGGTCGCACCGAATAGCCCCAGACCCTGTCGCCATTCGCCCCGGCAAACCTGAACCGCTCGACCTTGGGTAAGTCGATACCGGCCAGCTTCGTCGCATTCACCGCCGTCAGCCGCTCCTGTTTCTTCCCCGCGAGACGGTAGAAATCGTCGGGCGCAGTCAGGCTGTTCATCGCGAAGATCATGCCGTCGCGCGTCGGCACCACCGCGGACACCGCCCCCTCCTGCGTCAGACGTGTCATCGTGCCACTTTTCGGATCCACCGCGAAGATCGGCTGCTCCTGCACATCCTGCGCGGTGACATAGATGCGCTTGCCGTCGGGCGCCCAGGCGATCGAGCCGACCGAGCGATCCCAGCCCTCGGTGAGCGCCCGCGTCGCGCCTCTGGCCAGATCGCGCAACTTGAGCACCTGCCGGTCCGCCTCATAGCCCGCCCGCGCCATCGACATGTAGGCCAGCCACTTCCCGTCCGGCGATACGACCGGCAAGCTGTCGGTCCCGTCATTGTCGGGCGTCAGGTTTACCGGCGCCGCCGATCCGTCGGCAGGCGCCGCGAAGATGTCGAGATTGGTCGAGGTCGGCTCGATCCGCCCCGCTTCGCGCAGCGCGAAATAGACGGTCTTGCCGTCGGGGGACCAGTCGAGCTCCTCGCCGCCGCCGAACGGCTTAGACGGCGTATCGCCGATCAGCGCCCCGCCGATCGCAACCCCGTCGCCGCTGGCTCCGTTGGCGCCGAACGGCAGCACGAACAGTTGCGAGCGCTCGCCATTCGCCCATGTGTCCCAGTGGCGCACGAACAACTGGTCATAGGTGCGGCCCGAACCCGCATTGGGGTCCTTCTTGACCATCGCCGGCTCCAGGTTCGGCGCCCCCGGCTTGCGATCCGCCCAGACGAGCAACTTGTCGCCCGTCGGCGCTACCTTGAAGCCGCTGAACCCGCCCGGAATGCGCGTCAGCTGCGTCGCCGCGCCGCCGCCGACCGCGACCCCCCACACGGCATCCTCGCCGCCCTTGTCCGACTGGAAATACACGGTCGACCCGTCCGCCGAGAATTGCGGCCCGGTTTCATTGACTTCGGCCTCCGCCACCAGTTTCTCGGGCACGGCGCCCTTCCGGCGCAGGTCGAGCCGCCACAGGTCGAAGCGCCCGCGGTTGGCGGCAAGGTCGGTCTCGCGCTGCTGCCAGACGAGCCAGCGCCCGTCCGGCGATACCGCCGGCGCGCCGACTCGCGACAGCGCCGCGACGTCCTGGATCGTGAGGTCTCGTGCCGATGCCGGCACGGCGAAGGTGGCGAGCATGGCGCCCGCGAGCAGGAGATGCTTCATGCGGACGATAGAGCATCGAACGCCCCTTCCCGCAAGGGAAGGGCGCGGCGCTACTGCCGCCCGGTGATCCGCGAAATCTCGCGCGCCACCATCGTCTCGACGAGCTGCGGCAGATTGGAGTCGAGCCATTCACGCAACATCGGCTTCAGCATGTCGCGGACCATGCCTTCCAGCGTGTCGCTCCCGGCAACCTCCGGCCGCACGATCAGCCGCGACAACGCCTCGAGCGGCCCGCGAGTCGCTTCGGTGGCACGTTCGGACAGGATCGGCTCGGCCTTGGCGACCGGGTCGTGCGAGGGTTCGGCGCGGAGATTTTCGGCACGGGCGGGTTCGGGAGGCGTCGGTGCGCCCATCGCTCTTGGCCTTTCCCCGGGGAATTCGTCGGCGACCGGCTCGCTGAGCTCGAGCACTTCGTCGCTCCCCTGGTCGTCAAGTTCGTCGCGCGCCGCGCGGGCGGTGGCGGGCACGGCCCGGCTCCGCCGCGTACGCGTCGCAACCGCTGCATCGCCTTCCTCGGCGATGATGCGTTTGATCGATGAAAGGATTTCCTCCATCGAAGGTTCGGCGCTGATGTCCCCCATAGCCGGCCTATATCCTTCTGGCTGCCCCCCGCTCAATCAAGGATTAGTACGGGTGGTGTCAACCGATCGCTGCAGCAAGGGATCAACTTGTCCGGGCGGGACGATCGCGCCCTGCGCCGGGGTTCCGGTCGTCGGGGTGCTCGCGGCGGTCGGCGCGGGATCGTTCGACCAGTCGTTCCAGCGGCCCTTCACCCGATCGTAATTGACCGCCGGGTCGTACAGCGGCCCGCCGTCGAGGTTCAGGTCCTTCGCCTCCGCGCGGCCCATCGACGCAAGCAGCGTGAAGCCGGCGACATAGGCGTCGCGCTCGGCGGTGACATATTGCACCTGGCTGTTCAGCAATTCCTGCTCGGCGTTCAGGATGTCGAGGATCGTGCGGGTGCCGACGCTGTTCTCGGCGCGAACGCCCTCCAGGCTTAATTGGTTGGCCTCGACTGCGATCCGCGACGATTCGATCACCCGCAGCGAACTTTCATAGGTGGCGAAGGACGAGCGTGCCTGCGCGATCACGCCCCGCTCGGTGAGCGTCACATTCTCCATCGCCGCGGCCTCCCGCGCCTGCGCCTGGCGAATCTGGGCCGCTGGCCGCCCGCCCTGGAAGACCGGGATCGAGACCTGCGCGCCCAGCGTGGAGGCGAAGCCGTCGTCCTGAAAACCCAGCCTCGCGCCCTGGCTACCGACCGAGCCCAGATAATTATAATAATTGCCGCCCAGCCCGATGCTCACCTGCGGCAGCCGCCCGGCGCGCGCCACCCGCACGTCGAATCGGCTCGCATCGCGCGCGAGTTGCGTGGCCTCCAGGAAAGGATTGTTGCCCAGCGCGATCTGCTCCGCCGTCGCCACATCGTCGGGCAGATTGGGCAAGGGCGGCGGTGCGGCGAGCACCCCCGGCGGGGTGCCGACCACGCGGATATAATTTTCGCGGCTGCCGATCAGCCGCGCCTCGGCGGTCCGCAACTGGCCCTGCGCCAGCGCCAGCCGCGCCTCGGACTGGGCGACGTCGGTGCGGGTCAGGTCGCCTACTTCGAATCGATCGCGAGTTGCGCGCAGATTGACGTCGAGCACGCGAACATTCTGCTGGTTCAGCCGCACGATCGCTTCGTCGCGCAGCACGTCGACATAGACCGTCACCGCCTGGGTGAAGATATCCGATTCGGCGCCACGCAGATTGGCCTGGCCTGCATTCACCCGAGTCTCCGCCGCCCGAACCGAATTGCGCACCGCGCCGCCGCTGAAGACCGGCAGCGATATGTCGAGCCCCAGCCGGCCCGTTCGGCTCGGGCCGAAGGTCGCGTCGCTGTCGTACAGGCTGTCGCTGAGCGACATGTTCGAAGTGGCCCCGGGCCGTCCCTGCGATCGGGCGATCGGCACATTCTCGTCATTGGCGCGCTGGTTGGCGCGCTCGCCTGCCAGATCGGGGTTGCTCCGATAGGTCTGCACCAGCGCCGCGCGCAGGTCCGTCGTCGGTTGCGCGGCCGGGGCCAGCGCCGGAGTTGCGGTCTGCTCCCGCGTCTGGACGGTCACCGGCGTCGCGGTGCCCTGGCGAGTCGTCACGGTCTGCGCGGCGGCAGGCGTTACGACCGCAGTCAAGCTCGCGCCCAGAAGCAGAGAGGATAGTCGCATCATTGTCTTCTTTTCAGAAAGTGAAGGTCCGTACGCGTCGGAAACCAGGCAACAGGGCGCATTCCACGTCGAGGAAGTCGACCAGTCCGAAGCCCCCCTCGCTGCGCAGTCCGGAAGCGAGCCGCGTCACGCCGCGCTCGATCACCCCCGTCACCACGCGTCCGCCGATCGCTAGCTGCTCCACCAGCGCATCGGGCACCAATTCCACCGCGCCGTCGATCACGATCAGGTCATAAGGCGCCCCCGCGGCCCAGCCCGCCTCGAGCGATCCCTCCACGACTTCGACATTGCCGCCTGCCGCCAGCGCGGCGCGGGCGAGCCCTGCCAGCGATTCCTCGCTCTCCAGCGCCACCACCGAACCCGCGAGCAACGCCAGCACCGCCGCGGCATAGCCCCCCGCCGCGCCGATCAGCAGCACGCGATCGCTCGGCCGGATCTGCGCTTCGGTCAGCAGCCGCCCGGTCGCGAGCGGCGAATTATGGTTGCGCCCGCCGACCAGCGGCAGCAAGCCGTCGCGATAGGCGATCGCGCGCTGCGCTTCCGGCAGGAAGTCCTCGCGCGCCACTTTCGCCATCGCTTCCACCACGCGCGGGTCGTTGACCGCGTTGGTCCGCAACTGGCTCGCAACCATTGCGTGGCGCATCGCTTCGAAGCGGGTCGCTTCGACGGGCGAGGAATCGACGGGAAGGGCCATCATCACTCCGGCTCTGTCGCACAACCGTGTTAGTTGCGCAATACACTAGTTGATATCGCTACGCTTGTATCGCGCTGCAGCGTCATCGCCAAGCAAGGCCGGCGCATATTTGAAACAATGTTCGCACGTCCTTGTTGACAGGCGCCGCTCCCCCGGCGCATTTCGCCGCCTCGCATCGGGGCCCGATGGCGGAGTGGTGACGTAGAGGACTGCAAATCCTCGCACCCGGGTTCGATTCCCGGTCGGGCCTCCATCCTCAGACTGGAAACGCGCAAAGGGCGCCCGCGATTGCTCGCGGACGCCCCTGTCAATCCTGTGAGGGATTAGCGGCGGTAGCCGCGCCCGCCCCGGCCGCAATCGCCCCGGTCGATCTGGTTGCCGAGCAGCGCGCCTGCACCGGCGCCGAGCAGCGTTCCGGTTGTGCTGCGGCCGCGATAGCCCCGGCCGATCTCTCCGCCCAGAAGGCCGCCCGCGATCGCGCCGACGATCGTGCCGGTCGCGCCGTTGCTGCAGCGGCGGTCGTCAAAGCGCTGACGATAGGCGCGCTGGTTGCGATAGCCGCGATCGCCCCGATAACCGCGATCGTGGCCTCGGTCATACCCACGCCCGCCGCCGCGATAGTCCTGGCTGTAACCGCGATCGCCATAGCCATAGCCATAGCCATCATTCTGCGCGGCCGCCGGGGTGGCGGCAAGGCCGCCAAGGGCGACGCTGGTGGCAAGGGCTGCGCTGAGCAAGATCTTCTTCATGGGACATCCTCCGTGGGGGGCGGCATCGCCACCGTTGGTAGGGATATGCACCTTGCCACGTGCAGCGCGCCTGAACGCGTCCGTTAGCCGCCGTTCATAACCGGGATTGTGGCATCAGGGTCACGGCGCACGCGCGAAAGCTGCATCGGCCGCAGCCTCGGGAACAAACCGCGATTCCACACCGTTGCGGCAGGATCAGTTCGGAGAAAGACGGATGTATCGCGCTAGCTATCGGCCGCAGGAGGTCAATCATTGCCCAAGCTGCGGCAATTCGCAGTGGATGATCGGGCGGATGACCGCCGAATGCGCCTTCTGCGCAACCGCGCTTCCGCTCGTCGCCGGCGGCAATTTCGGCAACAACGTCCTGCGCAAGCGCCCGTTACGCGCGCTCGCCGCCTGATCGGAGTCCTGCATGACTGACATCGCCGTGACCTCGCCCGTCGAGCGGATTGCTCGCGTAATCGCCGCCGAGGCGCTCAGCATCAACGGCGAGGGCCAGGATCCAAGTGTCGGCAGTGCGGTCGACGCCGTCTGGGAGGCCGAAGTCGCGCGCGCCGTGGCGGTGCTCAAGACCTTGCGCGAGCCTACCTCCGAGATGGTCGAGGCAGGCCGCGCCGCCGGTTCGAACCCCGCCGAGATCTGGAACGCGATGGTCCGCGCAGCCGTCGAGTCCTACTGACGCGAACAGGGCGCCCCGGCCGAAGCCGGGACGCCCTCTTTCGCTTTGCGCATCAGGCCCTACCGCCCGCTTTTGCTCTCTTCCACACCGTCCGGCTTCGCCTGCCCCGTATGCATCTTGGCGAGCATGCTGTCCGGCGTCAGGTGGCTTATCGCCGCCTGGACCTTGTTCATGAAGCCCGAGACGACATGGCCCTTGCGGTCGGTCATCGCGTCCCAGCCGTCCTTCGCCACCTTGCCGGCATCGGCCTTCTCGCCTTCGCCCACCGGCGTGTCGAGCATGTCGGCGCGGCGGAAGAACTCGGTCTCGGTCGGCCCCGGCATCAGCACCGTTACGTTGACCTTGGTATCCTTCAACTCCTCGCGCAGCGCATAGGAGAAGCTGTCGAGATAGGCCTTGGTGCCGTTATAGACTGCCTGCCACGCGCCCGGGATCAGCCCGGCGATCGATCCGGTGATCAGCACATTGCCCTCGTCGCGTGCAACCATCTGCTGGAGCACCTTCTGGAGCAGATAGGTCGTGCCGACGACATTGGTGTCGATCACGTGGCGCCACTCGGCCGGATCCTGGGTCAGGAAGCCCTGCCCCAGCCCGCGCCCGGCATTGGCGACGAGGATGTCGATCTCCCGCCCGTTCGTGGCCGCAAGCAACGTGTCGTTGCCCTCGAAGGTCGAAAGGTCCGCCTCGATCGCCTCGACGCTCACGCCATAGCTGTCGAGTTCGCCCGCCGCGTCGACCAGCGGCTCGTCCGCCACCACGATCAGGTCATAGCCCTCGCTCGCGGCGATCTTCGCGATTTCCTTGCCGATGCCGGTCGAGGCGCCGGTGATCACTGCCAATTTGTTCGCCATTTTCGCTACTCCTTACGCCGCCGCAACCAAGCCCGGCTTGAGCACCACCTTGGTGCAGCTATTCTGCTCTTCCTTGAACTTCCGGTACCCCTCGGGCGCGTCCTCGAGCCCGAGCCGGTGCGAGATCAGGAAGGTCGTATCCAGCTCGCCATTGCCGATCATCTCCAGCAGCTGCGGGAGGTACTTCTGGACGTGCGTCTGCCCGGTCTTGAGCGTCAGCCCCTTCTCCATCACCGCGCCGAACGGGAATTTGTCGAGGAAGCCGCCATAGACGCCGGGCACCGACACGCGCCCGCCCTTGCGGCACGCGACGATCGCCTGGCGCAGCGCGTGCGGACGATCGGTGCCCAGGAAGGTGGACGCCTTGATCTGGTCGACGACATTGTCCGCGAAGAAGCCATGCGCCTCCAGGCCCACTGCGTCGATCACCGCGTCGGGACCGATCCCGCCGGTCATCTCCATCAGCGCATGATAGGTGTCGGTCTCTTCATAGTTGATCGTCTCGGCGCCGAATCCTGCCGCCAGCTCCAGCCGATGCGGGAAATGGTCAATCGCGATGACGCGCTCGGCGCCCATCTTGAACGCCGACTGCACCGCGAACAGCCCGACCGGACCGCAGCCCCACACCGCAACGGTATCGCCCGGCTCGATCATCGCATTCTCCGCCGCCATCCAGCCGGTGGGCAGGATGTCGGAGAGGAACAGGACCTTGTCGTCCTCCAGCCCGTCCGGGACCACGATCGGACCCACGTCGGAGAAGGGCACGCGGACCAACTCCGCCTGCCCGCCCGGATAGCCGCCGGTCAGATGCGTATAGCCGAACAGCGCCGACATCGGCTCGCCATACATTGTCTGGCCGAGGTCCTGGTTGTCGGCCGGATTGCCGTTCTCGCACGCCGAATATTGCGTCTTCGAGCAATGGAAGCAGCTGCCGCACGAGATGGTGAAGGGCACCACCACGCGCTGCCCCTTCTTCAGCGTCGACTTGGAGCCGACATCGACGACTTCGCCCATGAACTCATGGCCGAGGATGTCGCCCTTCTGCAGGGTCGGGATATAGCTGTCATAGAGATGCAAGTCGGATCCGCAGATCGCCGTCGAGGTGATCTTGATGATCGCATCGCGCGGATTGATGATTTCGGGATCGGGGACGGTTTCCATCCGCACGTCGTGCTTGCCGTGCCAGGTGAGTGCGCGCATTTCGAATTCTCCGGTAAAACTTTGAATCAGGAAGCGGGCTCGCGGTTCGGCGGCGTGGTCGTCGCGATCTCGCCGGCTTCCATGACCTGCTTGAAGCGCCGCAGGTCGCGCATCGACTGGATCTGCGGCTCCTTCTGCGTGAAGGTGGCGATCAGCTTGCCGATCACGCCCGCGGGCGGATCATAGGCCATCACCGCGCGCACGAAGGTGCCATGTCCCGCCGGCCCGTCGCGAAACTCGATGCGGCCGCTATTCTTGACGTCGCCATCGGCTTCCCAGGCGATCAGTTCGCCGGGCACGTCCTCGGTCACCACCGAATCCCATTCATAGGTCCCGTTCGGCCCCTTCACCTTCCAGTGCGAGCGCTTGTCGTCGAGGACGGTGATATCCTCAACGTTGAACATGAAGGTCGCCAGATTGCCGAAGTCGCGCCAATAAGCATAAAGCTCCGCGCGCGATCGATTGATGCTGACGGTCCGGCCCCACACGGTGCCTTCGCCGCCCTGGGCCTCGCTTTTCTGGATATCGCCGTCCTTGGAAACATAAGACGGAGCGTCGTCGCGAACATCGCTCATGGGATTCTCCTCAATTCTGCTCGTGCCCGCCGGGATAATCTTCCGGCACGGCCTTGCCCTGGTTCTTCACCGCCTGGCGGGATTCGTTCTGCAGGCCCGGATCGGAGTCTGGCGTCAGCTCGGCGCCCGCATCCTTCGCGCCGCCTTCGGATAGGTCCTTGGACATGAGTCATCTCCTCGGAAAGCAGGGCAATTTCCCGCTATCCGCCTGATATAGATCAGTTTTCGGGGCGCCGCGGGGCACGGACGCTTCGGATTTCTTAACCCTTCACAACGAGGGCCGTTCCCCACAAAACACCGTCATCCCGGCGAAAGCCAGGATCCAGGGTCACAAGTAATGTCCTAAGTGGCTCTGGCTCCCGCTTTCGCCGGGATGACGTGGAGAAACAGAGCCGCTATGGCCGCACGCATGTCTGCCCACCCCCTCACCCTCTACAACTCAATGACCCGCTGCCTCGAGCGTTTCACCCCGCTCGACCCGGCAAAAGGCGTGCGCGTCTATTCCTGCGGCCCCACCGTCTATAATTACGCCCATCTCGGCAATCTGCGCGCTTATGTCTTCACCGACACGCTGAGCCGCGTCCTCCGCTGGAAGGGATATGCCCTCACCCACGTCATCAACATCACCGACGTCGGCCACCTGACCAGCGACGCCGATGCCGGCGACGACAAGATGGAAGCCGCCGCCAGGGCGCAGTCCAAAAGCATCTGGGACGTCGCCGCGCATTACACCGCGGCCTTCAAGCAGAATATCGCCGACCTCAACATCAGCGAGCCCAGCCGCTGGGCGGTCGCCACCGATCACATCCCCCAGATGATCGCCTTCGCCGAGAAGATCGCGCCGCAGCACTGCTACGAGCTCGATTCCGGCCTCTATTTCGACAGCAGCACCGTCCCCGATTATGGCCGCCTCGCCGGCAATCAGGACGACGAACGCGAAGGCCGCATCGATCCCGTCGCCGGCAAGCGCCACCCCCAGGATTTCGCGATCTGGCGCAAGTCCCCGCCCGGCGAGCAGCGCCAGATGGAATGGGACTCCCCCTGGGGCAAAGGCGCCCCCGGCTGGCACCTCGAATGCTCGGTGATGAGCCTGCAATATTTAGGCGCCCCGTTCGACATCCACACCGGCGGCATCGATCATCGCGAGATCCACCACCCCAACGAAATCGCCCAGAACCAGGCCTTTTGCGGCTGCGGCGATTCGGGCGCGCGCTTCTGGATGCACAATAATTTCCTGGTCGATCGCCAGGGCAAGATGTCCAAGTCAAAGGGCGGCTTCACCACCCTCCAGTCGCTGATCGACGCCGGCGTGCACCCGCTGGCGTACCGCCTGATGTGCCTGCAAGCGCACTATCGCAGCGAGCTGGAGTTCACCGCAGAAAACCTGTCGGCAGCGCTCACCCGCCTGAAACGGCTAGTCATGGCGATCTCCGTACTAAAAGCACAAAGAGAAATTTCGCAGCAATCTCGCGCAAGCTTCGTATATTCAGAGCGACTTGATAAAGCCTTGTCGGACGATCTGAACACGCCGAAAGCCCTCTCTGTGCTTGACGAGCTGGTGAGCGACAAAGCTTTGATTGCGTATGATCGGATGGATCTCGTAAGAGAGTTCGACGCCGTCCTCGGCCTGAACCTGCTCGGCCTCACCCGCGAAGCCCTCCGCCTCGCCCCTAAAAGCGCAACGCTCACCGCCGAGGACGTCGAATCCCGCCTGACCGAACGCCGCGAAGCCCGCGCCGCCAAGGACTTCGCCCGTTCCGACGCGATCCGCGACGAACTCACCGCCGCCGGCGTGGAAGTCATGGACGGCGATCCGCTCGGCTGGGACTGGAAGCCCGCGCTTTAGGCGTTCACCGCCCCAACCCCAATCCGTCATCCCGCGAAAGCCGGGATCCAGAGCCAAGCAGCGCTGCCCTCCGCCACCCTGGATCCCGGCTTTCGCCGGGATGACGAACCAAGGTGGGTCGGCTATCCCACCCCCATGAAAGCCGTCCTCCCCGCTCTCGCCCGCCCGCTCGTCGAGCCCCACCTCCCCCCGGGCGTCGACGTCCACTGGTTCGCCACCCCGGAGCAAGCGATCGAGCTGGTCGCCGACGCCGATATCGGCTGGGTCGATTCCAACGTCCCCGGCCAATGGGCCGCCGCCGCCGCTGCCGGCACGAAGCTCAAATGGCTCTCCACCATCTATGCCGGGCTCGATCCGCTCGATAAGCCGAGACTCCTCGCACAGGGCACCCGCGTCACCAACGGCAGCGGCGTCAACGCGCATACGGTCGCCGAATACGCCGTGATGGGCGTGCTCGTCGCCGCCAAGCGCTTCGATCAGGTCGTCCGCGCCGCCGACCGGCACGAATGGCCGCGCGACGCCCCCGGCAAGCTCGAACTGTTCGAAACCCAAGCCCTCGTCATCGGCTACGGCACGATCGGCCGGCTGATCGGCGAGCGCCTCGCCGGCTTCGGCGTCACCGTCACCGGCGTCACCCGCACCGCCGCGCCCGGCACGATCGGCCCCGACGCCTGGCGCGCGCGCCTCCCCGAGTTTGACTGGATCGTCCTCGCCGCCCCCGCCACGCCCGAGAGCAAGGCGATGATCGGCGAGGCCGAGCTGCGCGCATGCAAACCCTCCGCCTGGATCGTCAATGTCGGCCGCGGCGATCTGATCGACCAGGAGGCGCTGATCGAAGCGATCAACAAGCGCCGCATCGCCGGCGCCTTCCTCGATACCGTCACCCCCGAGCCGCTGCCCCCCGAACACCCCTTATGGACCACCCCCAACATCATCCATTCGATGCACCTCTCGGGCCGCAGCCAGACGCGGATGTTCGTCCGCGCCGCGGAGCTGTTCGTGGCGAACGTGCACGCGTTCCTGGCCGGCGAGCCGCTCAAGAACGAAGTCGATCTGAGCGCGGGCTATTAGACCTACTAAAGCCCCTCCCCTGAAGGGGAGGGGCTAGAATTCAGGCCCTAACCACCCCCGGCAACGCCGCCACATAGCGCCGCACATCCTCGATCTTCCCCGTGCTCACCCGCGACCAGTTCTTCCACTTGCCATAAGCCCCGCGGATCAGGATCCCCTTCTCGGCCATCGCCTTCTGCACCGTGTCGGCATCGCCCACCTTCACGAACAGGAAGTTGGTCTCGCTCGGCAGCGCGGTCAGCCCGGCGCTCTTTACCGCCGCCTGCAGCATCCCCCGCGCCTCGCCGATCCGGTTCTTCGAGAAGGTCGTGAACGCCGTATCGTCATAGGAAGCGATCGCCGCGGCCAGCCCGGCGGTATTCCCCCCGAAGCTCGTCTCATAGTCGCGGATCTTCGCGATCGTATCGGGCCGCCCGACCGCATAGCCCACCCGCAGCCCCGCCATGCCGTAGATCTTCGAGAAGGTCCGGCAGACCACCACGTCGAGCCCTTCGTTCACCAGGCCCGCCACCGAGCTGTAGCCCGGCCGGTCGGTCAGCTCGATATAGGCCTCGTCGATCAGCACCGGCGCCTTGGGGCTCACCGCGCGGACGAAGCCGCGCAATTTGTCGCCGTCGAGCAGACGCCCGGTCGGGTTGTTGGGGTTGCAGATATGGACCATCCCGACATCGGGGCCCATCGCCGCGGCCATCGCGTCCAGGTCGACCTCGAGCCCGTCGGTCATCGCCACCCGCTTGAGCTTCGCGCCCTTCGCCTCGGCATAGAGCGCGGTCGTGTCCCAGAACAGTTCGGGGCACAGGATCGCGCCCTTCCCGGCGAAGGCCATCCCCGCCGCGCTCAGCACTTCGGTCGATCCGCTGCCGATCGTGACATGGTCGGGGGTCACGCCGAAGCGCTCGGCGATCATCGCGGTCAGCTTCTTCGCGCCGCCATCGGCATAATAGCATCCCTTGCTCGCCCACTGGTTGATCGCCGCGATCGCGCTCGGCGCCGGGCCATAGGGATTTTCGTTGCGCGACAGCAAAGCCACCCCCGCCGCCGGCCCGAAGAGCGGCGCCGCGTCCGTCTCGGCCCGCCGCGCATGCGCCGGAAATGCCGCGCACGCGGCGGTTGCGGCGCCTGCCGCGATCACGCCCCGTCGTGAAACCATCACCATCGCCCGTCTCCCTGTTAGGCCCGCAGGCCGTTGCCGATCATCAGGATGCCGATTGCCACCAGATACAGTCCGAACACACGCCGCAGCAGCAGCGGGCTCAGCGCATGCGCCGCCGCCACGCCCCACGGCGCCGAGATCAAAGTCGTAGAAGTCACCACCAGCGCGGCTGGCACGTTGACGAACCCCAGCGATCCGTAAGGCAGCCCCGGCGCCCCCAGCCCGATCGCGACGAACCCCACGGCCCCCGGCACCGCGATGATCGCCCCGATCCCCGAAGCGGTCGCGATCGCCCGGTGGATCGATTTGCCGCACAGCGTCATCACGATGATCGCGATCGTCCCCCCGCCGATCCCCAGCAGCGACGAGAAAGCGCCCAGCCCGCCCGCAATTCCGGCACGCGCCGCGCCGCCCGGCATCTCGGTCGCCAGCTGGCGCCCGCCGAACAAGGGAAACAGGAAATGCAGCGCCATCAGCGTCACCCCGCTGCCGAAGATGATCGCCAGCCCCGCCCCCGGCACCCGCGCCGCCAGCAGCACGCCGCCGCCGACGCCCAGCACGATCCACGGCGCCCAGCTCCTGAGCATCTCGAAATCCACCGCCCCGCGCTTGGCATGGGCATGCACCGATCGCAGCGAGGTCGCGACGATCGTCGCCAGCGAGGTCCCGATCGCGACATGCGCCAGCTCGGCCGCGCTGCCCCCCAGCAGCGGCAGCACGAAGAACAGGGCCGGCACCACGACGAACCCGCCCCCGATCCCGAACAGCCCGCCGGCGAAGCCCGCAAGCAAGCCCGCCGCCAGCATCGCGGCAATCGCCTCGACCCAGTCGACGATCGTCATGAAAAGGATATCCGCACGCGAACCAGCACGAAACTCTCCCGCTAGGAGCTTTCTGCCTCTCCGGACCGCCGCTCGTCCTTCGTGCCTGTGGCTATCGGAAGGGGCCGCGTTCTAGCTGGTTCCTCGGCGCATGGCCGCGCCTGCCGGGCCTGCGACTCCCGGCAGTGCGCATCCTATGCAGCGCCCCGCCCCCGCACAAGGGGCTTAGCTGGTGGCCAGCGCCGCCTCGCCGCGCTGGAGCGTCCGCTCGGGCGCGAACACCCGCACGATCCGCAGCGTGCGCAGGTGCCGCTCGCGATCGGGCCACAGGATCGAGCTCCCCGCCCGCATCCCGATCAGCCCCACCCCCACCGGCGACAGGATCGACACCCGCCCCGCCGCGATGTCGGCATGCTGCGGATAGACCAGCTCCACCGTCCGCCGCACCAGGCTGTTCTCGTCGACGAACTCCACCCGGCTGCCCATCGTCACCACGTCGTCGGGCAGGTCGCGCGCGGCATAGACCTCCGCCCGGTCGAGTTCGGCCAGCAGCATCGCCGCCAGATCGGGTTTGCGCGGCTGGATCGTCAGCGCCAGCGCATAGAGCGCATCGCATTCGCTATCGATGAGCCGGATCGCCGGGCGACTGTCGCCCGTCACGTCATGCAGTTTTTCCACAGGTTCACGCTTTCACATTCAAGGGTGGCCGCGCGGCATCAGGCAGGCGCGGCGGAGGATTGCTGATGACCGGACGTCGCCGCTGCGCACAGGCAGCCGGACGCGCCCGGCTAGCCGCGTGCGGCGAGCTGTCCCGAGTGGAAGCGAAAGCGCTTAAAGGTCGCAAAAGCGAGCATGCCCTCAAGATGGCCACCCCACCCCCTCCTGTCAAATGCGCAAATTACCCCGCCAGGGTAAAAACCCCTTGCCACCCTTTACCCCGCAAGGGTAAGCGCCCCTTCATGACAACACTCGCAGGTTCCAAGATCCGCCGCTTCCGCGAGGATCGCGCCCTTTCCCGCGCCGCATTCGGCGCCTGGTTCGATACGCCGGGCTCCACCGTCCAGGGCTGGGAGGAGGATGGCAAGCGCGCCTCCGCCGCCATCCTCAATCAGATCGCCGCCAACGGCATCGCCCACCATCAGGACTGGTACGTCCGCAATCTGGAGCAAGACATGGGATGGTCGCCCGACAGCTGGACCCAGGCCGAGGCCCGCCAGCTCCCCACCTATCCCGATCAGGCCGCGCTGAACGCCGCCACCGCCACGCTCGGCAACTATCCCCCGCTCGTCTTCGCCGGCGAGGCGCGCGAGCTCACCACCGAGCTCGCCAAGGTCGCCCGCGGCGAGGCCTTCCTCCTCCAGGGCGGCGACTGCGCCGAGAGCTTCGCCGAATTCCACCCCAACAATATCCGCGACACCTTCCGCGTCCTCCTCCAGATGGCGGTCGTCCTCACCTTCGCGTCCAAGCTCCCCACCGTGAAGCTCGGCCGCATGGCCGGCCAGTTCGCCAAGCCCCGCTCGGCCGACGACGAGACGATCGGCGGCGTCACCCTCCCCTCCTATCGCGGCGACAATATCAACGACATCGCCTTCACCCACGAAAGCCGCATCCCCGATCCGGCGCGCATGATCCAGGGCTACAGCCAGTCCGCCGCCACGCTCAACCTGCTCCGCGCCTTCGCGCAAGGGGGCTATGCGAACCTCCACCAGGTCCACCGCTGGACCCACGATTTCCTCGGCTCCAGCCCCTGGGCCGAGCGCTACAAGGATGTCGCCGATCGCATCGGCGAGGCGCTCGACTTCATGGCCGCCTGCGGCATCGATGCCGACAGCGTCCCCCAGCTCAAGGCCACCCAATTCTACACCAGCCACGAAGCGCTGCTGCTCCCCTACGAACAGGCCCTCACCCGACAGGACAGCCTGACCGGCGACTGGTACGATACCAGCGCGCACTTCCTCTGGATCGGCGATCGCACCCGCTTCGACGGCAGCGCGCATGTCGAGTTCCTGCGCGGCATCGGCAATCCGATCGGCATGAAGTGCGGGCCAAGCCTCGAGCCCGACGCGCTCCTGCGCCTGCTCGACACGCTCAACCCCGCGCGCACCCCCGGCCGCATGACCCTCATCACCCGCTTCGGCCATGACAAGATCGAGGCAGGCCTCCCCCCGCTCGTCCGCGCGGTCAAGCGCGAAGGCCATTCGGTGGTGTGGAGCTGCGATCCGATGCACGGCAACGTCGTCAAGGCCGCCAACGGCTACAAGACGAGGCCGTTCGACCGCATCCTCGCAGAAGTCCGCGGCTTCTTCGCCGTCCACCGCGCCGAAGGCACCTTCGCCGGCGGCATCCACGCCGAGATGACCGGCCAGAACGTCACCGAATGCACCGGCGGCGCGATCGACATCTCCGAGCTCGACCTGGCCGATCGCTACCACACGCATTGCGACCCGCGGCTGAACGCGGGGCAGAGTTTGGAACTGGCGTTCTTGCTGGCGGAGATGCTCAACCAGGAAATGTCGGAGCGCAGGAAGGCCGCCGCTTGAAGACGACCCGCTACTTCGAGGAGCAGGTCCTTCGCCAGCGCCCCTATATCGAGCGCGAATGGTGCCGCTCCGTCATCGAAGAGCCGGTCCACTACGAAGTGCAGGACGATGGACGCATCCGCTTCTGGGGCGCCGTCATTTTTGCCGGGCGAAACCGCGCCGCGCATGCTAAGGGTGGTCACGCTCGAAGACGGCGAGACAGTCCACAACGCCTTCCTCGCCCGCAACTTCAGGCAACCGACATGAAGCTTCACTATTACGCCGAAACCGACAGCCTCTGTATCGAGCTCAAGGCGGGCCCGAGCGTAGAGACGCGGGAAATTGCCTCAGGCGTAAACGCCGATCTGGACGCTGACGGTACGATGATCGGTCTCGACATCGACGGCGCCTCGACCGGGCTGGACCTCACGACGCTGGAGACCGTGGCGCTTCCGCTGACTCGGATGAAAGCGGCGTAACCGTCTTCGCCGGCGGTATCCACGCGGAGATGACGTGGCAGAACGTCACCGAATGCACCGGCGGCGCAGTTGATGTGACCGAGCTCGATTTGGCCGACCGCTATCATACGCATTGCGACCCGCGGCTCAACGCCGGGCAGAGCCTAGAGCTGGCAGTTTTGTTGGCGGAGATGTTGAATGAGGAGATGCGGGAGCGGCGGAAGGCGGGTTAGTCGATGTCTGGCCACGAGATATCGACGTTCCGGCAGGCATCCAGCGGAAGCGACGTCAGCGGTTAAAGCCTAAGGAATCTCTCGATCGACGAAGTGCTGACTAACAAGGTTATGTCGATTCACCGCGACCCGGACTAGCGCCTCGGCTTGTCAACGGCATCCGGGGAAAGGGCCTCAGCTAACCACTAAAGCGGCGGGCCGCCGAGCCCATAATTGCCAGAGCCAAGATAATGCTTATGGTCTAGCTTCGGGCAATCTGGGAAAACCACCAGGCTAATGGGCGGGACGAATGGCAAACAATGAGGAATCCCGACCGGCCGAGACGGAACGCTGAATTCGCCGGGCAGTCTATGCAGAACCTGTCGGCGCGGACGGCGTATTTGATCTAGCGGCGTTGAGGATTAACATCCAACAGGGTGATTCTTTCGATGAAATCCCACTGTACGCCGCGATATCCTGCGGCAAACCAAGCCTGCCCTTCGACGATGAGTATTTGCACCTAAATACTTGGCAAGTGTTGATGAGGCTCCAGCTCGACAATGCGCGTATTGTTCATGGCTCGATCCGCAAGTTCGTTATTCAGCGGGGCAGCTTCGATTCAGTCGACGAAGGCAAGATCAATCTGAGCTCGGTGGACCAGCAGCAGCGTAAACTCGGCTATGGTATCGACGCCGAAGCCGCGAAAAAGACCTGGTCGTTCAGCGCCTTTCTGAAATTTGGCCGTAACAAGGAGGTTGACCACACCCGCAGCAGTAACAACGAGAATACGACGCGGACAGTAGAGGAAGTTCGTCTGTTCGGCGATTTTGAACAGGACACGATCGGATTTGGTGACCGCGACTTTGGTGATGTGCGCCGCGAATATGGTTTTCTCGCATAGCTCGGCCCCGCCGGCAGCCCGCCGCGCACCCTCGCTCAGCGCGAGGCCAAGCGCAGGGCGGCGCGCACCGTAAGCCCGCCGCCCCCGCCTGCCCCGCCGCCGAGCGTGCGGGAGTTATAAAACGGAGTTTCACGAAACACGAGAAAAGTGGGAATCCAAGCGCGCGCAGCCCCGTCGGTCACTCAGGCGCGTGGCACACCGCCTCGACATTGACCCCGTCGGGATCATGCACGAACGCGGCATAACAAGTCGGGCCATAATGCGGGCGAAGACCCGGCGCGCCATTGTCCGTGCCGCCTGCCGCCAAAGCGGCAGCGTGGAAGGCGTCGACCGCCGCCCGGCTCGCCGCGGCGAATGCGACATGGGTCCCCGCGCCCACCGTCTCCTTGTCACCGATCCAGAAGAAGGGATGCTCCTTGCCGAAGCCAATCGCGGTGCCGCTGCACTCGGGATCGCCGGAGCCGAAGCGCATCATCTCCTTGATGCCGAGCGGCGCCAGCGCGGCAGCATAGAAGGCCGCGGACGTCTCGGCGTCCGCGACGGCAAATCCGATATGGTCGATCATCATCTTGCTCCTTTTTGGGCTCAGGGAAACAGGTCGATCACCTCCGCGCCCTCGCCCTCGGCGTCGAGCAGCAGGGTGCGGTGGCAATGGCTCGGATCGCGCTCGAAGCAGAGCAGGGCGCTTGGCTTCTCCGCCGCCAGCGCGCGCATCCGCGCCGCTTCCGCCTGCGCCTCCGGCAGCCCGAGCTGGACGTCGTACGCCGCCTCCAGCGTCGCCACGTCGCCCTTCTTGGCGGCATCGCGCCCCGCCTTGGGCGTGCCGAGATTTTTCAGGTGGACGTAGTCGATGCCCACGTCGCGCAGGCTGGCCGCGAGGATGTTCTTCGAAAAGCCCGGGCGCCTCGAAAGCGGCAGCGCGCGCACGTCGATCAGCCGCTCCACCCCCGCGCCCTTCAGCGCCGCGAGGAACTCGCCCATCGTCGTCGCTTCATATCCGATCGTGTAGATTTTCACGCCGCTCGCTCCGAACCACGCTCCACGCAATCAACGCCTGGCCGGCAAAATAGGTCGGCCAGATGACCAACCCGGGTACATCCGATGCCGAAAGCGGCCCCATCTTCGCAAAGATGAGCAGGTCCGAGAGAAGGAACGACACTGCCCCGACCCCAGCCAGCCGGTACGAACTAGCCACCGCCGCCCCCGCCATCGCCCCGACCCCGAGCCCATAGAATGCAACGCCGATGTCGCCGCTCAACAGAAAGGAGACGACAGAAACCGCCAAGGCAATCCCAACCGGCACAGCAGCGGCCAACCGCCGGCTCCGCCAGTAAAAGCTCACCGCAAGCACATGACCAACCAAAAAAGCCACCGCCCCGATCGTCAGCCCCATAGTCTCGAGCAACACATCGCCCAATGCGCCCAGACCAAGCACCAGTCCGATCCAAGGCCTCCCCCGCGCAAAGGCCCAAGCAGAAAGCAGCCCGACCCCCGACCCTTTCCACACCACCTTCGCCCAGCCCGCCACCTCCAGCCAATGCGTGAAATAGAAACTGACTCCCGCGATCAGCGCAGCCAGCAAAAGGAGATCGACCAGCCGGACTTTCATGGCGCCAGGTCATAGTCATCCGCGCGGCGACACGCTAGGCGACGGGCATGACATACGACGTCCACATCATCGGCGGTGGCCTCGCCGGCTCCGAATCCGCCTGGCAATTGGCCAATGCCGGCCACACAGTCCGCCTCTCCGAAATGCGAGGGTCCGGCCACATGACCCCGGCGCATCAGAGCGATCGACTAGCCGAGCTCGTCTGCTCGAACAGCTTCCGCTCCGACGATGCCGAGCGCAACGCGGTGGGCCTGCTCCATTCGGAGATGCGCCAATTGGGCTCGCTGATCCTGGCGCAGGGCGACAAGCACCAGGTCCCCGCCGGCTCCGCGCTTGCCGTCGACCGCGACGGCTTCGCCGACGGCGTCACCGCGATGCTCGAGGCCCATTCCAATATCACGATCGTCCGCGAACGGATCGAGACGCTGCCGACCGAAGGCCTCACCATCGTCGCCACCGGCCCCTTGACCGCCCCGGTCTTCGCCGAAAGCATCGGCGCCGCAACGGGCAAAGACAGTCTCGCCTTCTTCGACGCGATTGCCCCGATCGTCCATTTCGAAAGCATCGACTTCAGCACCGCCTGGTACCAGTCGCGCTGGGACAAGGTCGGCCCGGGCGGCACCGGCAAGGACTATATCAACTGCCCCATGTCGAAGGACGAGTACCTCGCCTTCCACGCCGGGCTGCTGGCCGGCGAGAAGACAGAGTTCCGCGAGTGGGAGAATGTCCCTTATTTCGAAGGCTGCATGCCGGTCGAAGTAATGGCCGAACGCGGAGTCGATACGCTGCGCTACGGTCCGATGAAGGGCGTCGGCCTCGACGATCCGCGCACCGGCCGCTGGCCTTATGCCGTCGTCCAGCTCCGCCAGGACAATGCGTCGGGTACCTTGTGGAACATGGTCGGCTTCCAGACCAAGCTCAAACATGGCGCCCAGGTCGAACTGTTCCGCACGATTCCGGGCCTCGAGAAGGCCGAATTCGCCCGGCTCGGCGGGCTGCATCGCAACACCTTCATCAAGTCCCCCGAGCTGCTTGATGGAACGCTGCGCCTGAAGGCACGCCCCAACATCCGTTTCGCCGGCCAGATCACCGGGTGCGAGGGCTATGTCGAAAGCTCGGCGATCGGGCTGCTCGCGGGCCGCTTCGCCGCGGCGGAGCTCGCCGGCACCACGCTACCCACGCCACCGCGCGAGACGGCGCTGGGCGCCCTGCTCGCCCACATCACCGGCGAGGCGGAGGTCGAGACCTATCAGCCGATGAATGTCAATTTCGGCCTGTTCCCGCCGATCGCCGGCCGGACCAAAAAAGCCGATCGCAAGCTGATGTACACCGCACGCGCCCGGGAAGCGTTCGACGACTGGCTCGCGGCCTAGTCGTCTGCCTCGTCCTTCGGGGCCGCCGCCGGACAGACGCATTTGGCCTTTGCAGGGCGCGGCTTGAGCGCGGTGGACGCGAATTCGGTACGGGTCAGAACGCCGGATTTATCGGCATCGGCCCCACCAAACTTCGCCGTAGTCTTCGCCCCCCATTCTTCGAACCCCAGCTTGCCGTCACGGTCGACGTCGAGCTTCGCAAATGCCTTGCGCCGCGAGAGCAGATATTCCTCTCGCGAGATTCCGTCGTTGCGGTCCTTGTCGTAGCGATCGAATCGCTTCTGCTTGCGCGTCTTCGCCGTCGCGCTGGGCACTTCGCTGGGCAGAGGATCGTCAGCCGCTGTCGCTGCAAGAACCGCCTCCGGCGCGGGAGGCACGCTAGGCTCGGATGCGGCGCTGCCCCGCATCAGGAAGATCCCGGCAAGCGCCAGCTGCACCGCCGCGCCCGCTCCCACCAGATAGCGCCATATCGGCCGTCTCCGTGCAGCCAGACCCCAAGGCTAGCGCACCTGCACGAAATGGCAAGCGTCTAGCGGCCGCTGAGCCGATGCCAGGCCAGGCGAGCGACGCGACGCGGCGACCCTAACGGCACGGGCGCGCCGTCGCCGACAACCAGGTCCATCCGGGCAAGATGCGCAAGTGCGCCCAGCGCGCGGCCGTTGCGGCTCCAGCGGGCGGCCGCCGCTTCACACAGCTCGGGGATCGCCAGGTCTCGGGCCGCTGCGGCCTCCCCGGCACCATCGAGATTGCGTGCGAGATCTGCCAACGCCCAACCCTTGCCTGCCGCGGTCAGCGGGTCGCCTCGCCCTGCGCCCAGCACCCGCCCGGCCGCGTTGAAGAGCGTCGCACGCTCTGCGGCGAACCTGCCAAGCGCGCGCTCGTCGAGCGCCGCGTCCTCGATCAGCACCTCCCAGCCGTGCACGATCGGCACCAGCGATGCGCCGCTGACGCCATGGGGCAACACATGCTCGGCAATCCCGCGCAGCGCGGGCTCGGCGGGCGCAGGTCCGGAATCGAGTGCCGCCAAGGCCTCGCGCCACCAGGCCAACCGAAGCTGCCCCACCGCCGGCTCGCGGGTCGTGCGCAACAGCCTGGCGAGCGCCGCGTCGAGCGCCAGCAGCGCGGCGAGACCTTCGCGCCGCTGCACAGGCGCGTAGGACAGGATTAGCGCCCGCTCGGGATCCGGATCGTCCATCAGCGCCTCCATAAGGCAAGCGTTAACCACGGGGGTTTAGGGGGAATTAGCGAGAGGTGGTGCATGACGCCTCGTTGATCGGGGATCGTATGCGAATGACGGGGCACAAGGTGCGAAGTTGGGCCGGAGCACGGGGGTTCCTCACGAGGTTCGCTCGCGATACGCGTGCCAACACGCTGGCGCTTACCGCACTCTCGTTGATCCCGCTCGCGGGCATGGTCGGCGGTGGTGTCGACATAAGCCGCATGTACATCGTCAAGACGCGGCTGCAACATGCCTGCGATGCCGGCGCGCTTGCCGGCCGCAAGATGATGGGCGGCGGAACCTGGGGCTTCAACAGCTACGCGCCCCGCACCCAGGCAGAAAAATTCTTCGACGCCAATTATAACAGCGCGGCCTATGGCGCGACCAACGTGACGCGCAGCTTCTCCGAGGCCGCCGGCAAGGTGAGCGGCACCGCGTCCGCCGTGCTGCCTATGACGCTGATGCGCATTTTCGGTCGTACCACCGAGACTCTGGCGGTGGCCTGCGACGCCGAGATGCGCTTGCCCAATACCGACGTGATGTTCGTGCTCGATACGACGGGATCGATGCGAGACGTCCCGTCCGGCGACAACAAAACGAAGATCGCCGGCCTGCGCATTGCGGTCAAATGCTTCTATCAGATCGTCGCGCGCCTCGACATCACCGACACCGATTGCGACGGCGACGAGCCGTCGGGCGGCACCGGCAACCAGGTGCAGATCCGCTTCGGCTTCATGCCCTATGCGACCAATGTGAACGTCGGCAAGCTTCTTAAGCCGGAGTGGTTCGTCGATAGCTGGAATTATCAGACGCGCGAGGCACAGTGGAACGCTGGCACGTCTACGGATTGGCGGGAGGTGAGCGCGACCCTGCTCTCTTCTGCGCCATTTACGCAAACCGGCGTACCGCAGAATATGTGCAACAACAATACGGCAGAAGCCTATGGGTTCAATCCCCAGACCGCTTACGTCTATAGCAACAACAATACCCGTCGCACCTTCGAGAAAACATTGACCAACATAACGGGCTGGTCAGCAACGAACAGCACCTGTAGCGCAACGCGGACGGTGACGCGTAAGGTGGAAGATCTTCAGAACGGCACATTTGCTCGGTGGCGCTACAACCAGCTCCCGGTCTCGGTCGGCGTCCTCAAAAACGGCACGAGCTGGAACAACAGCTTCGTCCTGCCGATCGAGGATGGCGGAACGAACAAGACGATAAACTGGGCAGGCTGCATCGAGGAACGCAAAACCGAGCGTACCACCAATTACAGCCCGATCCCCACGACCGCGCTCGATCTCGACTTTGAATCGATCCCGACCACGAGCGACGACACGAAGTGGAAGCCCTGGCTGCCCGGACTGATCTATACGCGCCGCGGCAACAATAATTGGAACCGTTCGTCGATCGACACGACCGACAATTACGGAAATCAGTCCGCTGGGTACTGCCCGAGCGAGGCGAAACGGCTGCAGACGTGGCCGACAGCCAGCGATTTCGACGACTATGTCGATGGCCTGACGACGGATGGCAATACCTATCACGATATCGGTTTGCTGTGGGGCGCGCGGTTTGCTTCGCCGACAGGGCTGTTCGCTGCCGACAATGCGTTCACCTCGCAGGGCGGCGAGATCGAACGTCACATCATCTTCATGACCGATGGCGATACCAACACGAGCGAACGCGATTATAATGCCTATGGCATTCCCTGGTTCGATCGCCGCCAGACGCCCGACAACACCGCCCCCAATCAGGCGTTGCTGGATCAGCAGGTCGACCTTCGCTTTGCGGCACTGTGCGCGAAGATCAAGAATTCGACCTTCAACGGCAAGGCGGCCTACACCTTGTGGGTCATCTCGTTCGGATCGGTAACCAGTGATACAGAAGCCAGGCTCAAAACCTGCGCAACCTCGGGCCGCTATTTCAGTGCCAAGGATTCGACCGAGTTGCAAAAGACCTTCCGCTCGATCGCCGATCAGATCTCACAGTTGCGGCTGACGCGGTGAGGATCCGGGCGACTGCCATCCGCGGCGGTATCGCGCGCCGCCTCGTAAGCGAGACCCGCGGCGCGACGGTTATCGAATTCGCTATCGTGGCGCCGGTGCTGTGCATGCTGCTGGTCGGTGCGTTCGATGTCTCGCACACGCTCTACATGCGCGGCGTCCTCCAGGGCGTCGTCCAGAAGACGGCGCGCGACTCCTCGCTCGAAAGCGGCACCGAGGCGACCCGGCGGGCCACGCTCGACGGGCGCGTGCGCAGCCAGGTCGGGGCGCTGGCGAACAATGCGACGGTAACAATCACGCGCGAATATTACCGCACCTTCTCGGACGCCGCGGCCGCCCAGTTCGAGCCCTATACCGACACCGACGGCAACAATACGTGCAACGGTGGCGAGCCGTATGAGGACAACAACAACAACCAGAACTGGGACGCGAGCGGCGGCAATAGCGGTCAGGGCGGCGCGAAGGATGCGGTGCTGTACTCGGTTACCGTCAGCTATCCCCGCTTCTTCCCGATTTATCGCTTCATCGGCGGCTCGAACCAGACGACCGTGAAGGGTTCGACCGTGCTGCGGAACCAGCCTTATGGCGATCAGGCCGTGCCCAAGGTTCGGAATTGCGCATGACCCGTATTAGCACCCAAGCAAAGGCGTTCCTGGCCAGGCTCGGCCGGGAAACCAGCGGCCTGGCGCTGCTGGAGTTCGCCTTGTCGCTGCCGATCCTGCTGACCTTGAGCCTCACAGGCGCGGAGCTGACCAACTATATCATCACCAAGATGCGGATCAGCCAGATCGCGCTGCATCTGGCGGACAACGCCGCGCGTATCGGCAGTGGCAGCCAGCTTCAGGCAAAGACGATTACCGAAGCCGATATCAACGATCTGCTGACGGGAGCCGATATGCAATCGGGCGAGCTAGACCTTCTGGAAAACGGTCGCGTGATCATTTCTAGTGTCGAGCCGGTCGCCAATCCCAATACGAACAGCCGCTACAAGATCCGCTGGCAGCGCTGCAAGGGGAGCAAGACCAGCTTGAGCTCGAGCTGGGGAACCGTCGCCACCAAGACCAACGAGCCCGGCATCGGTCCGACGGGGCGGCAGACCATCGCTCCGGACGACGGCGCGGCGATGTTCGTCGAAGTCCGCTATATCTATAGGCCGCTGGTGAAGACGCCGTGGGCGGGCGAGATCAACGAGGTCGCCTCGATGATGGTCCGCGATCGGCGCGATCTGATTGGCGGCACCAGCGGGGTCTATCAGGTGGCGGGAGTTACCCCGTCCACCTGCTGACCGCGCTTAGCGGTACGTTACCTTCTTAACCGCTTCGATCACCTTGGCCGTGTTGACCAGTGCGAGCTTCTCGAGGTTGGCCGCATAGGGCAAAGGCACGTCCTCGTTGGTCACCCGCAGCACGGGCGCATCGAGATCGTCGAAGCCCTGCTCCATCGCCACCGTAACGATTTCCGATGCGATCGAGCAGGTCGGCCAGCCTTCCTCGACCACCACCATGCGATTGGTCTTCTTCAGACTCTTGAGCACCGTCGCGGTGTCGAGCGGGCGCAGCGTGCGCAGATCGATCACTTCGGCATCCACGCCTTCCGCCGCCATCGCCTCGGCGGCTTCGAGCGCAAGCCCGACGCCGATCGAGTAGCTGACGATCGTCACGTCCTTGCCCGGGCGCACGATCCGCGCCTTGCCGATCGGCAGGACATAATCGTCGAGCTTGGGCACTTCGAAGCTGCGCCCGTACATCAGCTCGTTCTCGAGGAAGACGACGGGATCGTCGCTGCGGATAGCGGCCTTGAGCAACCCCTTGGCATCCGCCGCGTCATAAGGCGCGATTACGATCAACCCGGGCACGCTAGCATACCAGGGACCGTAATTCTGCGAATGCTGCGCGCCGACGCGCGACGCCGCGCCGTTGGGGCCGCGGAATACGATCGGGCAGCGCATCTGTCCGCCCGACATATAATTGGTCTTGGCGGCGGAATTGATGATGTGGTCGATCGCCTGCATCGCGAAGTTGAAGGTCATGAACTCGACGATCGGCTTCAAGCCGCCCATCGCCGCGCCCGTGCCGATGCCGGCAAAGCCATATTCGGTGATCGGCGTATCGATCACCCGCTTGGCGCCAAACTCCTCGAGCAGGCCCTGGGTGACCTTGTAGGCGCCCTGATATTCGGCGACTTCCTCGCCCATCACAAAGATGCGCGGATCGGTCCGCATTTCCTCGGCCATCGCGTCGCGCAAGGCTTCGCGGACGGTGGTCTTGACCATTTCGGTGCCCGCGGGAAGATCAGGGTCGGAAACCGTCGCCGCCTTCGTGCTGGCCAACTGCTCGGTGCCGCTCGCGGCCTTCTTGGGCGGGGCGACATCGGACTCGGCGGCCTTCTGCTCGGCCGCAGGAGCCTCCGCCTTTGCAGCCGGCGCAGGAGCCGGCGCGGCGGACGCATCCTCGTCCTCGCCTGCGATCATCGCGATCACGGTGCCCACTTTCACATTGTCGGTGCCCTCGGCGACGAGGATCTGGCTGACCGTGCCTTCGTCGACCGCCTCGAACTCCATCGTCGCCTTGTCGGTCTCGATCTCGGCGAGGATGTCGCCCGACTTGACCACGTCGCCTTCCTTGACGAGCCATTTGGCCAGCGTGCCTTCTTCCATCGTGGGCGACAGCGCAGGCATTTTCAGTTCAACGGCCATCTCAGTAGGACTCCACCAGCACGTCGGTATACAGCTCGGCCGGATC